>JAUBOH010000241.1:0-8068 GCA_036700145.1 Microcoleus occultus BM001215366
CAGTGCCGTGTCCCTACCACGATCAATTGTAGGGACACGGCACTGCCGTGTCCTCGCTTGTCATTCCGGTGCAGCCGGAATTGATATTACCCGTCGCACAAATAGGGTAAAGTGCTCGGGAGGCGCACCCAAAAAACTGCATTAATTTATGAATTTTTCAACTTAAACTCATCAAACTTCACCACTTCTGACTCCGGTTTCCGCGTATCAAAATAATAACTGCTAACCGTACCGTTCCCCGTATCAAAAATACTAAAAGCCGTAATATCGTTGCTCTCAATATACGGCAGCGGCCGACCATCTTTCCCTAACAAAGGCGCAACAGTCGGCACCACAGGTTCCAATCCGTTCGGATCTCCAATAGCGCTGTAATCTTCCCGATATCCCGGCGGCACAAATCGACGCTTTTCCCCCGCAAAAGCACCGTAACTATTGCCAACATTAGAAGTCTCCAAAAAGTGCATTCCGCTGGAACTCACAAACCGATTCCACAAGTGCGAATGTCCGTACAAAACTAACTGCACTCCGGCTGTTTCTAGCAGCGGCACCACATCCCGAATCAGATAATCTTGCTGTTTTGGATATTCGTAACGCACCATCTTAATCTCGCCATCGAGAGCGCGATCGACTATTTGCACAGGATCGGTATAAGCAGGTACAATATTGTCGCCCAGAGAATGCGGCGGGTGGTGAAACATCACAATTTTATATTTTGCCTGCTTGAATTCCGAACTTTTTAACTCTTGTTGCAGCCAATTATATTGAGCGCTGCCCTTGACAATTGGCTCGAAAATGTGCTGTCCGTATCCCCATTTTTCGGGATTGTTAAAATCTTCGTCCCGTTCCCGATATTTGCCTCTCGCACCCGGATCTAAATTCGGAGTCCGCCAGATATTCGTAACATACAAAGTCACTAACCGCACGTCACCAAAAGTCACAGCATAGTAATTTTTGTCATTGGGAAGAGTGAAAATTTCGTTGTAAGTATCGCTATTAAAACTATGGTTTTTTAACCAAGCATCTTGGTCTGTCACCACAGATTTTTGAGTTGGGTATGGGTATATTTTATTCGCAGCAGCGCGGGGAAAAGGATCGTTAAACTGGTCGTTGAGTGTGCTGGTAGTTGAAAACCTACCCATAATTTCATGGTTCCCAATCGCCGGAAATAAAGGCGCGTGTTGGATCAGTTCGCCGCCGCTGTAAACTGTTTTGATGCCGTTTTTGTCCAGTTCGGAGAATCCGCGACCTTGTAGACCTGGAAAGAAGGCGCGGCCTCGGTAGTCGTCGAACCATTCGGAAGCGCGATCGGGTATATTAATTAAATCCCCAGCCATGAAAACTGCATCAACTTTATCAATTGTTTCTGCTACTTTCTGGAGATTTGCCGCTGTCATCGGCATCAATTGATGGTCGGAAGTGAGGAGAATTTTCAGCGCAATTCCTGCGGCTGGTGTCGGAGAAAGACTGAAAACTTTGCTGCTGACAGATGCGCCATCTTTCCTTTCGCTAGTGACTAGATAAGGAATCCGAACACCGGGCCTTAAATTCGGGACTTCTGCTTCGTGGCGCCAGATGTCGCGGACAATTGGATTGCTGTCAATTATGCCCTGTTTCATTTCATCGGAGATGCGCGAGTCTTTGTCTTCGCGAGTGCGGGTTAGCTTCGTAGTATTTGCAGCCGCAATTTGACTAAAATTTTCGCCGTAATCAACGGTGTTGCGAGTACCGGGAAACTCGGTAAACCAAACAACTCGCACGGAATTTGCTGTTGGGAGTTGCAAAAATGGATCTGTTAGAAGTTGGGGTTTGTTGAGGTAAGATTGCATAATGAAACCTAGCAATAGGACAATCAGAAAGAGGACGGCAAAAAACCACGGATTGCGAGAATAACCTTTGGGAATTTCTACTTGGTCGGGCAATGGTGTTAACATAAGTCATTAGTCATTAGTCATTAGTCATTAAGTAAGTAGGCGGTAATAAAACAAAGTATGTTAAGTAATTTAAAGATTACGCTAGATTTGCTCGTAGTGAGGGCTTCAGCCCTCAAAATAGGGCTGAAGCCCTTACTACAAACCTTGAATTATTTACGCCGACTTACTTACTCAGAAGGAAAAACAGCGATCGATTTGAGATTCTAGACTTTGAATTTTAAACTACCAAGGTTATCAAAAAGTTAAGAAATTAGTAGAATATCTGAGATATAACTCACATCTTGCACCATTGTCAATAAGCCTTTTAGGGCGGGCTAGGAGTGCCCAACCCCTACTCCCCACCAGAAAATTGAACTATGAGTGGAACAGGCCGGAAAGCCTGTTCATGAAAATGGTGCAACATCTCAGATATAACAAACCTCAACCATTTTTTGACTCTTCTCATCTCTCGATTCTCTTTCTCTGCGCCCTCTGCGCCCTCTGCGGTTCATAAAAAATATTTGGCAAAAATGATTTAGACTTGCGATATAACAGTCTTAACACACTTAAAGCATCTTCAATCTCAAATAGATATGACTCGCCACCTTCTCAAAGCTAACTGCAAAACCGTACACTTAGGCGGTTTTTCTCCGAAGCTAGAACCTGCTTTAACCGTCGATTCGGGCGATCGCATCGATATCGAAACCTATTCAGGATATTATGTTGCTGACAAAGCCCCGCCCGAATTTCTTACCCCGGAATTTTTAGATATTTGTCAAAATTTGCCTCCCAACCGCAAAGTAGGCCCTGGCCCGCACTTGCTAACAGGCCCGATTTATGTTAACAACGCCGAACCGGGAAACGTTTTAGAAGTTCACATCGAGGATGTTTACCCGAGTTTACCCGTAGGATTTAATGCAATTCGCGCCGGATGGGGAGTTTTACCGGAGTATTTTCCCGAACCTAAATTGCGGTTTATTCCCCTTGATTTAGAGCAAAAGATTGCGGAATTTCCTGCAGGTAGCGGCGTTCGGATTCCCCTGCACCCGTTCTTCGGAATTATTGGCGTTGCTAATTCAGAAATCAACCGTTCTTCTATTCCTCCTGGCCGCTACGGCGGCAATATGGACAATCGGGAACTGCAACCGGGAACGCGGTTGTTTTTACCTGTTTTTGTGCGGGGCGGTTTGCTGTCCATCGGCGACGGACATTCCGCACAGGGAGACGGCGAAGTTGACGGTACTGCGATTGAAACTTCGATGAACGGGACTATTCAAATCATCTTACGCAAGGATTTATTTCTGATATTTCCGTTTGCTGAAACGCCTACTCATATTGTGATTGTGGGATTCGGTCGAAATTTAGATGAAGCCTTGGAAATGGCGGTAAAACAGACGGTTTATTGGCTGCAAACTTTTGCGGGTTTGAAAGAGGAAGATGCTTATGTTTTGTGTTCCATCGCCGTAAATTTTCGGATTACGCAGGCTGTCAACAATCCTCACCCAGGAGTTCACGGGATGGTGCCCAAGTGTATTTTGCCGGAGGTGAAAATTATCGACCACCGACTTTGAGGTGGTATAGTAACACGCGATCGACCAAAAAATCTCGATCGCGATCGCACAAACTACACAAACTTGTCACTGCGGTGGTCGATCGCGATCGCGATCCTGTTGAAAATTTAGCTCTATATTGGGATGAGTTGCAAATTGTATCTAAATCGATCCCATGAAAAACCAAACTGATGATTCGGCAAAGAAAGATTTAGTCGATCGAGCTTTTGGGAGTGCAGCAATACCCGATCCGACAGCGTGGGTGGACGAACATTATTTTCTGGCTAATTTCGCCGATACTCTCGCCCACCTCCAAGAACATTTGTCCGATCGCGGTTGCGAAATCGGCGAGAGTGGCGTCTCTAGTGAGGGGATATTATCGATCGATGCTACAATTAAAGACTTGTTGAGAGCTACTTTTAGCGATGACTGCTGGCAATATGTCGAAAGTTTATTGTGAGTTTGGTAAAATTCCTAAGTATTGGTACGTGAATAAGTGTAGATCGTAAATTAAGCTGTACTGCATTTAAATTGTATATTTCAATAGATTATTCCCCCTCGAACATCACAGACAATCTTTCGCAATGAGTACAGCTTATTCTAATTCTTCTTGCAGGGGAATGGCGATCGTAAACTCAGTTCCCTCGCCCAACACTGACTCGCAACTCAGACTCCCGCGGTGCATATCCACGACAATTTGACGGCTGATCGACAAACCCAAACCGGTACCTTTTCCCACTGCTTTCGTAGTAAACAACTGGTCAAATATTCGCGCTTTTACTTCCTCTGACATTCCTTGGCCGTTGTCTTTAATTTTAATCTCAAAAATTCCCCGATCGTACTTGGCCTCAGTGACGATTGTAATCGTGTTGGGAGCATCTTTCATTTCAGCATAACTGCGTCCTTGACTTGCTTCGTCCAAAGTGTCGATCGCATTGCTGAAAATATTCATAAATACTTGATTCATTTGCCCTAGATAGCATTTGACTAGGACTGGTTGTCCGTATTCCTTGACTATTTGAATCGCCGGACGGTTGTTATTAGCTTTCAAGCGGTGCTGCAAAATCATCAAGGTGCTATCGAGTCCCTCGCGGATATTCGCCAACACCTTATTAACCGTATCGCTGCGAGAAAAAGTTCGCAGGGAATTGCTAATATTAACGATTCGCTCGGCTCCCCGTTTCATCTCCGACAGCATTTTCGGCAAATCTTCGAGCTGGTAATCTAAATCTATCTTAGCAGCAGCATCCTCTATTAATGGCCCTGGCTCGGGAAATGTTGTTTGATACAATCGCAAGTGGTTAATTAAATCATTAACTGCATCTGTAGATAAGTTTATATTGCCCGCAATAAAGCCGATCGGATTATTGATTTCGTGAGCGACACCGGCCACCAACTCACCGAGAGCAGCCATCTTTTCATTTTGGATCAGTTGCAGTTGAGCTTCTTGCACTTGGTTGATATTTTTTTTCATTTGTCTGGCTGACTCCAGAGTTCTGTTGATAGTTATGGTTAAATCTTCAAAGTCGATCGGCTTGGTGAGGAAGTCAAAAGCACCGCAGTGCATGGCCGTCCTAATATTTTTCATGTCGTCGTAGGCTGACACCACTACTGCTGTGATATTGCGGTCATTTTGGAACAGTTTGTTGAGCAGGGTCAAACCGTCCATTTCTGGCATATTGATATCAGTCAGCACTACTTCAATCCCTGGATCGCTTTGCATTTTTTCTAAAGCTTCCTTGCCGTTGCGAGCAAATACTAACTCAAATTCTAGGGCTTGAACTTGCTTTCTCAGTCGCTGTTTAATCAGGCGCTCTAATTCTAATTCATCATCTACTATTAAGATTTTTATTGGTGTCATATCGAATCGTTTTTTTTGTACCCTTAGACACTTGACTGCTTTTTAGTTCTGTGATAAGACGAAGTTTTCGCTAAGCCGACGTTTCGATCGCCATTTTACAAGCATTCTCACAGGGTAACGAATTAACACTGACAGTGCAACCTTTAACGTATTGTGATGTAAGATACTTTAGGTCAGCGGGAAATTACAGTCGGTAGGAATTGCGATCGATCGCAAAAACTCGGCACTTTCTTCGGGCAAAGCAGTATTGATAAACATCCCGCTGCCGAGCTCAAACCCAGCCTGCTTCGACACTCTGGGAATAATTGCCAGATACCAGTGAAAATATTTAGTCGCCCGTTCCGCCGTTGGGACCGATCGAATATTATAGTTGTAATCAGGATCGTTCAATCCGTAATAAAGCTTAGCAAGTACAGTTTTCAAAGTATAAGCAAGATCCGTAATTTCCGCATCGGTAATGTCATCAAACGAAGAGGTATGGCGGCGCGGAAAAATCCAGATATGAAAGGGCGAAAGTGCAGCATAAGGGATAAAAGCCACAAAGTGTTCGGTCTCAAAAATCACTCTTTCACCCGAGGCCAACTCATCTTCCAAAGTGCGGCAAAACAGACATTCTCCCGTGTCGTCAAAATAGCGAATTGCTGCATCAATCCGGCTGCGAAACAGGCTGGGTACAACGGGCGTAGCTGCTATCTGCGAGTGAGGGTGTTCGAGAGAAGTTCCGGCACTTTCTCCGTGATTCTTGAAGATAATAATTGTTTCAATATGGGGATAGTTTCGGATTTCTACATAACGCTGGCGGTATACTAAAAGTATGTTTGCTACTTCTTCTACGCTCAACAAAGCTGTAGTCAAATCGTGTCGCGGGTGTTCGACAATTACTTCGTGAACGCCGATTCCCGCCATCGTGCGGTGAATTCCCGATGATATTCTCATCCATTCTGCTGTCGGGGAGAGGGCGGGATATTTGTTGCCAATTGCGCGGACTTTCCAGCCGGTGCGTGAAGCGAAGCTATCCCGTAGGGAATCGCCCAAACGGCAAGTTTCTACTGTTCCATCTTCCTCATTTCCCACGCAAAACGGGCAATCGGGGCGGTGTGAGGGTAGGAATACGGGTATTTTTTTTTTATTGGCGAATTCGTCTGGTCTTTTTGCGCGATCGGTGGCGATGATTACCCAATCTCTGGTAATTAGATTTTGTCTAAGTTCAGACATTTTCTTACCTTCAGTTACAGGGTTGAGCCGTTTCTTATGGTAAGAGAAGAGTTTGTCTGATGTCACTGCTAATTGCAATTTTTTAACAAATCTTGACATCCGAGCGCGAACTTGTTGAATTGATTGTGATTAATAAACTTCTTAATAATAGTAATTGTTAAGTGCCGAAAATTATGATAACATAGAGCTATAGCAAAAGCTAGGAACTGAGCTAGGACGCTCCAAGTTAATAAAGTAAAAAAATAACCAATAATTTGAAGCGTTAGACATCAATCTATTTCTGATACCCTAGATGAGCCGGAGTAACTATGAAAGCAATTAAAGTGATGGCAACGATCGACGATCGAGGGCAATTGTACATTGATGAACCGTTAAATTTAGAGCAAAATAGCAAAGTAGAAGTAATTGTGCTGATTCCCGAAGTGACAGAAAGTAATGAAACCGAGCAATCTCAAGAAGCAATTTTAGCCGATTTTCGTCAAGCTTGGCATGAAGCAATGACTGGAAAAACAATTCCTGTTGCCCAAATATGGGAGGGAATTGATGATGTCTGAGCAACCATCGATCCAAGTTGAAGCTGCACCAACCTTTACGAAAAATTTACGCAACATAGCCAAAAAATATCGCAGTATTCGTAATGATATACAACCAGTCATCGAACAACTTGAACGGGGAGAGTTACCAGGCGCTCGAATATCTGGGATTGGTTGCGATCTTTTTAAAGTGAGAGTCAAAAATAGCGATATTCAAAAAGGTAAAAGCGGCGGCTATCGTCTGATTTATTATGTCAAAACTGAAAATGGAATTATTTTACTGACTGTTTATGCAAAATCTGCACAAGCTGATATTCCTGCGGATGAAATTATGTGCATCATTGTAGAATACGAACGACGGGCAGTTGAAGATGAAGAAGATACCTGAGTAGATGCAGAGGAAAATAAGATTGCAAAACTGTCGCTACATCAAAAGCATCCGCGTACATCAGCGGTTAAAATTTCTCACCCAGCCATTCCCTCCCCCTCGCCAACAACTCGTCCAAACTTTCCACGGGCCAAAACCGCACGTTTCCATCCTGGGAACCAGTTATTAAAAACTTCCCGTCCCGACTAAAACAAACACTATTAATCGGACTTTTCAATTCCACAAAATCTGCCTCACCTTTGAGCAAATTTCCCTGATAGCCACTAAAGTCGGCCAGTAAATTTCCCTGCAAGTCCCACAATTTGGCAGTGCCATCTCTTGAGGCAGTGGCGATCTTATCTCCTGTGGGGCTAAAACTGACATTTGTTACCAAGTGATTATGTCCAAATGTTACCAAGCAGTTGCCCTGTAAGTCCCACAATTTCGCGGTTTTGTCATTTGATGCAGTGGCGATCGTATCTCCTGTGGGGCTAAAACAGACACTATTTATCCAGTGATTATGCCCGGTGAATGTTACCAAGCAGTTGCCCTGCAAGTCCCATAATTTGGCTGTGTCGTCTTGTGATGCAGTAGCAATCGCATTTCCTGTGGGGCTAAAACTAACGCTTGTT
>JAUBOH010000241.1:8168-10013 GCA_036700145.1 Microcoleus occultus BM001215366
TGTGATGCAGTAGCAATCGCATTTCCTGTGGGGCTAAAACTAACGCTTGTTACAAGGTAATTATGTCCGGTGAAAGTTTGTAAGTAGTTGCCCTGCAAGTCCCACAATTTGGCGGTTGTGTCAGATGAAGCAGTAGCCATCGCATTCCCATTTGGACTAAAACAGACACTATTTGCGCGGTAATTCTGCCAGCTTAAGGTGAAAGTGACCAAGCAATTTCCCTGCGAGTCCCACAATTTGGTATTTCCGTTAGTTGAGGCAGTAGCCAGCACATCTTGAGTCGGGCTATAACTGATGCTTGTTAGTGGCCCTTCATATGCTTTGAAAGTCATGAACAAGTTGTCCACTAATTTAGTGGGGCTATTAATGAAATTTCTTACCAGGCGATTGTGTCCGGCGAAAGTGACCAAGCAATTTCCCTGCAAATCCCATAATTTGGCGGTTGTGTCAGATGAAGCAGTAGCGATCGCATTTCCAGTCGGGCTAAAACTGACACTATTTACCGAGTCATTATGTCCGGTGAAAGTGACCAAGCAGTTGCCATGCAAGTCCCATAATTTGGCTGTGTCGTCTCTTGAGGCAGTGGCGATCGCATCCCCATTCGGGCTAAAACTAACGCTTGTTACAGAGTCATTATGTCCGGTAAAAGTCAGCAAGCAGTTGCCTTGCAAGTCCCACAATTTGGCTGTATCGTCAGATGAGGCGGTAGCGATCGCATCTCCGTTTGGGCTAAAACTGACGCTATTTACTAGGCGAGTATGTCCGGCGAAAGTGACCAAACAGTTGCCCTGTAAGTCCCATAACTTGGCAGTGTTGTCTCTTGAAGCAGTGGCAAGCGTATCGCCATTCGGGCTAAAACTAACGCTTGTTACCGAGTCATTATGCTTAGTGAAAGTGACCAAACAGTTACCCTGGAAATCCCACACTTTGGCGGTGTTATCTCTTGAGGTAGTGGCGAGCAAGTTTTGATTCGAGCTAAAACTAACGCTTGTTATCCAATCACGATGTCTGGTGAAAGTTTGTAAGCAGTCGCCCCGTAAGTCCCACAATTTAGTGGTGCGGTCATCTGAGGCCGTGATGAGTGCATTTTCTGTGGGGCTAAAACTGACACTATTTACCGAGTCATTATGTCCGATGAAAGTGAGCAAGCAGTTGCCCTGCAAGTCCCACAATTTGGCGGTGCCGTCATCTGAAGCAGTGGCAATCGCATTTCCATTCGGGCTAAAACTAACACTATTTACCGAGTCGTTATGTCCGACCAATACACGCCTTTCGCGGATTTTAGTGATAATTACCTGCAAAGATAACAGAGGACTGGTAGTGGGATATTCCGAAAGCGGGGGATTGTCGGGTATCCACTTCTTTAAACCTTCTCCTGCTTTGATAGCTGCTCGCAAGGCTGCTATTTGCTTTCCCCCCGACTGAAAAAGCTTTAACGCATCGTGCCCGGCTTCTTCAATTTTGAGAACTTCTCTAACTTGTCTGCGGGTTTCTTTTAATAATTTATTAGATGTCCTCAATTCTTGCCGTTCATCAGCTTGACTGGCATCTAAAAAATCATTATCCTCATCGCTTAAACGTTTCCCCACTTTCCACTGCAACGCATCATCCAACGCTTTACCGTGCAACAGTCGGGAAGTATCTTGACGATTTGAGGCTATCCAAGCGGCGAAGTTTTCCTGGTAGGGGCGGAGTTTCGCTAATTCTTGCTGTACCCAATCGAGGTTAAAAATAGCGGCGTATATGGGGTTATAAACTTGCAGATATCCGTTGCGTTTGACGACCAATCCTGAGAGTTGTAATTCCATTTGGTCGGGACTGTTATCAGCGGCGACCCCCCCCAGC
>JAUBOH010000242.1:0-9966 GCA_036700145.1 Microcoleus occultus BM001215366
AAACTCAGTAAATCTTTGGCAACGTTGTTGACATTAATTTGCATCACAGTCATAGTTGTGACTACTTTCAGATTAAGCCCTAGTTTCGCTCGTTCTACGCCGGCGATGTCAGCAGAAGTATCAGCAGAAAAAGTAGCTACAGACCTGATTGCACAAGTTCCCGGAGGAAATTCTCTCTACAATAGGCTGGGAGGCTACAACGCGATCGCAGCCGTCATTGATGATGCAGCAAATTTCATATTCAATGACGCACTAATTGGTAAATACTTTATTGGCTTGAGCACAAACTCAAAACAGAGGCTGCGTCAGTTGTTAGTGGATCAATTCTGCCAAGCGGCAGGGGGGCCTTGTGTTTATACAGGGCGGACTATGAAGCTTTCCCATAGTGGAATGAATGGAGGTCTCACGAACAGTGAATTTAACGCTTTTGCTAATGGTGTATCCCAAGCTCTCGATAAAAATAGGGTCAATCAATCAGAGAAAGTCGAAGTGCTGGCATTTGTTAATAGTCTCAGAAGCAAGATTGTCGAAAAGTAATATGAAACACTCCCATCTTCTCCTCCTTTCGGTAGCATTTCTGCTGCTGTCAGGAATGGTAAAGGCGGACGCAATCCATGCAAAACCCTCAGAGCAAACCACCGAGATGAAAGTTCCAGTATCCCCAATGCCAAGGCAGTCTTCTGAGCGCTTTTCCATGCCTGCTACTTTTGCTCCACCCAATGCTCAATCCAACGATCGACCTTTGTGTTTTTATCAGCGCTCGGATAGCACCATAGTCGATTTGAGCAAACTGTGTGGGGCTAAGAGCACCGAAACGGGTACAAATGCTAGATGGGAGAAGGCTCCTGTTGATGATAAGAAAACCCCAATTTATTGGTAGAAAAATGAGAATTTGGCTCAGTAGACGAATTCTATAGGAGCGCCCTTGCCTTACTTCACCCGAAGTTCGATCGCCCTCAACCCCTCAAATCTCGCCATTCACCTGCATTTGATGCACCTTGTCGGCCAATTCTTGCAGGCGCTTTTCGTCCAACTCATCGATCGCCAGCATTCCGACATATATAATTTCCTTCAGCGTTAGTCGGGTTGCTAGCGCCTTTTTCTGCACAAAATCCTTGATAATTGGGCTGACTCCGATTGCGGTACTGGCTCTAGTCACAAAACTAACGGGAGATTAACAACTTCGACTAAATCTTAGCACCTTTAAGCTGAGTTTTTAGCTGCGATGCAAAATGTTTAAGCGCGTCTTGACAAGACGAAACAAAATGATTTATAGTGGAAATGTGGAAAGGTCGATCGCCTACTCCTCAATAATCTCAACCAAGTCCTCAATCATCACATCAAATGCCCGCGCTAACTTGTACAGGGCGGTAAAGTCAACCATTGATATTTCTGAACGACGAGCATAGCTGGTGATGGTGCTGTAGATCACGCCCGATCGCTCAGCTACCTCCTTGAATGTCCAGCCCCTCTCAGCCGCTAGCTCTCGCACTTTAACTCTGACTAAACCCATACTTGACAAATAATGCAGTTGCGTTTTAAGATAATTGCATCGGAAAAAGCGATCGCCCCCGGTCTAGACAACTTAAGGCCGATCGACCTATTCTTCTAAAACCTCAACCAAATCCTCAATCATCACATCAAAAGTCCGAGCTAATTTCCGCAACAAAGTGAAGTCAACCGTTGTCAGCCCTGGACAACGAGCATAATGCTTGACAGTGTTGTACACCACACCAGAACGTTCTGAAACTTCCTTGAATGTCCAGCCTTTCTCGGCGGCTAGTTCTCTGACTTTAATTCTTACTAAACCCATGCTTGACAATGGGTGCTATAACACCTTACAATAAACTTATCTAAAAAGCCGATCGCCCTCCGGCCTGGAAAACTAAAAGGCGATCGTCTGTAAAACTTAAATAGACAGTTACTAGCTGTCTGATTTACCTTAAATAGACAGTTACTAGCTGTCTGATCTACCATGATAGCATCATCCCAGCTAAAATCAAGCACTTTCACTTGCTCCAAGATAATTCACAAATCTCCCATCCTGCATCCACTGGCGAGATTTGTCACCGAAGAAACAGTCGCACTCCTGTTCAATATCGCAGTAGACGACATTTATCGCATCGAATGCTGTCGCCACATGGTTTACGTGCACGCCAAACACATCAGCAGGTTTGTCAGCTACGCCGATTTTCCGCCGATAGTCGGAGTAAATCCGATCGCACTTCAAGATTTTGGCAGATGGTACAAACGCTGGAAAAGCAAGTTAGCACCGGTATTTTGGACTAAATTCTACACGCACAAGTTCAAAGAGGCTGTTTCAGTTGACAGCTTACTGGAATGGGGACTATTGGTAGCTAAAGTTAAATCGGCAATTTCTGGGGCGGGGCTGCAACAGCTACGAGATGTTTATGCCCAAGAAAAAGATTTGATGGAAAATTTTTAAAGTGCGATCGACCCGACCAGCAACTGCGAGAATGGGTACAGGCACAATTAAAAATGTAAAACTAAATATAGAGAAAAATTTAAATGGCTGAGAATACCATGAAAGTAGACATCTCATTTCAATCACTGCTAGAAGCAATTTCGTCACTGGAAATTGCTGAAAAACAGCAGCTTTGGGAACTGTTGGAAGCTGAATTATTCCCGGATGACGAAGATTCTCCAGAAGATATTGCTGAAATGGAGGCCGCCCGTGCTGATTACAAAGCCGGTGAATACACCACGTTCCACCAATACACGACTCAACGGGCAAGAAAGTCAATATGACTTATACAATCATCATACCCAAAGCTGTGCAAAAACAGCTAGATGCCTTGCCCGATGATGTCTACGAGCGTATCGCTGTCAAAGTCCAGCAACTTGCCCAAAACCCTCGCCCAGATGGAGTGGTTAAACTGAAAGGTTCTGAAAATGAATACCGTATTCGCATTGGTGATTATCGCGTTCGTTATGAAATTGAAGATGAAGAGTTAAGGATTCTGTTGTTGCAATGCAAACATCGGAAGGAAGTTTACAGAGGAAATTGAGTCCTCATCTACTATCTCACCCATCCCAAGAAGTTGGCAATATTGTTAGCCGAACTCGACGAGTTAAAGGAGGAAGATTAATGAATCAATATAGTACGATCGTCCAATGGTCTGATGAGGATCAACTTTTTCTAGTGACGATTCCAGAGTTTGCCGATCGCGTTATCATGCCCTGTACCCACGGCAAAACCCGCCAAGAAGCCATCCGACATGGCGAAGAAGTGCTCAAAATGTATCTCGAAGCTTGGCAGGAAGAAGGCGAAACCATCCCCGCACCCAACATTCTTCAAATAACCTAGAACACTTCATCTTCGATTCCCAGCCACCATTCGCCCAGATTCATTAAATCTTGCTGAATGTCGGCAAGTTCTGTAACATATTCTTCTGCTGAAATGTCCGATCGCCTTTCTTGCAGTTTTTTCAGTCGCAGTTGCACTAACAGCCAAGGTTTGGAAATCCCATCGGTTGCTTCTATATATTTGGCTACGTCTTTGCTGTTCATAGTTATTGGGGAATTGGGAATTGGGAATTGGGAATGGGGCATCGGGCATGGATAATCGTTAATCGGTAATGATTAGTGGTTAGTGCTTACTTGTTAGAAGTTGTTTAAATAACAACTAACAAATTACCAATTCCCAATGTCCAATGCCCGATGCCCTATGTCCCATTCCCAATGACTACTTGTAATCGGAAGTCTGAATATCCTTCAACTTGGCTGCGTATTTCATGCCGTATTCCGGGCGGCAGAAGCGATCGACCTGAGACTCAAAAAATGCCCGATTCGCCTTCAAATGCTTCGGATTCGGGTCATCCAAAGGATATAACAGCGCAGTTCGCAGCGCTTGAATCACCGCCGAAGTAACGCAGTACATCGATCGCTGGAATGTCACCCCAATTTGATTCAGGATATCATCTTCGCCGCGACAGCGCTGTTTGTAGAAATCCATCAAATAAGGCGGCAGGAAGTGCAGCATATCTTGTGCTAGCAAAGTCGGCGGAATTCCCGCCGTACCTACCGGGAATTTGTCTGCATACAAAACTCCGTAGTGGAAGTCTTTTTGATCGTCGGGAACTTCTCTGGCTTGCGCGTTGTAAGATTTGGTGCCTCGGAACGGTGAAGTGCGGTAAAATACCGCTTCCACGTAAGGTAACGCTGCTTCGTAAAGCCATGTGAAACCCTTAGATTTGGGGATGATTTCGTAGGTTTCGCCGTCGATTTGGACGTGGTGGTAAATGGGCCTTCCGGCGATCGCAAATATGCCATTTACCAAGAAATCCATCGCTTGCGGAACTGTGGTAACTTTCCCTTCATCGTACAAGTCCGAAACTTCAAAAAACACCGGTGCCATGACTTCCCAGAACAAGCCGAGATTGCTGTAATAAGACATTTGGCGGCACTGTTCTAAAAACAGTTCGGGGAATGCTTTATGCAGCCCTAGCATGAACGGGTCTTTTTTGAAGTAAGCTTTAATTGCCCGATCGGCATTAGCTTTATATTCATCAGTGTCCAAGTAAGGATCGAATTGATTCGTCGGCACGTACAAGCCCCGGTGCCAAAGCATTCCTCTCATGCACTCTTCGGCAAATTCCATGTTAATGCGATCGTGCCACAAATGGTGAAACAATCGCGGCATTTTACCAGTTTCTCCCTTCTCCATGAACTCCAAAAGTTCCGGGTGAGCGCTTCCAGTCCCGCGCCAAATCCGCAAATCTGCACCGTCACCTGAATAGTGATTTTGCAAGTCTAAATACTCCTGGGGTAAGAAGTATTTAAAGAAAGGAAGCGGTTGTAAAAATACCCGTTCGGCGATGTAAAGCAAATCCCGCCAATAGAAGTCCATCGGCACTGCGTAGGCTTTCCAGATAGCGATGATTTGCATCAAATTTTCTGGCGTATCTGGAATCATCGCGCCGCCTGCTTCCAGCCTATGAATTACATCTGCAAATTCGTGCTTGGAAGGAGGTAGTTTAGTTGCTGGTTTACTAGGGGTTTGTACCATTGTTTCTTCCTTTGGTTGAGTGAATTTTAATGTTTATCTACTCGTTCTACTTCCAGGCTCTACCTATTAGTGAGAACTTAACGTAAAACCTATAGTCCGGCAGTCCGGCAGGGGTTTAAACCCCTGCCTCAAAGCTAAAGTCCACAGCGAGGAGGACTGGAAAACTCATTAGTCCTCATAGCGAGGACTTTCGCTATTAGACAGGGAATTCATTCCCTGGCGGACTTCGTTTGTGTAGATGCGATTTCAATCCCCGATTTTTCCAGGGAATAACTAATAGCTATTTGGGCATTTCTGTCAGCCGGAAGAGTAGCAACGATCGCATTTGTAGTCGATTCGCTCCACTTCAGCAGCCAAGCAGGTTGAATTCCCAAAACGAAAATAATACCCGCCAAAACCAGCGCCGGCATATTTTCAGCAAACGTAACTGCTGGATAGTAAGCCGTGGCGTTATCCAACTTCCCAAAACAGGTGCGGTTGAGCAAAATCACAAAGTAAACTGCTGTTAAACCAGAGGCTAGAATGCAGATTAAAGTTTGAATGGGAAAGACCGAGAAACTGCCCTGAAATACTAAAAATTCGGCAACAAAACCCACCAAACCTGGAATTCCGGCGCTGGCCATCCCGCCCAAAACTAACAGGGAACTAGCCGTGGGTAAACCCCGCATCGGGTTCATCAAGCCGTTGAGCACGTCCAAATCGCGCGTGCCGACTTTGCTTTCGATGATGCCTACTAAATAAAATAGCAAAGCTAAAATCAAGCCGTGGCTTACCATTTGGCCGACTGCGCCGATTAAGGCGAGTTTCGTGCCCGCAGCGCAAGCGACGAGGATGTAGCCCATATGCCCGATCGAACTATAGGCTACCATGCGCTTGATATCTTTTTGGGCGATCGCGCTCAAAGCCCCGTACATCACGCTCACAGTCCCGATAATCGCCAAACCAGGAGCGATAATCGACCAAGTTTCGGGAAACATCTGCAACCCGAAGCGCACTAAACCGTAAGTTCCCAACTTCGCCAAAATCCCTCCCAGCAGAATTGCTGTGGCTGGCGAAGCTTCGACGTAAGCATCCGGTAGCCAAGTGTGCAGGGGCACTATGGGAATTTTAATTCCCAACCCAATTAGCAGAATTGTGAGCAGGATTAACTGCACTTTTAGAGGCAATTCTTGAGTGGTAATCGCACTGTAATCGAAGTTTAAAGAGCCGCTCAGCCAAGCCACACCCAAAAATGACGCTAACACTAAAAGTCCCGAAACAGCCGTGTAGATCAGAAACTTCGTGGCAGCGTATTCTCGCTGCTTGCCGCCCCAAATCGCAATTAACAGATAAAAAGGAATTAATTCTAATTCGTAAAACAGTACAAACAGCAGCAAATTTTGAGACATCAAAGCTCCCGCCACACCCGCATTGATCAGCAGAATCAAAGCGTAGTAAAGCTGGGGTCGTTCCATCTCTTTGCCAGTGCCGTAAATGACTAATAGAGTCAGCAATGCACTTAAAACCAGCAGCGGCAAAGACAAGCCGTCAATGCCTAAGTTGTAGCTCAAACCTAATTGCGGAATCCAAGGCAAATATTCTTGAAATTGCAGTCCCGAATTGGCGGGATCGAATTGAGTCAGCAGCAAGATATTTAACAGGAAAACAGCAGCAGCAAAAGCCGACGCTATTGAACGCAGGCGCATTCCATTCATGTTTCCGGGTAGGAACCCGACTACAGCAGCGCCCAACGCGGGCAACCAGAGCAAGGCACTAAGCATAATTTAAACGGTTGATGGTTGACAGTTGACGGTTGACCCTTCGACGGAGTTCATCCTGAGCGGAGCAGTGCCCTGAACGGAGCGTCGTCCTGAGCGGAGCCGAAGGGTCGAAGGGTCGAAGGCCTCATGGCATCGCAGTTGATGGTTGACAGTGAGTCAAAACTAAAAAGGATTGTTTATCCGCCGACAATCAGCGACAGGCGAGCTAGCAGCGGCCAGCTTACTATCAGTCCCAAAAGTCCTACTCCGAACAGAATTGTCAGGGCGTAAAACTGAGTTTGACCGTTAACGTTGTATTTGAGGCTTTGCCCGCCGAAAACTGTTGCAAAACCGATGAGATTTACGAATCCGTCAACAATATTACGATCGACCCAAGAGACAATTTGAGCAACTAAACCAACTGCAAATATCACGGTGACGCGGTAAAGTTGGGCGGTGTAAAAGTCGTAGGCAAAAAAGTCTTGTAGGGCTTGAGAACCAATTCGCACTGGTTTTTCCCATTTCTCGTTCAGGTAGATAAATGCTCCTGCACCGATGCCGATCGCCGTTGACAAAACGAGCAGTCCAGTTGCGGTATAATTCAAACTTGCCGCAGGCAATAACTGCCACGCTGCCAGCAAGTGCGGAACGTGTAAAGTAAAGCCCATTAAAACTGTCATTGGCAAGATGAAAGGCCAGTGAACTTCCGGCGAACGTTCGGTCATTTGCTTTGGTTTGCCGCCAAAAACTAAACCAAAGACGCGCACTAAGCCAAAAGCAGTGACACCGTTGACAAACAAAACTATTCCTAACAAGAAAGGGTGAGCTTCCGAAAGTCCTGATGTGAATTCTTCCAAAGCCCAAAAACAGCCGAAGGGCGGAAGTCCTACCAATCCAGCGCTACCGACAATAAAGGAGATAGCAGATACCGGCCGCTTGGCCCACAAACCGCCGAGAGCTCGGACATCCTGAGTGATGCTGTTCCAAACTACCGAACCGATGCTCATTACGAGCAAACCCATTGCCAAGCTGTAAGCAAAGATTAATGTCAGGGCTGTCTCGGCTTGTCCGGTGCCGACGGCGATAAATACTAAGCCCATGTACGAGCTGACTATATAGGAAAGCGTGCGCTTGATGTCGATTTGGGCGATCGCAATTAACGAAGCACCAACCGCCGTCGCAGCCCCTACAATAATAGTTGTCTTCAGTCCGATCGGCGACAAAGCAATCACCGGCTGCAACTTAATCAAAATCCAAGCACCGGTTTCCACAACTACGGTGTTCCGCAAAATCGTCGCCGGCAAAGGGCCTTCCATCGCCTCATCCAGCCACAGGTGCAAGGGAAACTGGGCGCATTTGCCCATCGGGCCGGCAATCAAAGCTAAGGCCAACAGCGTCGCTACAGTCGGGTCTAGGTTCGCAGTTTTTGCCCAAACAGCCAACTCGTCAAAATTCCAAGTTCCCGCCAGCGGCAGAATTGCGACTACTCCCATCAGCAGGAACAAGTCTCCCACCCGCTTGGTTAAGAAAGCATCGCGGGCTCCTGTCACCACCAAAGACTGATTGAACCACAGCCCGATTAGCAGGTAAGTCCCCAAAGTGAGAACTTCCAAAATCATGTAGCTGAAGAACAGGGAATTGCACAGTACCAAACCGCACATCCCGGCTTCAAACAGCCCCATCAGGGAAAAGAACCGAGCCCAGCCCCAGTCCATTTCCATGTAACCGACTGCATAAATCTGCGCCAGAAAGTTCAGTCCGGTAATCAAAACTGTCGCCCCGACGGTGACACTAGAGATTTCGACGGGAATGGTTAAGTCTAAACCCGCTACATTCAGCCACGGAATAAACTGCTGCTGAGCTGGATGGTTCCAGATAGCTGCGAGGGCGATGACGCCGTGTACAAAAGCGATGAATGTTAATATGGCGTTCACGTAACCGGATGGTCTCGGCCCCGTGCGGCGGGTAACAGCCGGAAACCACAGCATCGACAGAACTCCGCCGATAAGCGGATAGCAAGGTATAAACCAAACGGTCTGGAGTAGGATTTGAGCCATTGGCATTACCTGTAAATGTTACAAAACTTTAAAAATGTGAGAATAATCTCGATCGCCCTGACTACAGTAGTGGAAAGCCAGAAGTATGAATTATAGGCTATTTTGGCCTCAGCCTTCTAGTTCCTGGTTGTTTTGAGACTAGGCGCTGCACCCATAGACTTATTAATTTTATATTAAGTATTGCGTTAAATTTTCATATTTCTGATTCAGTCTATTTATATGTACCTATAAACTGTACTTATAGGTATTTATAGGATTGTAGGGACACGGCACTGCCGTGTCCCTACCAGCCGTGTCTCTACCTCTGCTGACCTGAAAAGTGCTGTAGGTTGTAAAATCTTAAAAGCGCTCAATTTCCCAAGCGGCTTCGGGAAGTTTGGCTTGGCGCTGTCCGATCGCCCTTGACCTCACATTCACTAGACCGATCGGTGCATCAAACAAGTCTACCAGTTCCGCTTTGCTAATCGCGCTTTTGAACGCAGCAACTGGCAACTCCTTCACCAACCACCTAGCCAGCCGATACAAATATTCCTGCGTTGTCAATTCTCGCATCAAATCGACACCGTGGAGTTCGTGCAAATATTTATTAGACTCGCCGTACCGATACCATTGACTTTGTAACTGTTTCATTGTAGATCGGTGGCGGTGTCGGACGATCGCACTTTCGGCAAAATGCAATTTATACGATGTTTCCCGCAAAATCCGCCAACACAAATCAGCATCGCCGCCGCTAGTCAGGTAGGGGCGAAATAAACCTACTTGTGTTAAAACTTCCCTGCGTACAGCTAAATTCGCAGTTTGACCGTATGCACAAAAAGGGTGAGCGAGAGTATATTTTTGAGATAAGGTATTTTCGCGATCGGCGTGTTGTTCTAGAATAGTTTTACCAGGTAATGCGAGTATTTCCCCGGCAGCAATTGCGATTTCTGGATTGAGAAAGGGTGTAACTAAATTTTCCAACCAGTCAGATTGCGGGCGACAGTCGGCATCGGTAAAGGCAATGATTTCACCTTTTGATTCGTGAATGCCTTTGTTGCGGGCGGCGTAGGAACTTTGAATCTGGTTTTCGGTGACATGACGAATGGTTATTTTATCCAAATTGCCTCCCCCCCTTACCAAGGGGGGGACTGAGGGGGGGTTC
>JAUBOH010000243.1:0-6223 GCA_036700145.1 Microcoleus occultus BM001215366
ATCGACGGCTATGGGTAGCTGTCAACTGTCACTTGTCTACTGTCAACTGATGAAACCCCCAGCAGCAGAGTCAGAGCATTATTGTGCCAAGTCAATCCTTTGTCTAAAACCTTAAATCCAGCTACTTTGCACATAGATTCTAAAGCACAAGCTGTCGGTAGCCACCACCACGGCCCAAAGTCGTTGATGTCAAAAACTGCTTTCTCAATTAGTCCAAAAATTGGTGTGCCGTAGGTGTACTGCTGCCAGTAAGCTGTTAGGATAGCTCGTTCTGCTTCGCCCAAAGCGGGAATAAAGATTACCCCAGAAGCTGGAATTTCGTAGCGTCCCCGCTCGTTTTCTATAACTTCTTGGGTAATCGCTGAAGTTAAGACTAAATACTTCCCAGTTATTTGACGCAAGCTAATTAAAATTTGCAAAGGGTGGGGGTGATGGTACAAAACTCCTGCACAGTGAACTACATCGTAAGGCTGGCCAATTTCTGCAAGCTGAATCTGAGTTATATCTTGACTGATACAATTATAATTAGCAATATTTAAACTTGCCATACGATCGCGAAAATCTTGCCAAAATTTGGCTGATGCGGGCGTGACATCAATCATTGTCAGAGAAACTGCACCGTATTTGCTAGCTACAGATACTTTTTCGTTGACAGTTCCCCACAAGCCGCCGACTTCTGCAAAAGTGTGATTTTTGACGACTCGGGCAATGTAGCGATCGCGAATATCCTCAGCTTCCAATTCTGATAATATACTGCGATCGCCCGTAGAGTGCTTTTTTTCCAAAACTTCCGCCAATTTCGCGGATATTGCTGGATCTTCCGGCCTGATTTCTAATGCCATCAAGTACAAAACTGTGGCTTCGTCAAGCCGATCGCTCTCAGCAAAGTTTTGGGCTGTTTCGCAGTAAAATTCAGGAGCGTGCAGCGGCTGCAATTCGTGGTGATAGTAACTCGTTGCTGCGTCTAAATCTACCGGAGTTCTTTTGATCAGAGCATCGCCTAACTTGGTGTAAATCTTCGGGAGATCGGGCTGGATTTGCAGCGCGCAAAGGTAAGCAGAAACAGCTTCGTTCCACTCGTGCAGCTCAGTCAAAGCATCGCCTAAATTGTAATAAGACCAAGAAAGATTTGGGTTGAGTTCAATAGCGCGCTTGTAGGCGACAGCGGCTGCTTTCCACTGTTGAGTTTTCAACAGAGCTTCTCCTAAATTGTGATAAGTCCAAGAAAAGTTGGGATTGAGTGCGATCGCCCGTTGGTAGGCGAAGGTTGCTGCTGACCAATCCTGGACTTTAACTAAGGCTAAAGCTAAGTTATAATGAGACCAAAAGAATTCGGAATCGAGGGCGATCGCCCGTTGATAAGCTGTCGCAGCTTCCGACCATTTTTCGAGTTGAAAAAGCGCATCTCCCAACTTGTGACAAGAGCCAGAAGAATTAGGGTCTAAATCAACAGCGCGCTGGTACGCTGCGGCGGACTCCGACCATTTTTCTAATTTGCCATAAGCTTCGCCGATGCTGTAGTAAGACCAAGAAAAGTTCGGGTCAATTTCCACAGCGGTACGGTAAATAACAACGGCTTCTTCCCATTTCTCTAGCTTCAGTAGAACGCTACCTAAATTGGAGTAAGACCAAAAAGAATTGGGATTCAAATCAATGCTTTCGCGGTAGGCTGTCTCTGCTTCGTGCCAGAGTTCCCCTGCTTGCAAAACATTGCCCAATTTGTAGTGAAACTCAGAGATATCCGGCTGAATTTTAATAGCTTTGCGGTAGTTTAAAATAGCTTCATCCCACTGTTTAAGCTCCGTCGAAGCTTCGGCTAATTGGCAATAAGCTTCGCAAAAACTTGGGTTTAAATAAATGGTTTTATGGTAACAAACCAGCGCTTTTTCGGGTTTCTTTTGCGCCAACAAAGTATTGCCCAAGTCGAGATATTCTTCGGCTATTTCGATCGGTTCCACCATCAGTGCTTGATACCAGCAATCAGTCGCTTCCTCAGCTTGACCGACTTGGGTAAATATCCGGCTCAAATTGCGGTAAAATCCTGCAAAGTCGGGTTGTAGGGCGATCGCTTTTTGGTAACAGGCGATCGCCTCTTGCCACTGTTCTAAAGTAGCGCAGACTGTACCGAGGTTGGCAAAAGCTTCGGCAAAATCGGGTTGCAGGGCGATCGCAACTTTGTACCAATACCGCGCGTCTTCTAGCTTACCCTGAGCTTGCAGCGCCTTTCCCAAGGTTTTGCAAGTTTCGGCAGAATTGGGGTGCGATGCGAAGAATTCGCTGCCAAGGGCGATCGCCTCATCCAATTTCCCAGCAGCTAAATATAATTCTGCCTGTTTCTGTAAATCAACCGCTGCTGTTTCTGAATTCACTTTTGAAGTTCCTATTTAGTAATAATTGCTTGTATAATTCTAGGGCAAAACCTGTCAAATTTCCAACTCATGCACAGACATCTGCCTACCTGTAAATACCGAATAACCTGCACGGGATTTGTGCGAGCGAATTTTAAGTTAATTTGCACAAAAGTTGAGGAAAAACCAATTTGGATTAAACTTAAGATAGCAACAGGTTAACAGCGAGGTAAATAATGTCAGCAGCGACTCAGACACCGCAAGTCAGCGTAATTATACCAGCATACAACGGATCTCGCTACATTGTGCAAGCCATAAAAAGCGTCCTAGCTCAAACCTTTACAGACTGCGAAATTATCGTTGTAGACGACGGTTCAACGGATGAGACACATCAAGTATTACAGCCTTATTTTGACAGAATTCGCTATGTACATCAAGCAAATCGAGGAGTAGCAGCCGCCCGCAACCGAGGAATTCAGGAAGCCAAAGGCGAATTCATAGCTTTTTTAGATCAAGATGACTTCTTTGCGCCCGATAAATTAGCAGCACAGGTAGCACTATTTCGGCAGCAACCATCATTAGGAATTGTCAACAGTGGCTGGCGTTTAGTTAACAACCAAGGCGACACAATTTCCGACATAACACCTTGGCTGTATTTCCCAAAATTAGACTTAGAAACCTGGATAGTACAAATGCCCGTACTTCCCAGCGCCATGATGTTCTCCCGCCGCTGGCTAGAACTTGCAGGCGGGTTTAATTCAGACTTTGATTCAGTAGACGATTCAGATTTAGTCCTACGTTTAGCAATGTTGGGTTGCGAAGCCGCTTGGCTGCCTCAAGTAACAGTATCCTACCGCCAGCACGGCCAAAATGTCTCAATAAAAAAAGCCCTAAAACAAGCAAATCTTTTTATTAGCTTAAAACAGAAATTTTTCCAGCTTCCCGATTTGCCACAGCACATCCGCGAGTTAGAAAATCCGGCTTTCTACGAAGCATTGACGTGGATGGCGTGGCAACTGTACTATAGTAGCTATCCGGTAGAGGCGGTGGAATTTTTCCAAAAATCTCTCCGCTACAGTCCTTATTCTGCCAAAAAAACAGTCACAGATTGGCTCAAACGTCTGGCTGCTATTTCTCAAAGTTACGGACTTACAATCGATTTTAGCTTCTTAAGAAACCTATCACAATGGAAACAGTTAATGGCTAGCATACTTCCCTCAAAAACACCGCGAGTCAGCGTCATTATCCCGGCATACAACTGCGAGCGCTACATTAGTAGAGCCGTCGAAAGCGCGATCGATCAAACTTACCAAGACTGGGAAATTATTGTCATAGACGACGGTTCAACAGACAGCACGAGCCGAGTTTTAGATGCTTACCGCGATGTAATTCAGTACGTGTATCAGGAAAATAAAGGGGCAGCAATGGCTCGGAATCGCGGCTGCGAACTAGCCAAAGGCGAATTCTTAGCTTTTCTGGATGCCGACGACTTCTTCCTGCCAGAAAAACTCGCTAAACAAATTGCTTGTTTTGAAGCTGACCCCTCTTTAGGCATGGTACAAAACGGCTGGTTGATGGTCGATGAAACAGGAAAAGATATCTGCGCGGCGATGCCTTGGGAAGCCGCACCAAAATTAGATTTAGAAACCTTTGTGGTCTACAAAAATGTGCGTCCCAGCGCGATGATGCTGCGGCGCGAATGGTGGGAAGTTCTGGGCGGTTTTGACCCTCGGTTTCCGCCAACCGAAGATTTAGATTTTGCTTTGCGCTTGGGTTTAAAAGGGTGCAAATGTGTTTGGTTGAAAGAGATATTAACCTGCTACCGCCAGCACGATCGAAATCTGATGTCCGGCGGGGCAAAAGTCATGAAAAGTATGGAAACGGTGATGGAGCAATTCTTCGCCAGACCCGATTTGCCCGATCGCATACGCCAACTAAAAAAGGCAGAACGTTACAAGTGTCTAGTGTGGATAGCGTGGCGGATGTACCGCGACGGATATTTAGCAGAGATGGTCGAATGTCTGCAAAAATCTCTGTACTATACTCCTTTTACTGGCACTGAAACTGTTTTTAAATGGTTGGAAAATTTTAGAGTAGCTTCCGAAGAATACGGCAGCAACTTTGATGCTTATGCCTTAACCAATTTAAAAGAATGGCAAGACATAGTAGTAGAAGCTGCCAACAATACTTATCAATTTAAATCAGCACCTAGTTCAATTTACCGCAAGCTTGCAGGGCACGTACTCCTGTACGCAGAAGACCACGGAATCGGCGGTTTAGCGCAATTCAACCACTCGCTGCTTTGCAAATTAGCAGCCGACGGCTACCGAGTTACTAGCGTCCAAACTAAAACTTCTAATCCTTTAATTACCGAACAGCAGCAGCTAGGGATAGAGCATATTTGGCTGGAGTTCGACACGATGAAAGAGTTTTTGCGTATTGCTTACAATTGTACGGATGCTGAAAGAATTTATGCACAAGCTAAACCGGATTTAATTATATTTAGCGACGGCTGGCCGATGGCAAATTTTGCTGCGAAACAAGTTGCTATCAAACAAAACATCCCTTACGTAATTACTCTCGGTTATATCGATCGCACTTATCGAACTTTCAACCGCGGCGATCAGATTCCCTATTTCGATGCAGTGTCCTATCAGTACGATTTAGCCAAAGCAGTAATCGCTGTTTCCCACGAGAATTTAAACTTGTTCAAGAGTTTGTTTAAAGTGCCTCTGGAACGGGGAAAAGTCATTTATTACGGCAGACCGAACAGTTATTTTGAACCGCCCAACCTTTCAAACCGCCAACGATTGCGCCAAGAACAAGGAATCCCCGAAGATGCTGTCGTTTGTTTCACGGCGGCGAGACTGACTCCAATTAAAGGATTTCAGTATCAATTGCAGGCGATCGCCCAACTGAAAAATCGTCCCATTTGGTCGAAGCTATACTTTGTTTGGGCCGGCCCAGGTTCTACCACTCACGACAATATGGAGCCGGAATTGAGAGCAACGGTCAGCGAATTAGGAGTCACCGAACAAGTGAAATTCTTGGGACAGCGGTGGGATATTGCCGATTGGTTAGACGCTAGCGATATCTTTATTTTATCTTCGGAAGCAGAAGGAATGCCGCTAGCAGTAATGGAAGCAATGGCGAAAGAACTGCCCGTAATTGCCACAGCAGTCAGCGGCATTCCCGAAGAGTTGGGAGAGACTGGAAAGTTAATCGCCGATCCTAAAATTGATGCCGAAAAAACAGCGCAACAGTTAGCGGAAACGGTAGAACTATGGGCTCAAAATCCAGAATTGCGGCGGCTTGCAGGACAAGCTTGCAAACTGCGGGCCGAGGAATTATTCAAGGAAGAACGGATGCTTTTGGAATACGCAGAAGTTATTCAACAAGTCTTATCTGCTAGCAGCAATCGAGAAAAATTTGCGTTAGCGAAGCCCTCGAAGAGGATC
Organism: Microcoleus occultus BM001215366; assembly: GCA_036700145.1. GTDB lineage: Bacteria > Cyanobacteriota > Cyanobacteriia > Cyanobacteriales > Microcoleaceae > Microcoleus. The sequence continues at coordinate 5,807 of JAUBOH010000243.1, forward strand.
GCCCCGAAAGTCCAAAAGCAGATCCAGCAGGTTGACAGTATGCTCTACTACTATTACCTAGTATGGCAAGCATGGCAAGCGTTCGATCGCGGGGATGAATCTGGGATGGTTGAGAATTTGCAGTCATCTTGGAAATGCACGCCACTATTGACAACCGAAACTATTTTGAGCTGGATCACAAATTTTGTGATGCTATCTTCAGAAAAGGACGTGAAACTTGATACTTACTCGCTAACTCATTCAAAAGCGTGGCAAGAATTGATAGAATCAATACAGGGTTTTGAAGTGGCACTTTCTGTTCGTTAAAATGGTAGGTTCGTAGTAAGGACTTAAGTCCTTCTTCTCTAAAATTTTTTAGGAAAGACTGAAGTCCTCACTACAAACCTACCGTTTGTAGTAGGGACTTTAGTCCTTCTT
>JAUBOH010000243.1:6323-9937 GCA_036700145.1 Microcoleus occultus BM001215366
AGTCCTTCTTCTCTAAATTTTTTTAGGAAGGACTGAAGTCCTCACTACAAACCTAATTATGTTTGCGATTAATTCCTGTTTTTCAATTAGCCAGCAAATACAATATGCAATTCACCTTCAAATTCCCACCTATTAATAAGTTGCTGTCAATTTGCTTGGCTGCGGTAACTGTCTTGTTAATCGCGTATTTTGGGCAGCAACCAAGTATTGCTCAAGTGCGATCGAACATCACAGTCGATTTTGGACAGCCAGCCACTGGTATCACCTCGATGAGCGGCTTCCTGCACGGAATCGACCCTACAAAGCCCCCGGATAGCTCTGTCAAGCCCTTGCAGCCGAAGCTGTGGCGTGTGGGAAGACTCGATGTTTACGATCGAGTAATCGCCAGCGGAGCCGAATTTCAACTATTAGTTAGCGACCTCTGGGGCTACGGTAGCAACCCGAAAGGCTGGCCCTATCAAAACTATCCCGCGTGGGAAGCCTTCATCCGACAGTTAGCCCAGCAAAATAAAGGCAAAAAAATTATTTGGGATATCTGGAACGAACCCGATTTAAAAAATCCGTTTTGGAAGGGAAGCAGAGAACAATTCTTTGAAACATACAAAAGAGCTTACAAAATATTGCGGGAAGAATTGGGGCCGTCAGCCACGATCGGCGGGCCGAGCATTAGCACTTACAACAAAGAATATTTAACTGCTTTTCTGGATTATTGCAAAGCGAACAAACTAGAAGTAAATTTCTTGGCTTGGCACGAACTCAACGATACCATAATTTTATTTGTGGACGACCACGTATTCGATGCCAAACGCAATTATCAACAAAGTCCGTTTTACAAAGAACTGAAATTGCAAAAAATTTATGTCAACGAAATTGTCGGGGAATTAGCGCAGTATCAGCCGGGAGAAATCTTAGGTTATTTGTATAACTTGGAATATGCAAAAGCCGACGGTGCTTGCAGAGCTTGTTGGGATACAACAGGAGCTAAAAAAGTTAGTAATTGCTTCAATAATACGCTGACTGGGACGGTGACACCTAATACTTTTGAGCCGAGAGCAGCTTGGTGGACTTACAAAGCTTATGCTGATGGAGTGAATTCGCGGGTGCTGAGCCGATCGGATAGCGATCGCCTTGTCGCCTTAGCCAGCAAGTCTAATCCTGAAGGTAAAGCACAGGTACTTTTAGGTTATTTCGATCGCAATTATTCCTCAGCCACAACGGTGACACTAAACCTCGCGAATTTGCAAGCCCTAGGTATCCAAAGCGGTCAAAAAGTTAGTCTGAAATTAGAGAAGATTCCCAACAATCTAGAAGGCGCTGTGCAAAAACTTGTCACTGTTAAAGAAGAACAAATTTCGTCTGGTAGCGGTAGTTTGACTTATGTTATTCCTAATTTCAACGTTCACGAAGGCTATTTGTTGACGGTTAGCAAATAATAGGTTCGTAGTGAGGACTTTAGTCCGCATCTAAGGACTAAAGTCCTCACTACGAACCTTTTTGATTGTGGGTAATTAACCGGATATAATATAATGACGCCCCATGCTTACCCTTATGTGCAACATATATATATAGTTTAGCTAGGATTGTGCAAAGATTTTTGCACCGATTCTAACCACTCTCGGACTGTTTGATTTTCCGATGTTGGGTCGTAGTAACAACCTAATTCATCGAGGATGAATGCTTCTAAATCGGCTGGGGCGATCGGCATTTCCAGCAGTTTGCTGAGTTCTTGCGATGCAGATTCAATACTTTCGGGCGGTTCGCTGCTGCGGTAGTTGTTGACTACATCGCTGGGAGTGTCAGCTTCTAGGGGCCAATCTTGGTGAAAGTAGGAACTGAAAAATTGGGTTAAATGAGGAAATTGATTTATCATTGGGGATAAGCTGTGAGAATAAAGTATCCGGGAGGTAATTTGGCGCTGCGCTGGAGGACGATTCTCAGGCGAGATGTTGAAGTTGCTTTGGATGCGCGGCGACTCAGAGTAATGCCAATTATTCTGTTGGCGTCATAGTCGATCGTATAACGATTGCTTTGTTTCTTCATCCAGGAGTCGATCGCACTTTGCTTTATACTCATTGCTTCCGCAATAGCCGCTTCGGCGACGGAACGGTAAGTAAAGGAAGATGCAGCAGAAATTCTTTTATCCTTTTCGAGTCGCTGTGCTAGTTCTGCTTCTGTTTTACCAACGTGTTTCTCTAAAGTGTGTCCTCCTGCTGCTTCGTGAAAATCTAATCCGCCGCCCGGTATGTTGGGCACAAAAGCTACGGCGGTTTGTGGTAGAGTTGAGATTGCAGGTGCAACAACCGTGGCATAAACCGCAGGTATTGCCGATTGGTGGAATAATATAATTATTGAGGCGATCGCGCACAGGATACTTAAAAACTGTTTTAGGCGATAGAGTTGACTTTTCATTGCTCTTTTTTATATTCAGTATAGCTGTCTGCTGTTGTTTTGTCTATTTCATACTTTACCATTAGTGAGTTATAAATTGCGCGCAGCATTTTAATATACTGTGTTCCGCGCGCACCCTACGGTTATTTATAAGAATTTGTGATTTATGGGGTTTACAAAGCTTCACTCACTATGAGAAAATGTTAATAATTCTTTGAAAAAATCACTGATGATTGATGATAAATTAATTTATCATCTTTAAAAACGTGAAAAAATGCAAGTAGTTATCCTAGCTGGCGGTCTCGGTACTCGTCTCAGAGAAGAAACAGAATTTCGCCCCAAACCTTTAGTTGATGTGGGTGGGCGTCCGATTATTTGGCACATCATGAAGATTTATGCCCACTACGGCTTTCAAAACTTTATTGTGTGCTTGGGCTATCGGGGGAACATGATTAAAGAATATTTCCTTAATTATGAAGCCATGAACAATGACTTTACTATCTGTCTGGGTCGCAAAAATAGCATTACCTATCAAGAGGAACATCGCGAACAAGATTTTCAGGTAACTCTGGCTGAAACTGGCGCGGAAAGCATGACTGGAGGACGGGTAAAACGGATCGAAAAATATATCGATCGCGATAATTTCATGGTGACATACGGCGATGGAGTTGCTGATGTCGATATTGAGGCGCTTGTAGATTTTCACAAGTCTCACGGAAAGCTGGCAACTGTTACTACATTTCGCCCGATTTCTCGCTTTGGAATTTTGGATGTAGACAGCGATAGCCGCGTAGTTGAATTTGCTGAAAAACCTCAAATAGACGGCTGGATTAGTGTTGGATATATGATACTTAACCGCCGGGTGTTTGAGTATTTGGGAGAAGATGATTGTGTTTTAGAACAGGAGCCGATGCAGCGTTTGGCCGCAGACGGACAGTTGATGGCTTACCGTCACGATGGCTTCTTTTTTGCGATGGATACTTATCGAGAATATAAGTATTTAAACGAACTTTGGGATGAAGGGAAGGCTCCTTGGAAAGTGTGGTAAAAAGTTAGTTTTGGGGGGAGTTTTTAGGCTGCCCCACAAGAGCCGTAGGGACACGGCACTGCCTTTTGTCGTGTCAACTTAACGTCAAACGTAATACCGGTCTGCTGTTTGACGATTAGGCCTAGATCCCCCCGGCGCCTTGAGGGCGGGCACTCTTGGCACCGCCCCTACAAGGGGG
>JAUBOH010000244.1:0-9917 GCA_036700145.1 Microcoleus occultus BM001215366
TCAGTCCTCTTAAGAGGACTTTAGCTTTGAGGCAGGGGTTTCAACCCCTGCCGGAATATCGGTTTTGCGCTAAGTTGTCACCAATGCTCACACATTTCCTCCTACTAACCGTTGCACTTCCGATGTCGATAAATTCATCATTTGTGCAACTTGCGCTAAATTCATGCCCGAATTTAACAGGTGAGAAATGAGCGATCGCAACGCTGACTCGGCCGCCAGCCGTGCTTGTTGTTCGGCCAGCCGTCCTTGTTGCTCTTCCTCGTGAGTCTTGAGAAACTCCCCTGTTTGAGGATTTCTAAACCTCAATTCTCCAGAGACTAAGTGCAATTCCAGTCCCAATACTTCACTGTACAGCCACAGCGTATCGAAGGCGATATTATTGGCGGGAATCGGCTCATACTGGTTGTTTACTAAACGCACTCCTTGCAGTATCGGATTCAGATAATCCCCAGACGGATCGTACTGAAAGTATTCTCTGACTCCCAAACTTCGATAGGTTTCTGGCTTGGTTTCTTGGTCTACATCTTGAGTTGTTTCCGATGTTATTTCTAAAACAAACTGCGGGGCTATCCCTGCTTCTTTCCAGATTTTATAGTTATCTCTTTGGCGTTTTCTGACTCCAAATACTACATAAATATCAGGAGCAACTACTGCTGATTTGTTGCCTTCTTCGTAATATACGAAAGAATTTGCGGATACATAAACATCCGATCGCTCTTGAAAGTGCAGCTTCAGAGCTTCCACGCCGTAAGTCATGTAATCGCGAGTGATATCGCTTTCCGCCATCGGTTCTCCGTCGCTGCTGGGATACTCGATTTCTGATTGTTCGATAGAAGTGAAAACTGTCACAGTTTAAGCCTCCTCAGTTCTCGCTAATTCGATTTTAGCAGGCTAGAAATTTAATTATTTAATAAAAATACTTTGCCGATCGGGCATTAGACGGTTAGAGCCCCGACTTCTGATGCGAAGTCGGGGTTTTGGAAAGAGAATTACAAACGCGGCGTTTTATCTTGTTTAAACGACGCTAACCATTCGCGAATTTGGTCGGCCGCAATCTCGCGCCCGCCCAAACCAAAAGCTAGAGCAATCCCAACTGCGATCGCCCCGAGCAACAACCCGAAAGCCAAATTCACAATATCGCTGCCAATGCCCATCTGTTGCAGCGCCAAGGCCGAAACAAAGGCAATAATCGCGATCCGAGCCGTTTGACCCAAAAGTCGCGCTTGGCGAGTTCCAGAACTAGCAATCAAACTAAACGCTAGATTCGCCAAATACAAGCCGATCGCAAATACGATCAAACCAGACAAAACCCGACCTGCAACCAGCACAATACCGCTGACAATCGCCGTCAGCGCTGGAATCCGCAGCACGTCGGTAGCAGCTACCACCGCAAACAGCATGATGCCTACCTGCACCACAATGCCCACAAATTGCGAAGGCGTGCGGGCCGGAAGATCGGGTTCCTGAAGTATCGTTGCGTCAGGATCGATCGATCCAGGCGCACGTAGCATCAGCGGCTGTTTCGTCGGCTGCATTCCCAACCAAGAAAAGACATTGTTAAAGCCAATTCCGGTGAGGATATTAGTCACCAAATCGCCAATCCAGCGCCCCAAAATGTAAGCAACGGCCAGAATTAGGGCTGCCGTAAAAATGTTGGGAAGCGCGCCCAGAATCGTGTTGAGCATCGCGATTGCAGGCTGCGAAATCGCCTGAATGTCCAAAGCATTCAAAGCTGCGATCGCCGTTGGAATCAAAATCAAAACATAGACAACTGTCCCGACAATCCACGACAGCGATTGTCCGCCCGAAGTCCGCGAAATTCCAAACCGAGCGCCCAAACTGTCCGCCCCAGCCGCCGCCAGCAGATTCGTGACAATCCGCTGCACCACTTGAGCCAGCAGCCAGCCGACAAACCCAATCAGCACAGCTTCCAGGATTTTCGGAATTGCCGCCAAAATTTGGTTCAGCAAATTATTAACTGGTAGCAAAGCCTGCTGCAAATCCAGGGATTCGAGAACCAACGGCAAAAACAGCAGAAAAATGAACCAGTACAGCGCATTCGCCAGAGTATCGCTCAGCAGCAAGGGACTCTCGGTGGGCGCCGTGCCCACCTGCTGATTCAAGCGCTCGTCTACGCCAAAAGTCCGCATCGCCCGCGATAAAGCCAATTTGGCAACTGTCGCCAACACCCAAGCAATCCCCAGAAAAATCAGCGCCTTGGCTAACTTCGGCAAAGCACCAGCAATTTGATTGAGAAAAGTATTGAGGGGTTGCGAGACAGCCGTTAGATTCAGGCGGTTGAAAAAGGCAACTAGGAAAAAGATAAAAATGATCCAGAACACCGCTGCGGAAATCCATTTTTCCACTTGCGGGGCTCCTTCCCCTTCCGGGCGGCCGGTAATCCAAGCAGCCAGTCGGTTGTCGATCGTAGTCTTCTTGAGCAATCCCCCCACTAAAGATGAGACGAGGGCTGATACTATCAAGCCAATTAGCAGGATACCGATCGCCCAGATCAGATTTTCAATGCTTGTCGATCCCTGAAATAAATTGTTAATTCCGCTCTGGACATCTGTCAGCGGATTCGGCGGGGGCGGGGCCTGTGCCAAAAGTCGTAGCGTAGCGGGGCGTAAGCCATCGGACAAAGCCGCTAGTGGGCCCGCTGTCGGTTGAATTATTTCTTGCCAAGTTTCATTCATTTTTTTCTCAGGTTAACGTCAGATTTGACAAGGAAAATAAGAAACTGTAAGAATACGCTTCTAGCTTGCAGGTTCTCATGTCAATTCGTCAAGTTTTCGAGCAATCCATTGAAATTCAGGCTGCTGCTACTCTGGTGGAGCGTTGTATAGTCGATCGCACGTTGATGCACAAGTGGCTCAATCCCCTGCTGCGCTGCGATCCCGAGGGCGAATGGGACACTGCTGTAGGAAGTCGCAGCTTATTTATCATAAAAATTCCGGTTTTGCAACCCACTTTAGAGAGTGTGGTGTTGGAGCGACAGCCCGGTTTAATTGTTTGGGGGTTTGACGGATTTTTCAAAGGATGCGATCGCTGGGAATGCCAGCCCCAAATCCAAGGAACTCTCTTAATTAACCGCTTTGAATTTCAAATCCCCAATCCTCTAATTAGATTTGGTTTTAATCGCTTTGCCGCCCCTTGGACGCAGAAAGATATGAAAGACCAACTCCGCCGACTCAAACGGATAGCCGAACAATTATAACCGAAGGAAGAAGGAAGAAGGAAGAAGGAGCAATTAGGAAATAACAATGCCCAAGGCTATAACGGCCCAATTCCCAATTGCCAATTTTCGATTTCCAGCAACTTCAGTTATTTATTCTAAATTCGGGTTACTCACTCCCAATTCGCTGGACTAATTGCTAATTTCTCCCCCTCTCCCCCTATCCCGCTCTCCAGTAATAAAGGGGATATCTAACCCGGATTTGGTATTACTTAGAGGTTCCCGATGAATTCGGCTGACAAATCATTTGTCTCGCCGAATTCACCGCTTGGCCGGCCGTACTTTGCAAACCCGGGGAATTCTGATACATAGCTTGCAAATCTTGCAGATCTTTAATCACTCGCTGGTAGATAGCCATAGCTTGATTTCCGTCAACTTCTAAAGCCGGAGGGCTGTAACTTTGCATCACTTCAATCAGCGATATTTTGCCATCTTTGGAAGCTGCGACTAAAGCATCGCGCAGTGCCGACGCACTCCCGGCCCGAGTTGCCGGCGTATAAGCAACCTCGCCCAATTGTTTGAAAACAATTTCCCCAAAGTAAGTATTTGCCAGCCGCGCTACTAATTGAGAATCTAAAGGCACTTCTTTTGTTAATATTTCGCGCACCGACTCGGGACTTTGTTTTGAAAGACTCAGAACGCTTTGCAGTTGAGGTGATGCTTTGCCGGTTTGTGCAAAGCTTTGCAAGTCGCTCATCGGTAAAGTTACGTCAACAGCACCGTATTTTACGGTAACATTTTGTAATGCAAAGGCTTTGCCGCTGCTGAGCAATACTGCACTTGTTCCCAGCAAAAGTGCCAAACCTAAGGATAAAGACTTTGACATTCTTTTGGCTAAATGGGCTGACTTCGGTTGCATTTCGTTTAGATAACCTTGTTGAAACTGAAAGTTCATGGGTTTGTGCCTCTTTACGTCAAAATACTTTTTCGATCGATCGTCTCTGCGGGTATCAGTCGGGAAAGTGGACTCAGGATTTCCGTAAATGACCTATGATTTTACAGTCATCTCAAGCAAATTGAACCTATCAAAAGATAGGTGTCAATTGAGCACCTATATGTTATGCTTAGATTTGCGATAATATTATATAGCTTTGCAAAACTTATAAAAGCGACTTTTTGCCGTCGGGCAGTAGTTTGTTGAGTATGGCTTTCAAGTGTTGTAATGTGCGATCGATACCGAATTTAAGTTTACATATCTCGATCGAGCCTTTCGAGCAATTGGCGAATTCTAGCAGCATCAGGAGCATTCGGAGCATTTCTCAGATATAGTTCCAAATCGTGGCGCGCCTCGGCCAAGCGCCCCAGTTGATAGTAGAGAATTCCGCGATCGCGCCGTTCCCCCAGCGCATCAGGAAACAGCAGCAAAATCCGTTCGATCGCACCCAGCACCCTCAAAGCATCACGCTGCTGCAAATAAATCGCCTTCAGATTTCCCAGCATTCGCCCCAAAAACTGCCGCCGACTTACCGGGGCGAGAAAACCCGGCAACAACTCCATCGGTTGACCGTAAATTTGAGAAAGTCTCCCCCGACAATCTTCGGGAAATAATATCTCGCCGCCGTTAAACGCATCAACAAAAATGCCAGCATCTTCAAAATCCGGTCGGAGCAAAAAATGTCCCGGCATCCCAATTCCCACCATCGGAAAATCAATGCGCTTAGCAACCTCCAAATAAACCAAAGATAAAGAGATCGGAATCCCAGTACGGCGATCGATCACTTGATTCAAAAAGCTATTGCGGGGGTCATAATAATCAACATCATTGCCCGCAAACTGGCAATCTTCGTATAAATAGCGGTTAATAGTTTGAATAATCCGCAGCGGATAATTCTGTGGCGGTAGGCGCGATCGCACTTCCGACGCGATCGCGTCGAGAGCATTTAGATACTCCTCGGGTTCAAAATTTGGGTATTCTTCCAAAGCCATGTAAAGAGCAGCTTTCGCCAGATCGATCGAACCATCCGGCTGATTAATTTCTCGATAAAAAAGTTGTCGCGCTCTGGGAAAATCCATATTTATGATTTATTTGATTTTAATATTGACATTTTATCCGAATATCCGGTTGTCCAAAAACATTAAAAACAGCTCTTTTCTCTTCCTCTCTGCGTTAAGAGCGCCCTCTGCGGTTCAAAAAAAACAATCCTGTATGTAACGCGCACCTTACAGCTTAACTTTTAACTTTCAAATCCCGTGACTTTTACCAATCACCCAACTGCGGCGGAAAATACGAGCCAGAGTCGATTCCTCCAAAGCAAAATAGATAGGACGACCGTGAGGACAAGTGCGCGGATTGCGAGTTTGCTGCCATTCATCCAACAGATTTTGCATTTGAAAAACACTCAAAGGAGTACCGTTTCGCATCGCGCTGCGGCAAGCAGTAGCGACTTGAGCCGCTTGCAAATCTGCAACTTTACTGAGTTCAAAAAGAGCATCCGCACAGTCATCTCGATCGGCTAATAACTCAGGAACTTCGCGGGCGGCCCATAACTGTTCGCCAAATGTTTCTACTTCCAAACCCAAGCGCGACAAATTCTCAATTTGCAGTGCAGATAATTGACTGAGAATCACTGGTTTTTCGAGAGATTTTAGTTGCCAATCGGCGCACAATTGCTCGTACAAAACGCGCTCGTGAGCGATGTGTTGTTCCACCAACCACATTCCGCTGGAATGTTCTGCCACAATATAAGTATTGTGAACTTGAGCGATCGCCCTCAGTTCCATCAATCCTATTTTATTACCTGTTGCCTGTTCGCCACCGCCGTCATTCTGTCGAGCAGAAATCCCGACACTATAAGCAGTTTTTTGTTCCGATGCCTTCAGCAATTGTCCCACTCGATCGGGAATTGCGACAGCCGGCAAAATTTCATCATTCAGGTGCAAAGCCCGATCGATCGCGGCCCTAACTTGTGCTTGCCAAAAACTCGGATCGTGCAGGTAAATTTCCACTTTAGCCGGGTGGCGGTTCCAGTCAATTTCCGGGGGGGAGAGTTGCAGGTGGACAAAACACACGGGATAGCGATCGCGCGGACAAGTGCGGGCAAAAGCGCTGAGAATAGTTTGCTCTAATTCGGGCGATCGCACAACCCGTCGATTCACCGCCACCTTAACCCAATCCGGCCGAGAGCGGTGACAGCGATCGGGCAAACCAATTACTAACTCCAAAGACTGGGAATTAGGAATCGGGAATGCAGAACTGGCGACAGGTAATTGGTAATTGTGCTTGATTGTAGCTCCCACAAGTTGACTTTCTACTCCTAAATTTGCCTTCTGATTTTGAGGACTCGAAGGCAAATCTAACTTTAAATACTGCAAATCGCTCGCTCGCACGCCCCGCACCAATTGAGGTAAAATTTGTTCCGCTGTGCTGCTAGGAGTTACGTGCAAACAAGGCGTATTTCCTTGACGCAACTGCCAATTAACGTGCGGATGACAAATAGCAATTTGCTGAATGATTGATTGTATCGATCGCATTTGCTGTGGCGCAGTCAAAAAAGTGCGACGCACGGGCCAATTGCCAAACAAATCAGCAACAGTGACTACCGTACCCGGAGCGATCGCCGCTGTTTCCACCTCCACAGCCTCGCCAGAGTTATTGTAAACTACCCGCCAGCCCGATCGAGCATTTTCAGATCCCCCCCGGTTAAAGGATGATTTCTCAACTCCCCCCCTTAACAAGAGGGGGCTGGGGGGGGTTTCCCCAGACTCTCGATTTTCCCAAAAGTCGCCCAATCCCAAATCATTCGATCGGCTCAAAACCTCCAAACAGCCCAACTGAGCCAAACTGTGCAAAGCTTCGCCGCGAAATCCCAAAGTAGCAATTTTGTAAAGGTCTGCTTCAGTGGTAATCTTGCTCGTACTGTGAGGCGAAGCCGCCTGCTGCAAATTTTCCAGATCCATTCCCGTACCGTTATCTGCAACTTGCACCCGCCACTGTTCGGGCCAGACAGAAACAACGATGCGAGTTGCGCCAGCATCCAGAGAATTTTCTACTAATTCTCGTACCGCAGCGGCGATCGAGTCAATCACTTCGCCTGCGGCAATTAAATCGATTACTTCTGCGGGTAAGGTTTGAATAGTAACTGGCATCAGATTTTTAGCAGTTCGTTAATTCAATTCTACTCGATTGTGCAACTCGCCACACACTATTAGGACTTACGCTCTTCAACCCAGTTGCTTAGAAAAATATGATTTAGTAACGGGATATCTACTCATAAACCAAGTTTCAGAGAGACTGTGCAAAAAGCCCAAGTATGTATCTGCCTGCCTAGTTAAACTCCATCTGATAAAGCGATGCTTTTCGGCAAGCGGATGAAAAATGTTGTCCCTTTGTCGTTTTCCGACTCATAAGTAATTTCCCCTTTGTGAGCATCAACGATCGACTTAGCAATCGCCGTTCCCAAACCAGTACCAGTCCGCTTTCCATAAGTCACAAACGGTTCAAATAACTTTTCCTTAATTGCCTGCGGAATGCCGGGGCCGTTATCGTAAATGCTAAGTTCTGCCCACTCATCGCTTTGTCCGACAATAATCTCTACCAAACCTCCGCGCCCGCCAAAAGCTTCTACAGCATTCCCAACTAAATTTTGCAAAACGCGCAAAATCTTATTTTCGTCCGCTTCCACTATCACTTCTGTTACCCGTACAACCAAATTTACTTTGGCAGCCTCAAAATAAACTCTGTTCAACTTTTCAAACTGCTGCAAAGTCTGGATGAGATTAACTGGTTTTTTATTTAATGCAGAATTGCCGCGCGAAAATTCTAATACTTCTTCAGCCATCCCCAACATTCGCTGAACCTGCAATTGAATCAGTTCGCACCACTCCTGAGTTTCTTCATCCGGGTGCATTTCTTTGAGCATTTCGCTGGAGAGCTTAATCCCAGTAAAAGGACTTTTGAAATCGTGAATAATTGTACTCACCATTTCTCCTACCAATACCATTTTTTGTTTGTGGACGAACTGGCTAACATATTGATCCGTGGTAGACCGCAAGTTTTTAATAATGAAACTAAACATTTGCAGTACCGAACTGCCTTTGGCAAACTGGAGAGTTGCTATCAGTTCTTCGCGACCTATTTTTGCCAAAGTAGAGCCGCCACCAGCCACGGCTCTAGCACTGCGCGGCTCTCCGTCTAAAACTCCTAGTTCGCCAAAAAAATCGTCGGGTTTAGCGACAGCAATAGTTTGATATTTATTGTTTTCAACCTGCTTGCTAAACTCGACTTCACCTTCTAAAACTAGATATAAAAAATCGGCTGTTTCTCCTTCTTCAAAAACCAGCGTTTCCTCAGCAAAACTCTCCAAGACAGCTATTTGGCACAGGTGAGCAGCTTGCTCAGGTTCAAAATAAGACATAAATCGATGAGATGCCAGATCCATGTGAAAATACCCGAGGATTAATTTAAACGGTTTCTTTCTTCTATTTTCGCCGATCGGCATCGATGCGTTAATAAAATACAATACTGCTTTAATCTGCCTCTATTTTCTGGGATCCCTGGCTTTGACGGAAAGATCGGCCTCGGGATGCAGAGCCAGACTAGCACAGCAGCACCAGCAATCTCACCAAAATTCTCAGTTAATTGACTAAAATACATAAATATGGTAGTATTTCTCAGATTTAAATTGGATGTGCGGGCAAGCTCTCCAATCTGCCCCAGAAAATTTTAACTGTAGAGAGAGCGTGCAATTTAAATGCCGATCGACCGCTTGCGGCCAAAAATCAACGATAGCCAGATAAAACGATCGCAGCATTCTGCCCGCCAAAGCCAAAACTCAAACAAAGCGCATTTCTCACAACAGCCTCGCGCGCGCAGCGCACAAAATCTAATTCAAACCCCGGTTTTTTCATTCCGGCGCAAGGCGGCAGCATCTGATGTTTAATACCCATCAAACAAAAAGCCGCGCCCAAAGCTCCCGAAGCTCCCAAAGTGTGACCCGTAGCTCCCTTAGTCGAACTAACAGCAACTTGACGATCAAACAATTTTTGAATTAACAGTGCTTCGTGCCGGTCATTTAAATCAGTTGCAGTACCGTGAGCGTGAATAAAATCTATATCAGCCGCCGCTAAATTGCTCTGTTTCAAACATTGATTTACCGCCGCGATCGCACTTTTCCCCCCCAGATCCGGCGCGATAGCATGACTTGCATCATTTGTCAAGCCAAAACCGGAAATTTGACCATAAATTTTAGCACCGCGACGCTTTGCCAACTGGGCAGATTCTAATACAAATAAAGCCCCGCCTTCGCCGAGCACAAAGCCTTCCCGATCTTCGTCAAACGGATAGCAGCCAGTGTTTGCCAAAGCACCCATCCGGTTAAATCCAGCCACAGTCAGGGGTGTAATTGGCGCTTCCACAGCACCTGCGATCGCCCGCTGACACTCACCGGTGCGGATTAAATCAACAGCACGGGCGATCGACTGCACGCCCGTCGCACAAGCAGCCATCGGCGCCAGCACCGGCCCAGTCGAGCCAATAGCCCTCGCCGCCGCGATCGCCCCCATGTGAGGCAAAAAATCTAGGAATTGGGAATTAGGAATTGGGCATAGGGCATAGGGCATGGGGCATAGGGAATTGGGAATCGGTAATTGGGAATCGGTAATTGAGAATTCTCTTTCCTCTTCCTTCTCCCCTCTTCCTTCTTCCTTCTTCCTTCTTCCTTCTTCCTTCTTCCTTCTTCCTTCT
>JAUBOH010000245.1:0-6367 GCA_036700145.1 Microcoleus occultus BM001215366
TCCCGCAACGCCGAGAGGATCGGAGGATTTAGTTTTCGGCATTCGCTTTCTAATTTCTTCTAGAAACTCCTGAAAGGAAAGACTAGAAAAGTCTTCGATTTTTTGTCCGAGTTTCTCTATTTTATAAGTAAGTTGCAACCATTGCAAGACATCTCGATGAGTTACTTGATTAATTTTGGTAATTTCAATTAAACGGCTGACAATTAATTCGACTTCGGCACGAATTGAGTCAGTTGATGGTGCGATGGGAAGAGTTTCAAATAGATATCCCATCGGGCTAATAGCCCCCGACAGCATTTGAGTAAAAAAGCGATGGCTGTACCACCACATCAAGGGTGAATTCAGCCAACCTAGCAAACATAAATCGCTGTTAGGCAGAATGAAGGTTTTATCATTTCCATAAGCACTAGAATTATCCCATGCGTATTGTGGCAAAGTTTGAATAACCTGATAGATAATTTTGGGTTTTTCAAAAGTGCTGTAGTAAGAACAGCTACGCAGTTCCCACCAGTAACGCCCTTTGTCAGAACGCTTAGACAGTTTTTCTTGCATCGGCTTCATATACTTATATACCGATGGAAAAGTTTGTGCAAATACTTCCTCTGCTTTATCGTTTGCTGTACTCCACGGCCATACACTATCGCTATCGCTGCTAGATTTCAGCAAAATAACCCAAAGATTCGCCCACTCAGGACTCCAGCGTTTAATATCTTGTCCCCGCAAATAAGGCTTGATAATTTCAGCGGATTTAGGGTCAGCTTTAACCAGACTATTTTTAGTAGCTTCATCAATCAAAAAAGCTTCGTTAAATCCTGTTTTTATGCCATACAAAGGCTTAACACCCGCAAAATCTTTGAGTGGAACTCCTACTTGTTTTATTTTCTGCATTAACTCATAAACAGCAGGAGGTTCTAGACTCCAAGCACTCGCATTGAAACGCGATCGCGAAATTTGATAACCGTGTTCTTGAACGTATTGTATAAGGTTGATATTAGCAGGTTCCTCGCGTCGAACCGGACAAACAATCACAGACGAATTAGGTTCAGATTTACCTTCCTCAATCTCGCTTTCTGTTTCAGAGATAGATGGAGAAGCGTTAGGTTTTCTGACTGTGACAATACAGGGAAAAGTATCAGCATCCTCAAAAATTGGGGCGTGTCCAAAATCAATAATTTGCTCTAGTAAACCTTGACAAGCAAAAAACCTGCGTAAAGGTTCGCCATATCCCGATCGCAGCCATTTATTCGTGACAATATAGGAAAGTAAGCCGCCCGCTTTGAGAATCTTTAACCCGATTTCATAAAAGTAAGTATAAAGGTCAGCTACACCGTCATAGGATTCATAGTTAGCTTTTAAATAAGGCTTGATAGGTGACAGCAACTCCTGTCGCACATAAGGCGGATTGCCGATCGCAACATCAAAACCGCCATCAGCAAAAATATCGGGAAACTCCGCTTCCCAATTAAACGCTCGCTCTACTAAACTAGAATCAGCGACAATCGAATTGCCCACCTTAATATTATCATCCAAATAAGTCAAAGTTTTACCAGGTTCTGCCGTCTTCAACCACAGCGAAAGCTTAGTAATTTCCACCGACTCCGACAGCAAATCTACACCGTACAGGTTGTTGCTTAAAATGCTTCTGTCAAATTCCAGCGAGTTGCCGTCTTTTGGCTTACATCCCAAGGCATTCAATTCGCGATCGACTCGTTCATACTGCTGCATCAAATAATCAAAAGCCGCAATCAAAAAAGCTCCAGAACCGCAAGCCGGATCGATAACCCGCGTTTTTTGCAGCACCTCATCTCGATAAGTTTCCCAAAACTTAATAGCAGTTTCCTTTTGCTGCTGATTTGACGGTTCTAAAACTTCATCTATGCGGAAAAAATGCCGCAATTCTTGCTCTCGCCGATTCAAATAGCCGCCCAGAGAAACCTCAACGATATACTGAGTAATAAAAGCAGGCGTGTAAAACACCCCTTGAGTTTTTCGCTTACCCTTTTTCTGATTGTATTCCTGTCCGGCAGTTTCAGCATTTAACTCTTCTAAATCCGTAACAGACTGCTCGAAAATATGCCCTAAAATTTTGACAGAAACTTCCGTATCAAAATCAAATCTAGTCAACTGATTGAGCTGAATGCACAGCGAATTTGGCACAGTCAACCGTGCATCTAAAATCGGATCGAATTGAAATAAACCGCCGTTGTATCCCGGTACAGGCGGGTCATCATTTCCCACATCAACCCAGCGAAATACTGCTAGATAATTTTCCCAAATCGTTCGCGGATTGTAAAGGTCTTGGCTATCGTGAGCGTTGTTAATAGTTTTTGCTGGCAACAATCCTTTATCTTCACAAAAAGCAATGAATAATACGCGGTCTAAAGTTTTTTGAGCTTTTTCAATTAACACTCTGTCTCGGTTGGGGATATCCTGCGGCCCAGCAAACCGAAAATGCTTGACGAGATCGAGTCGAATAGCTTTATATTCTTGATAGAGTCGATTGGTAATTTCTTCTTGAGCGACTTCAGAATCTTTTAACAATCTATCAATCGCAGAAATCGCTGCTGGTTTGTTCTGCGGTGGCAAAAAGTTGCGGCGACACAGCAGGAAGTAAAACCGTTTAAATGCTTCTATATCTACCAGTTCTGTAAGTAAAAAGCTTTCGTAATATGCGGGAGTTTTGTTAGTTTGATAAAGCCGCAATTCTCGATAGTTTGAAACAATAATCCAGCGACAATCCGGTGTATAATTAGCATAGCGCCAACCTTGGTCAACTGCTGACTCAGTTCGACCGGGTGCGGGGCGGTCTAAATCGTTTTTCGCCCCTTTTAGTTCAATGGGAGCGATCACTTTTCCTTGTAGTTTAACTTTGCCTTTAGCATTTTCCGTAGCAGTAAAAAAGCCGATCGCCCCATCAGCAGCACCGCCGCCATCTGATATCGTTTGCTCTGCGTGAATTTCCCACGATTTACCCGCACCTGGAATTATCGAGCAATATCCCAAAACATCCTGAAAAACGTCATTGAGAAAACTAGCGTGCAGCGAAACTTCTTTCACCTCATTTAAAGTCCCCGTTTGCAGTGCAGCAATCCACATTCCCAGTTTTTGATGGCGTGCTTCCATATCTTGCGGAAAGCTAAAAGCACGCAAAGCTGTGTTCAGTGTTTTGGTGTGAAAAAGGTTGCGAGTAGAGCGATTTGTCATAAGCTTTAGTCTTGGACGCAGAAACCGGGCTTTTTTACGAAAATAGTGCATCATAGCCTTGAATTTTGGTAAAAAACCCGGTTTCTTGGTCTTGATGCGTAAGTCCTGAGCTTGAAAAGGCGATCTAGTTAATTTTACAGCAAAAAATCAGTCCCACTCACCCTGTGCGATCGCACCCTTCGCGGACAAAAAAAGGGCGTGAAGCGCAGCTATCGGGCTCCTTAATCGCCCACTTTCCCCTCAAACCGCCCCTAAAAAGCAGAGCTAGCTCTCATCTACTTTGCATATCGTAATTATTTAGAAAAGCTATCATTACGTTACCCTGCGTTTTCCCTGCTCCCCGTCCGTTTAACAGCAATACTTAAATGCGTATAAGCTTATCTGCACTTAACCAAAAGTTTTGTTACAATAGGTAAGCTGTTACAAATCGTAACTTATGCTGGTTTCTATTTTAATAATTGACGTTGCCCTAGTTGCCTGGTCTTTGCATTTAATGCAGGAGGCGATCGCGCAACGGGAATTTTCACTAATGCTAGCCGGCACTCTAGTTGCTGTCTCAGCCGCGGCCCTGGTAGTCGTCTACTTTCTCATGGGGTCTTGTTTGAGCCATTTAACCGAAATATCCCAACATCTGTACAAATAATCGGGCAGGGATTGACAATTGCCGCCCGAGCGAGGCGAAGTTTTTTGAGTAAAAAGCCGAAAGCCTTGCCCATCCAAGGCTAAAGACTAATTTTGCAAAAAAGCTTGACAAATATTGGTATGTTAAGGCATGATTGAGAGCGCGAAAAGAAAGGGGAATTAGCTCAGTTGGTAGAGCACTACAATGGCATTGTAGGGGTCAGCGGTTCGAGCCCGCTATTCTCCATAAACAAGAGTAGGGAAACGGCAGTGCCGTATCCTAATTTGTACCTAAACAGTACCACCGTGTGCTTAAGTTCGATCGGGCTTTGCAGCCAAACAGTACCATCGCGTCCTTAAGTTCGATCGGGCCGCACACCCAGAAAACCAATTTTCCCGTAAAATCAAAACAGTCTATCTGCAAAAAAAAAGGGGCTACCTGTGGCAAAGTCAACTGAACCCAGCAATCCAGAGAAGCCGAGCCAGCTTGCCCGATCGCCTCTGTACGACCTATCATTAGAGCTCAAAGGTCGGATGGTGCCCTTTTCCGGGTGGGAGATGGCAGTGCAGTACGCAGGCATCAGCAGCGAACACCAAGCGGTACGCCAGCAAGCAGGAATGTTCGACATTTCCCACATGGGAAAATTCTGTTTGAGAGGGAAACAACTAATAGAAAAATTTCAACCCTTAGTACCCTCAGACTTGAGCCGCTTGCAACCCGGTCAAGCTCAATATACAGTCTTGCTAAATGCCAAAGGCTGCATCTTAGACGACATTATTTTCTACTGCCAAGAACCAGACGCTACAACTAGCGAAGAACGTGCAGTAATCATTGTCAACGCCGCCACTCGCATCACAGACAAAGCCTGGATTGCTTCCCACTTAGAATTGAGCGGACTCTGTTTTACAGACATCTCCGAAGACAAAGTTTTAATCGCAATTCAAGGGCCGGAAGCTGTCAAATATCTCCAGCCTTTGGTGGAAGGCAACCTAGCACCAATTAAGGCATTCGGGCACTTAGAAACAAATTTGTTAGGACAGCCGAGTTTTATCGCCCGAACGGGTTACACCGGCGAAGATGGATTTGAAATTATGGTGGATGCTGAAGTCGGAAAAGAACTGTGGCAAAAACTATTAGCTGCTGGCGTTGTACCCTGCGGTTTGGGTGCGAGAGATACTTTGCGTTTAGAAGCAGCAATGGCACTTTACGGTCAAGATATCGACGACAATACTACACCTTTAGAGGCTGGATTGGGTTGGGTAGTTCACCTGGATAAAGACGATTTCATTGGGCGCGAGGTTTTGGAACAGCAGAAAGCAACGGGAGTATCGAAGCGGTTGGTAGGCTTAGAAATGCAAGGGCGGCACATTGCGCGCCACGGCTATCCGGTAATATTTGAAAGCGAAACAGTAGGAGAAGTTACTAGCGGTACATTATCGCCTACATTGAATCGGGCAGTGGCCCTCGCGGTTGTTCCGGCAAAATTAGCGAAAATCGGCCAGCAATTAGAAATCGAGATTCGCGGTAAAAACTATCCGGCGACGGTGGTCAAAAAACCATTTTATCGATCGCAAAACCGCCCAAATTAAATAAGGTTCGTAGTGAGGACTTTAGTTTTTTCCCCGGAAGTCAAGAAGGACTAAAGTCCTCACTACAAACTTAATTTTCAAGGTTCGTAGTGAGGACTTTAGTCCTTTCCCCTTAGATTTATATAGCAATCCTAAATAAGTTGTGGGATGAGTAATCTTAATCCATCCAGCGTCGAAGCCCGCACCACATTCATAACTTACTTGGGATTGCTATATATTATTGACGAATGGAAACTATACTTTTTTACAGCAAGGAATTGACATGGCACTAACATACCCCGATGACTTGAAATACCTAGACACTCACGAATATATCCGACTCGAAGGCGAAATCGCCACGATCGGCATCAGTGCCTTTGCAGTTGACCAACTCGGCGATATCGTGTTTCTAGATTTGCCAGAAGTGGGTGGAACCCTAGAAAAGGGCGAAGCTTTCGGTACAGTCGAGTCAGTGAAAGCCGTTGAAGACTTGAAAGCGCCCGTTACGGGTACTGTCGTAGAACGCAATGATGCCATTGTAGAGTCTCCCGAAAATTTGGCCGAAGATGCCTATGGCGCTGGGTGGCTGCTAAAAGTGCGCGTTGACAACGCCAGCGAAGTCGATGATGCTTTATCCGCCGAGAAGTATCGCCAAATGGTGGAAGGGGAATAGGGCATGGGGCTCTGCGGACCTGACGAGCTCGTTGATTGTTCCACAATCCGCCTGGGGTTGAAACCCACGGGGCTTTTAGCATAAGTCGTCTAAAGACGACTGATAGCTAATCTGGCTTAGATACCCCTTTATCTCTTAGTCTGCCGAAGCAGACTTCGTTTGACTCTATGAGCAGTTTCAACCGCCCAGCTTAATCTACAGTCGTCTTCAGACGACTTTTGCTATGAGACAGGGGTTTTAACCCCTGTCGGAATGTCGGACTCTCGGAATGTCGGAATGTCGGAATGTCGGAATGTCGGA
>JAUBOH010000245.1:6467-9853 GCA_036700145.1 Microcoleus occultus BM001215366
TGTCGGAATGTCGGAATGTCGGAATGTCGGACTCTCGGAATGTCGGAATGTCGGATTGTCGGACTCTCGGAATGTCGGACTCTCGGAATGTCGGAATGTCGGATTGTCGGACTGTCGGACTGTGGGACTTTGATAGACAGAGAAAATCTCCCCTTCTTCCTTTGCAAAATGTTACAAACAAAGAAGCAAAAGTCAATTCAGGAGAATCAGCCTTGGTACTCTACAGCCGTCAACTTGATCCCAGCCAGCAGCAAAACCTTGTTCCCATCGAGGGTTTTGGGGGCCGGCACATTGGCCCGACACCCAGCGAAATCCAGCAAATGCTCGAAGTTTTGGGCATTTCCAGCCTCGATGAGTTGATAGACAAAACGGTTCCAGCGGCGATTCGCATCCAGCAACCCCTACAACTTCCCGCAGCCAAAAGCGAGTACGCTGCTTTGGCAGAATTGAAAGAAATTGCAGCAAAAAATCAGGTATTTCGATCGTACATCGGCACAGGATATCACGACTGCATAACTCCCCCAGTCATCGGCCGCAATATCCTAGAAAATCCCGGCTGGTATACAGCTTACACTCCCTACCAAGCTGAAATTGCCCAAGGGCGATTGGAAGCTTTGCTAAATTTCCAAACCATGATTATTGACCTCACGGGTTTGGAAATTGCCAATGCTTCTTTGCTGGATGAAGGAACTGCGGCGGCCGAAGCGATGGCGGTGAGTTACGGCGTCTCTAAGAATAAGGGAAAAGCATTTTTTGTGGCTCAAGATTGCCACCCTCAAACGATTGAAGTGGTGCAAACTCGCGCTAAGCCGCTGGATATTGAGGTGATTGTCGGCGACCATCAAAGCTTTGAGTTCGATCGGACAATCTTCGGCGCACTCCTGCAATACCCAGCCACAGACGGCGCAATTTACGACTATACCGATTTTATTCGATCGGCTCACGAAGTCGGTGCCTTAGTCACAGTTGCTGCCGACATTTTGAGCCTTTGCCTGCTCAAACCCCCAGGCGAATTCGGCGCTGACATAGCCGTAGGAAGCACGCAGCGCTTCGGAATTCCCCTCGGATTCGGAGGGCCTCACGCAGCCTATTTCGCCACGCGAGAAGAGTTTAAACGGCAAGTTCCGGGGCGAATTGTCGGCGTTTCAAAAGATGCTAACGGCAAATCAGCTTTGCGTTTGGCTTTGCAAACTCGCGAACAGCACATCCGCCGCGAAAAAGCAACTAGCAATATTTGTACTGCTCAAGTTTTGCTAGCAGTGATGGCGGGTATGTATGCTGTTTATCACGGCCCACAAGGGCTCAAAGAAATTGCGGAAAAAGTACGGGATTTAACTGCACTTTTGGCCTCCGGTTTGAAAAGCCTCGGATACAAAATTGGTACAGAACCTTTCTTCGATACTCTGCGGGTAGAATTGGGAGACAAGCAGTTGTCGGAAATTTTAGAATCTGCTCAAAATTACCAGATTAATCTCCGGGTTTTTGATGAAAAAACCGTGGGAATTAGTCTGGATGAAACTGTAACTGCGGACGATGTGAAAAAGTTGTTGGCAATTTTTGCAGAGAAGAAAGATGTTATCAATGCTGATGGCGACATTTTTGTGAGTATGTCGCTAGATGCAGATGATTTTAGTTCATCTTTAGTTTATCCGGTTTTTTGCGATCGTACCAGCAGCTACCTCACCCATCCAGTCTTTAACAGCTACCACTCGGAAACCGAACTTTTGCGCTATATGCACCGATTGGAAGCCAAGGATTTGTCGCTGAATACATCAATGATTCCCTTGGGTTCCTGTACGATGAAATTGAATGCAACAGCCGAAATGCTACCCGTGAGTTGGCCGGAATTTAGCAAAATTCACCCCTTCGCACCAAGCCATCAAACTCGCGGCTATCAAATGATGTTCGTGCAACTCGAACAGTGGCTGGCAGAAATCACAGGTTTTGCCGGAATTTCTTTGCAGCCAAACGCTGGTTCCCAAGGTGAATATGCGGGTTTGTTAGTAATTCGTCAATACCACGAACATCGAGGCGAATCTCACCGGAATATTTGTTTGATTCCGCAGTCAGCCCACGGGACAAATCCAGCTAGCGCGGTGATGGCTGGGATGAAAGTAGTTGCGGTTGATTGCGACTGTCAGGGAAATATTGATGTCTCTGACTTGCAGAAAAAAGCTGACAAGCACAAAAATGAACTGGCGGCTTTGATGGTGACATATCCATCTACCCACGGCGTTTTTGAAGCAGAAATTACAGAGATTTGCGAGATTGTCCACAACTGTGGCGGACAAGTTTATATGGACGGCGCAAATATGAATGCTCAAGTTGGTTTGTGTCGTCCCGGTGATTTTGGTGCGGATGTTTGTCACTTGAATTTGCACAAAACTTTCTGCATTCCCCACGGTGGCGGCGGGCCAGGAATGGGGCCGATCGGGGTGATGCCTCATTTAGTGGAATTTTTGCCTTCTACCGATGCAGAATTAAGAACTTACCCCCCCCAACCCAGGGCGGGCACGGGGGCACCGCCCCTACAATCGGGGGGAAGCAAGATAGAATCAGTTGGTGCTGTTTCGGCCGCGCCTTGGGGAAGTGCCAGCATTTTGACGATTTCTTGGATGTACATTCGGATGATGGGAGGAGTTGGTTTAACTGATGCGACAAAAGTAGCAATTCTGAATGCGAATTACATGGCAAAACGGTTAGAATCTTATTATCCGGTTTTGTACAAAGGGAAATCGGGTTTGGTAGCCCATGAGTGCATTTTGGATTTGCGACTTCTCAAGAAAACCGCAGGTATTGAAGTCGAAGATATTGCCAAACGTCTGATGGATTACGGCTATCACGCGCCGACGGTTTCTTGGCCAGTCGCCGGTACGGTGATGGTGGAACCGACGGAAAGCGAATCGAAGCAGGAATTAGACCGTTTTTGCGATGCGATGATTGCGATTCGTGGGGAAATTGGGGAGATTGAAAAAGGCAATGTTGACGCGCAGAATAATGTCTTGAAAAATGCGCCGCATACCGCAGAATCTCTGATGGTTGATGAGTGGAATCATCCTTATACTCGCGCCGAAGCGGCTTATCCGGCACCTTGGACTCGCGAACATAAGTTTTGGCCTGCGGTGGGAAGGATAGATAATGCTTTTGGCGATCGTAATTTTGTCTGTTCTTGTTTGCCAATGGAGGCTTACACTTAAGATTGTAATCCATGTAAATCTCGTTTGGCTCCGAGTCTAGATCCCCCTACCCCCCCCAAGGGGGGAAAGAAGGGGGACTTTGAGAACGCTTCCAGTCCCCCCCCTTCTTAAGCTATGCTCGATCAACATCTTTCTTAACAATCAAGTTGACAAAAATTAACATCTGTGCTGTAGAACGCTCGGGCGATC
>JAUBOH010000246.1:0-5534 GCA_036700145.1 Microcoleus occultus BM001215366
CCAAAATGAGGAGACGGCAGTGCCGTGTCCCTACCGTGATTAATTGTAGGGACACGGCATCTTGAGTGTCCTCATCATTCCGGTGCAACCGGAATTGATATCATATCAATTCCGGCTGTGCCGGAATGATAAGCGAGGACACTCAAGATGCCGTTTCCCTACCATCATTAATTGTATGACACTGGTGTGTCCCTACAATTAATGACCAACGACTAACGGCTAATTAAGATTTTTCCGGCAAACTCGCTTCCAACTTCAGACAGTTGCGACCGTCTAGTTGCAAACTGTAGTCCACCCGATCCATAAGTCTGCTCATAATCAGCCAGCCGTAGCCACTTTCCTGTTTAGCTTCCGGCCTCGGGGGACTGTAAGTATCCATTTCGTAACCTTTTCCGTAGTCCCAAATTTCTAAACCAATATCCCGATTTTTTAAATTCAAGCGAATTAAGACCGGCAAATTGGGTTGATCTTTGTGAGCATGGCGGATCACGTTAGAATAGGCTTCTGCTAACACCAAGCGCAAACGATTCGACTGACGCGGCCAATCGACGTGCTCTCCTAGCTCTACTTCCAAACTGCTCAGCAACCAATTTTCAACAATTGTTAAAAACCGCAAGTCGCTTGGCACATGAAGCTCAGTATTCATAAAAAAATCCCGTAAGTTTTAAAACCCTGTGTCTTCAGAGCAGGTATGAAACACAACTGGCCGGATTGATTCGGCCTCAATGCTTGTCGTTACTCGGGGGATAACAGCCTTTTCTGTTTAAAAATCAGGCATTCGTGATTCGGTAGAAGGCATTCGTTAAGAGTATATTTGAAAACTTTAGTTATGGGTTTAAAGCCCATTAACAATCGATAATTATACCGAGACTACGATCGGCGAGGTATAAAAAATCTTTGTTTCAATCCCTGGCTTTTAAGCGTTGGTTATTTATGACGAATGCCTTCTACCTTAACCATTTACAGGTGTTTAATCCCCCAGTCAAGCGATCGCTGGAAACTAGCTGCGCGATCGCGAGCTAGATTTTTTACTGTTAACGGTAACGCAGTCCTTTGGGGGACTCTGTGGGCCGTCAACAAGGAGGGCTTGAGTTTTTTTGGCTGTCTCGTCCCCGACTATCCGTCGGGAGTTGCTGACAGATTCAAAGAACCTCCAGAGAGAGTATGGTTTGGTCGTCTTCCTGAACGGGATTATCGGCTCGGATGTAAGCCAACAAATTGTCCAAATTGAAGGAACCAGGTTCTTGAATCAAGAGTTGCCAAAGCCC
The DNA here is from genome assembly GCA_036700145.1 of Microcoleus occultus BM001215366. Classification (GTDB taxonomy): domain Bacteria; phylum Cyanobacteriota; class Cyanobacteriia; order Cyanobacteriales; family Microcoleaceae; genus Microcoleus. The sequence continues at coordinate 1,269 of JAUBOH010000246.1, forward strand.
TTCTTGTTGTAGCATAGAACGGGTTGGTTCACCCCCTGCTACCGCTTCAGTAGTCACGGTAGCTTCAGTAATCCCGTCGCTTGTCAGCAGAAATACATCTCCTGACTTTAATTCGATCGCACCCGCTTTTCCCCTCCAGACTGGCAGTATCCCCAAGGGAATGCCGCGAGCTTTCAGGAAATTCGGCTCTGCTGGCGTTCCACCGCTAGCGGAACTCGCTTTCACCTCCGAGTGAGACCAAACGATCGGGTAAATGTGACCGGCATTAGCAAAAGCCAGATGTCCCGTTGACGGAGTGTAACGAGCTACAACCATTGTAATAAAATGGTTGTTGCCGATCAGGTCATCAGACATACTGCTATTCATGTTCTGCATAACTCGATCGGGTTCTGGAGAAATTTCTTGAGAAAGTTCCCGTCGCATCACCGAAATCGCGCTCGCCATAAATAGAGCAGCCGGAACACCCTTACCCGAAACATCACCCACCGCTATCCAAATATCCCCTTGAGAGTGGACGTAGACTTCAAAAAAGTCACCGCCAACTTCCCGCGCGGGATAGCAGCAAGCTTGCACCCTGACAGTTTCAAAATCCGGCCAACTTTGGCGCAACAAGTTTGTTTGGATTTGGCGGGCCACTTCCAACTCGTTTTGCATCTGCTTGGCTAAATCCAGAGTCCGCTGGTAGAGCTTAGCTTGAGACAGGGCCAGAGCAGCTTGAGCCGCCACACCTTCTATTAACTCTATATCTTCTGCCGACCAAGGGTTAGCGCCGCCAATCTGGCACAGTGCCAGTACCGCCAGCAATTCTTGCTGGTAAGTCAGCGGCACAGCAATCTCAACCGAGTTACCGTCCCCCCGACTGTTTGAATTGACTTGAGTTTGGTGGCTGGCTACGGCTTGAACCAGCAAATTTTCATCAAAAGAAAAACTGCTAGGTTCTGCGGTTTGAGCTTGGTAGGGGAAGGTACTCGGCAATAGTCGATCGCCCTCTACCGGCCGCAGCACGCAATAGTTAGCCTCAAAAGTTTGACCTACGGTTTGAACAATAGTTTGTACCATACTAGAGTAATCTAGCGACCCGCGAATCACGCTCATCACCTCATTGAACAGAGATTCCTTGCGCAAAGCGCGGCGCAGTGCAACGCTGCGCTGCTTGTAGTATTTGTAAGTTTCTGAGGCTTGATTGATCACCGATTTGAGGTCTTCTGGATTCCACGGTTTGGTGATGTATTTGAAAACTTGACCTGAGTTGATGGCCTCGACCAAATCTTCAACATCTGTGTATCCAGTTAGCAGAATCCGAATTGTATCGGGAAAGCGCTCGACTGTTTTCCCCAAAAACTCGGTGCCGTTCATTTCAGGCATCCGCTGGTCAGATATAATCACCGCCATCTCGCCCTGTTCGTCTAGAACTTCCAGGGCGCTCAGAGCGCTATCTGCTTTGTAAACTTGAAAGTCGCGTCGAAACGTCCGGTACAATAAATCTAAGTTGTCGGGTTCGTCATCGACTACCATCAGTTTCAGCTTGCTTCCATCTCCCCGACTCATCTTTCTTCCCCCTTAGAAACCCCCACCATAGCTGTACTCAGCAAGGTGGCGGCAGGAAAAGGGGGGCTGGATATATGCAACATATCAGTTACGTCAAGTTGAGTTAAAGAAACCCGTTTCACCTCAAGGTGAGCATTCCTTTCGCACCATCTGCTCGCACAACAGATGAGAGGCTTCCGATACTGTAACCCGCCTCGGTAGGTCGCTTCAATAGGGAAAATTCCCTTCTGGGCTTTGGCGCTTTCATGCTAGCAACGACCGTGTTAGCAGTCGTTACTTTTCTAAATACACCACCCTCCCAAATGGCTAATTAATGCTCTGATTGCAGAGTTCTTAACTAGCTGCGTACTGTCCGGGCGTGTGAATTTTAACACTTACTACTAACTCCGGTATTGCTACCTGAGTGCGGTCAAAACCGGCTGTATTTCAAGCCCCGCTGTACCCGGAGGGTTAGCGGTGGGTTGTTGGCGCAATTTATCCCAAACCCCGGGCCCAATTGCACTAGATTGCTGCATTCAAGTCCCCCTAATATCTGAAATTTTTGCAGCGAGCGTCTTACTGCTGCTGCCGAATCAAGTTAATTTTTCTGCCAGTCTGAGCTTAGCAGAACGAGAGCGGGGATTTCTAGCTACTTCTGCAGATTGCGGCACGATCGGCTTTTTTGTCAGTACCTGCAAACTGGGTGTTCCTCTGAGTTGGTGCTTGACCGGTCGGTCTTCCAGGCTGTGAAATGTGATAATTCCGATCCTCCCACCGGGTTTTAACCACCGAGGTGCTTCGCCCAGGAAAGTTTCTAAAGACGCTAGTTCGGAGTTGACAGCTATCCTTAAAGCTTGGAAAGTGCGGGTGGCGGGATGGATTCTACCGTTGCGCTGCTTGGGGGGGAAGCTGCTGGCGATCGCAAGAGCCAGTTCTGTTGTACTTTCAAAGGGACGCCCTTGGACAATCCGCCTCGCGATGCGCCGCGACAGTCGTTCCTCGCCGTACTTATAAATAATATCTGCTAGTTTAACTTCGTCCCAGTGATTGATAATCTCTTGGGCGGTCAAAGATTGTTCCTGGTTCATACGCATATCTAACTTAGCTGGGTGGCGAAAACTAAAGCCGCGTTCCGGGGTATCGAACTGAGCCGAGCTTACGCCCAAGTCTGCTACGATACCATCAAATTCGGCACCAGGGGACTGATATTGGGCAAAATTGCCGTGCCAAAACTCGACGGAAGCGTTGGCAAATCGGGTTTGGCAAAAACGGATGGCTTGTTCATCGCGATCGATCGCCACCACCGTAACATCAGCCGCCGCCGCTAAAATCAAACCAGTGTGTCCGCCGCCCCCAACCGTCGCGTCCAAATAGTGCCCGCCGGGACGCACACCCAAACCCGCAATTAACTCGTCACCCAAAACTGGAACGTGATAGGTGTCAACACTGACATCCGATCCAGGGGTGTCCTTTTCAGAGAGCTCAATATCCTTCATAATCTATAAAAGTGAAACAAAAATCAACAATAGTCAGTAATCATTAATTCATTTAATTATGTCAAGAATCGAAACGAGAACCGAACCAATGGTGCTCAACATGGGCCCACACCACCCATCCATGCACGGCGTACTCCGGCTAATCGTCACTCTGGATGGCGAAGATGTAGTGGACTGCGAGCCTGTTTTGGGCTATCTACACCGTGGGATGGAGAAAATTGCCGAAAACCGCACCAACGTGATGTACGTCCCCTACGTGAGCCGCTGGGACTACGCTGCGGGGATGTTCAACGAAGCGGTGACAGTAAATGCACCGGAAAAATTAGCGAATATTGCTGTCCCCAAACGGGCTAGTTATATTCGGGTAATTATGCTGGAATTAAACCGGATTGCCAACCACTTGATGTGGGTAGGGCCGTTTTTGGCGGACGTAGGCGCGCAAACACCTTTTTTCTATACTATGCGCGATCGCGAACCAATTCTCGACTTGTGGGAAGCAGCTACCGGCTACCGCATGGTGAACAATAACTATTTCCGCATCGGCGGAGTCGCCGCCGATTTACCCTACGGTTGGGTAGATAAGTGCCAAGATTTCTGCGATTACTTCATCCCCAAAATTGACGAGTACGAACGTTTAATTACCAACAATCCGATTTTCCGCCGCCGGATCGAAGGTTTGGGTACTATTTCTCGCAACGAAGCGATTAACTGGGGACTATCCGGGCCCATGCTGCGCGGTTCCGGCGTAAATTGGGATTTGCGGAAAGTTGACCATTACGAATGCTACGACGACTTTGACTGGGATGTTTGTACCGAAGCTGCTGGCGATTGTTTGGCCCGGTATTTGGTACGGATTCGCGAGATGCGCGAGTCGGTGAAGATTATCTATCAAGCCTTGAAAGGACTTCCCGGCGGCCCTTACGAGAATTTGGAAGCGAAGCGACTCGAAAGCGGGCCAAAATCTGAATGGAACGGTTTTGACTATCAGTTTATTGGCAAAAAAGTTGCACCGACTTTTAAGATTCCCAAGGGCGAACATTATGTCCGCGTTGAAAGCGGCAAAGGTGAGTTGGGGATTTATATTATCGGAGAGGACAATGTGTTTCCTTGGCGCTGGAAGATTCGGGCTGCTGATTTTAATAATTTGCAGATTTTGCCTCACATCGTTCGCGGTGTGAAGATTGCGGATTTGGTGGCAATCTTGGGTAGTATCGACATTATTATGGGCTCGGTCGATCGGTAG
>JAUBOH010000246.1:5634-9851 GCA_036700145.1 Microcoleus occultus BM001215366
AACCCAGAACTCTGCAATTTAATCTGCGAAAGAATTGCCGCCACTCCCCAGCAGCGTATTACTTTTGCTGAATATATGGATTTGGTATTATATCATCCGCAGCACGGTTACTATAATCGCGATCGCCCGTCGATCGGCAAACAAGGCGATTTTATCACGTCGTCTGACTGGGGTGCTGATTTTGCGGAGGTTTTGGCCCAGCAATTTGTGGAAATGTGGGAAATTCTCGCCAAACCTCAAAACTTCGCGATCGTCGAAATGGGCGCTGGGCGGGGAACTTTCGCCGAAAACCTGCTGCAATACCTGCAACGGCAACATCCCGACTTATTTAAAACTTTAACATACATAATCATTGAAATTTCGCCAATACTTCAAGCAGAACAGCGGCAAATCTTAGGTGATTTCCAGTGTGTTAAATGGTGTAAGTGGGATGAGATAGTTGATAATTCAATTGTCGGCTGTTTCTTTTCCAATGAATTAGTCGATGCTTTCCCCGTGCATCAATTAATTCTGGAACAAGGGGAAATTAAGGAAATTTATATTACCGCAGAAACACCCAAAAGTCAACAAAAACAAATAAATTTTGTTGAGGTAGTTGGCGAAGTTTCTACGCCTAAAATTGCCGAATATTTTGAGTTATTGGGAGTCGATTTATCGGCGAGTGTTTACGGAGATGGATATCGGAGTGAGGTGAGTTTAGCAGCTTTAGATTGGATGAGTACAGTTGCTCAAAAGTTGCAGCGCGGATATTTGCTGACGATTGATTATGGCCATCCAGCGCACCGCTACTACAATCCGAGGCGCCGGGAAGGAACGCTACAGTGTTATTACCGCCACCGATATCACAATAATCCTTATATTAATGTGGGACGGCAAGATTTGACGGCTCATGTTAATTTTACGGCGTTGGAAAAACAGGGGGAATTGTGCGGTTTGGGTGTGGTAGGGTTTACTCAGCAGGCTTTGTTTTTGATGGCGTTGGGTTTGGGCGATCGCATTGCGGCTCTATCAACAACTGTATCGGATGTAGCAACGCTGTTGCGGCGCAGGGAGGCTTTACATCGAGCGATCGATCCGATGGGTTTGGGGGGTTTTGGGGTTTTGGTGCAGTGTAAGGGGTTGACGGAGGAGGAGAAGGTGCGATCGATCAAAGGTTTCACATTGCCAGATTAGTGATTAAAAGCTTAATTTCCACTAATCTCCACCAGTGCTTCACCTGCTTTCAATATATCCAAAGCTTTAGGTAATGTTGCACTCAAAATCTCTCGCAACCGAGCATTTGATGTATTGCCGCACGTCAACCAAATAATCTGTGGCGGTGCACCAAGGCGATCGACCAAATCAACAAAGTCACTATCTTTAGTCATTACGATAACTCCCTGCACTCTCGATGCCTCAAAAATTTCAGTATCTTCGGCATCTCTCAAGCCAATTTCGCGCAAGCCTACTGCTGTCACATCAAATGTGTTTGTAATCCAGGTTGCGATCGCCGGTGACAGATGTGCATCTACCCAAATTGTTGTCATGCAACCAATACCGGATGATTGAGTTTGCGCGAAGCATACAAAAGAGATGCTCTCAGATCGTCTGCTTCCAGATCGGGCATTTCTTCTAGTATTTGTTCCGCACTCAAACCAGCCGCAAATAAGTCAAGTACGTCTGATACCCGAATTCTCATACCGCGAATGCAAGGGCGACCACCGCACTGTCTAGGATTAACCGTGATTCTTGCGAATAGATCCGACATTAAACTTAGCTCCTACAACGCTTAGTTATAGTATGAATGAGAGCGATACTAATTGTCAATAACTGCATTTCCCTAATTATTAACTAATTAAGCTGTACCAAAGTGTTTGCTGTAAGTGCTCAGGAATAGTTGAGTTGCTGGGCAACTTAAAATCGCTGTAGTGGCCTATGTCAAACTGTATCATGGACTTTCCCTCCTTATGTATTTTGTAGGACTTGCAAGGGCCCAGAAACCGGGTTTTTTACGAAAATACTGCATCTGAGCCTTTAACATTGGTAAAAAACCCGGTTTATTTGGTATTTATGCGTAAGTCCTGTTACTGGTTAATTGTAAAATATTCTCACTGAGTTCTAATTCAGCCCATTTTAATCGCTCGTGAATTGACATTCCCTGCAACTTTTTATTCATTTCATATAAATCAACTTGCGGATAATCTCCCTTAAATAGGGGAATAAGAGACTCCACAACAGCGGCAATTCCCTGCGGCGGGACTGCATTCCCAATCTGTCGCCGTACTTCAGTAGTAGAACCTTCAAAAACGAAATTATCGGGAAATGTTTGCAATCTCGCTCTTTCGCGATTGGTCAAAGAACGCGGTTCTAAATAATGATAACCCCAAGTACCGCCACCGCCACCAGCAATAATTGTGGATGATGGTTTATCTGGATGAATTCGCCGATAAACATGACTGATCATGCCTTTGACATAATAGGGACTGTCCTTGGGAATATCGGAAAAATTGCCTCCAGGTTTGATTCGATTTAAAATTTCAACGGTGCGGGCTTGAATGTGATGATGTTTGTTGTTGTCCAGAACTGTTTCTACATTTTTGAGTGCTTCGCCCGCTGTTCGATAGGGATATTTGCGATTTTGTCCGTATTCTGGCTGAGGATGCACAAAGTTAAATCCCGTATCCATCCGAATGCCAACTAATAACACTCTTTGGCGAAATTGGGGGACTCCGTAATCAGCAAAGTTGTAAAGTTTGGGTTTAACTAAGTAGCCAGGAGCTATACTTTCAAAGTCGGAAATTATTTGTTTTATGGCTTGATAATTATTCGCACTTAATAAGCCTTTGACATTTTCTGCTACAAAAGCTTTGGGCTTTTTTTTATTGACAAAATCGAGGAAGTATGTATATAAATTGCCTCTAGTACCTTCAAGTCCGGGGCGTTTCCAAATCAGGGAGAAGTCTTGACAGGGGAATCCTCCTATACATATTTCTGCGTCGGGAACTTGTGCGATGTCTATATTTTCTATGCTGTCGTTGACGATCGCATCGGCGATGTTTCTGCTGAATGTTTTGCAGGCGTATTGATTGGAGTCGATCGCCCAAACTACCTCAAATCCGGCTTGGTGGAATGGCAAATCCATGCCGCCGCAACCGGAAAATAAGGAGATGAGTCGCGGTTTTTCTGTCCGGGCGATCGCACGTAGAGGTTCGATTGACATAGGATTGCAAAGTGACGTGAGGGTGGGCTGGATGCCCATACCACAAGAGTGTCATCATACCAAAACGCGATCGAATTCGACTAATCAATTGATATTTCACTCTTCATCGTCTAACTCGATCCCGGCTTGACGCAGTTTTTCGGCCAACCTTTGGGCGCGGAGTTTTTCGCGATCGGCCCGCTGACGTTCTTGTTCTACTCGTTCCTCCGACCACAACAATAACTCGCCTGCTGCATTCCACCACCTCAACCAACAGCCTGTTCTCCCTTCGTGGGTTCCTTCCCAAACTCCTAAAAACAAGTCCAAGCCCGGTATCCAATAACGCCCGTTTTCATCTGTTTTTTGCAAGTTGTAGTGTTCGGATTCTAAAGCGTAAACTTCTAAACGAGCTGTCTTTGCTCGGAATATAACGTATCTGGGAACTTTGATTACTTGTTCGTAAAAAAACCACTTTCCCACCCGCGAGGTAAATTCTACAGAGTATTCTTCTCCGTAGGTTTCTGAGAGAAATTCCATCACAATTTGGGGGATGGTTCCTTCTGTGTGGGGGGTGTAACTGCGGCGGATTTGCGAGACATTTTGGGGATTGACGGGTTTTACGTACATCCAGTCGGGCGCTTTGCAAATAGTTCGCTGTTCGTCGGTGGCTGCTTCTGGGAAACTTATGCCGGCACAAAGAGCAAAGTTGGAAACAATTAAGGCATCCTGCATTAATTCGGGAAATTCTGTTAGCGGCTGGCGCAAAGCTGCGGCTAACAATGGTTGGCTTTCGTCTTCCACGGGGTCGTCTGGTAGTTGGAAATCTTCTGGTAGTAGCGGCCAGGTGATTGTGAGTTGGGTTTTTGGGTTTTTAGTTGCTACAGACATAGTTGATCAGAGTTAGTGGTTTTACAGTCCGCCAGGGGTTTCAACCCCTGGCTAATAGCTTAAGTCCTCGATCGAGGACTGAGAAGAAAACTTTTAAACTCATTAGTCCTCCTCGCTGTGGACTTGAGCTTTGAGGCAGGGGTTTCAACCC
>JAUBOH010000247.1:0-9850 GCA_036700145.1 Microcoleus occultus BM001215366
GTGCTGAATACTGATAATATGTCGATTACTGGAGAAAGTTTTGATTACGGGCCTTTTGCTTTTATCCCAACTTACGAGCCTAAGTTTATAGCGGCTTATTTTGACCATTATGGTCTTTATTGTTACGGGAATCAACCGTTTATTTGTAAGGGAAATTTAGAGAAGCTTCAGCAACCGCTAGCATCGGTGATTCCTCAAGCTGATATGGATGCTGCTTTGGTCAAGTTTGGCGAGTATTACAATGCAGCTTATCGGCGGTTGATGCTGAATAGATTGGGATTTGAGGATTTGCCAGAGGCTGATGGTGATGAGTTGTTGCAACTGACAATTAAGATGCTGGCGGAGTCTCAAGTAGGGTATCACGATTTCTTTTTTCAACTGCGCGAACAGTTCGATCGCACTTGGCGAGATGATGTCAGTCAAATTTTTAGGGAGGCGGAACCTGCGGAGTTATTAGCACCTTGGCGGCAGTTTTATTGTCACGTTTTGCAAAGTTTGTCGGCGGACGATATGGAGAAAATGGCGGACAGGTTGCGGAAGTGCAATCCCGAACAATCGCTATTGAGACCGACGATTGAGGCTGTTTGGGAGCCGATCGCCCTTGAGGATAATTGGCAGCCGTTTTATGAGTTGGTGAAGAGACTTCAAAACTCGTAAAGAGGATTGGGCATGGGCATGGGGCATGGGGCATGGGGCATGGGGCATGGGCATGGGAGATTGTTGACTAATGACTAATGACTAATGACTAATGACTAACAACTATTTGAGTTTTTCAATTTCAAATTGCGCGTCTTTGTAACCGCCGGTAAGGCCTTGATCGAGGAAGAGTTTGCCCGCTTTTTCGTAATCGCTAATCGCTCCTGCTTTGTCTCCCAACGAGCGGCGAACTGCTGCTCTACCGTAGTAAGCGGCGGCATAATTCGGATTGATGCGAATGGCTTGGACGTAATCGGCGATCGCACTGTTATAATTATTTAACTGCTGGTAAACCTTGGCCCGATTTGCGAAAGCTTCAGCATCGTTGGGATTGAGCCCGATTGCTGCTGTGAAATCGGCGATCGCCCCCTGGCTGTCCCCCCCTGCGCTGCGAGCCAAACCACGATTGCTCAAAGCATTATAATCATTCGGATTCAATGTCACCGCTTGAGTGCAATCGGCAATTGCTTTCGGATAATCCTTTAAGTTTAAATAAGCAATACAGCGATTGTTGTAAGCAACCCCATCGTTATCGCTCAGGGAAATTGCCTGAGTGCAATCGTCAATTGCCGCTTGATGCGCTCCCAAATTCAACTGCGTGCTGCACCGATTAGCATAAGCATCTCCATTCTTAGGATCGATCGCGATTACCTGAGAATAATCCGCCAAAGCTCCCTGATAATCTCCTAAGTGAAAGCGAGCTCTCCCCCGACTGTAGAAACCATCAACATTCTGACCATCGAGTTTAATTGCCTCAGTATAATCTCCAATCGCCCCCTGCAAATCTCCGCTCCCAGCACGAGCCAACCCCCGCGAATGATAAGCTTTCTTCTGGTTCGGCTGCAACCGAATTACTTCGGTAAAATCCCCAATTGCCGCCTGATAATCTTGCAGTTCTAAATAAGCAACTCCTCTTTCATAAAATGTATCAGCATCATTGGGCTGGAGATTCAAAACCTGAGTGTAATCCTCAATCGCCCCGCGCTTGTCGTTAAAATCGTGACGGGCTAGCCCCCGGTTAAAATAAGCCTGAAAATATTTAGGATTGAGAGCGATCGCCTGAGAATAATCGGCTATTGCTTCTGGATACTTTTTTAAATCATAATTAGCATTACCGCGCTGATAAAAACTCTCAGCATTGTTAGGATTTAATTGAATTGACTTATTAAAAGCCTGCAAAGCTGCCGCCGGATCTTCCTTCCGAGACTTTTCTACTCCCTGTTCGTAATATTCTTTAGCTTTAATCGGATTCGGGCGGCTGTAATAACTAAACAAAAATACCAGAGCTATCGCCCCGAAGCCAGCCAAAATCAGCCACCAAAACCGAGTTCCCAAACCTGACAAAAAACTACCAGAAGACAGTAAGTTCGGAGAAATACTTTTCTTTTGAGCCGTATTCCCCGGCTCTTGGCGGTGTCTCAGCTTCCTGAGAGCTGCCAAAACTTCCTCTGCAGATTGATAGCGTTTGCCAAATTGGTGACAGACCATTTTGTCCATTATATTTGCTAGTCCTGGAGAACATTGAGCTCGGTTTCGCCAAACAATTTCCCCCGTGTGAGAAGGACTCGGATCTTGCAATTTTGGCAAATCCGTACCGGGCAAACCCGTGATAGCTTGGATGGCCATCATCCCGACTGCATAAAGGTCGCTGCTAAATTGCGGGTTGCCTTGAAATTGTTCGATCGGCATATAAGCCGGAGTTCCCGTCGCAATGGTGCGCGGAAATTCTGTATCGTAGTCGCTGACGTGATTCGCAACTTCTTTAACCGAGCCGAAGTCAATTAAAACTAATTTGCCGTCTGGTTTGCGCCGGATTAAGTTGGAGGGATTAACATCGCGGTGAATCACTCCCTGAGAGTGTACAAAGGCGAGAAGTTGTAACACTTCTTCTAACAGATCCAGCACTCGTTCTTCCCGCCAAGGTTGACCGGCCACAATTTCCCTATTTAGGGGGTGTCCGGGTACAAACTCTTCGACGAGGTAGAATTGATTGGTTTCTTCAAAATAAGCTAGTAAAAATGGAATTTGATCGTGTTTTCCCAGCTTTTCTAATATTTCTGCTTCTTGTTTAAATAAGCGGTAAGCTGTTTTGAGAACTGTGGAAGTGTTGCTGGGAGGGCGAAGTTGTTTGACTACACATTGAGGGTGGCCCGGGCGGCGAGTATCGACAGCTAAATAAGTTTGTCCGAAAGCTCCTGAACTGAGAATTTGCACTACGCGATAACGCCTGTCTAAAAGTTGACCAACCATGTTCATATCGGGAATTGGGAATTGGGAATTGGGAATTGGGAATTGGGAATTGGGAATTGTCAACCACTAATGACTAATGACTAATGACTGCTAACTAATGACTGATGACTGATGACTGATGACTGATGATTAATAGTTTATTTAGGATCGTTCATTTGTGCTTGTGCGTTTTGGAAACCATCGGCTCTTCCTTGTTCTAGAAAGAGGCTTGCAGCTTTCTGAAAATCCTCGATCGCCCCGGTACGGTCTTTGAGTTGGCGGCGCACGAGGCCTCGGCTGTAAAAAGCAGTAGCATTGTTGGGGTTGAGCCGCAGCGAATGAGCGAAATCCTCAACCGCTAAAGGATAATTTTTTAGTTCTGAGTAAATAGTACCGCGATTGCTGTAAGCTACGGCATCGCTTGGATTGAGCCGAATTGCTTGCGTAAAGTCTTCCACAGCCCCGAGTTTGTCTCCCGAAGCCTCGCGAGCTAATCCTCGGTTGCTGTATGCTTTGGAATTGTTGCCGTTGAGTCCGATCGTCAAACTGCAATCTTCACTGGCTTTTTGAAATTGTTTTAAATTCAGATAAGCAATGCAGCGGTTGTTGTAAGCTGCTTCATCTTTGGGATCGAGGGTAATTGCTCGGGTGCAATCTTCGATCGCCTTGTCGTAGGTTGCCAAATTCAAGTAAGCGCTGCACCGATTGGTATAAGCATCAGCTCGCTCTGGTGCCAGTTCGATCGCCTTACTGTAATCTTCCATCGCTCCTTGATAATCTGCCAGATTAAATCTCGATCGACCGCGACTGTAGTAAACGCCCGCTTGTTTGGGGCTAATTTGAATCGCTTGGGTAAAATCTGCCATTGCTCCTGTTTTGTCACCCGCGGCCGATCGAGCTAAACCCCGATTGCTGTAAGCTGTAGCATCATTCGGATTCAGCCGAATTGCTTGAGAGTAGTCGGAAATTGCCCGTTCGTAGTCGGACATATCGTAGTAGGCTAAACCCCTCTCGTAGTATGCCTCACCGTCACTAGGATTCAGGCGCACTACTTGGGTAAAATCTTCCAGCGCTCCCCGCTTGTCGCCGGTGTCGCGGCGGGCCAGAGCTCGATTATAGATGGCTTTGGTGTGGCTGGGATTGACTTTGATTGCTTGCGTGTAATCGGCAATTGCTTGCTCCGTAGCTCCGAGGTCGTAGCGAGCGTTGGCCCGCTTGTAGAAAGTTTCGGGATCGCTGGCATTCAGGGCGATCGCACTTGTATAATCGGCGATCGCGCCTGTTTTGTCGCCTTGCTCGGCCTTTGCAACCCCGCGAGCCAACAATTCTTTTGCCCTCGCCGGACTTTGAATCTGCCAGAAGTAAATTATGATTGCTGTCAAGATCAAAGCCGCAGGTATTGCAGCAAACAGCAACAGTCTGGTTTGGCGCTGTCTCGGCAGTTGACTTATCGCCTCGGTGATGATAGTAGGTGGTGGTGGCGCAACCTCCGATTTTACAAATATTTGTTTGATATCTGCCAAAACTTCGGCCGAGGTTTGATAGCGTTCTTCGCAGTCCGATCGCACCATTCGATCGATAATATCTGCTAAAGCCGGCGAACAAGTAGCCGAGTTTCGCCAGGAAATTGCGCCTTTGCGGTTGTTTAAGGCACTGAGTTCCTTGGGTGAGAGTCCCGTCACAGCAAGCTGGGCGATCGTACCTAGAGCGTAAATGTCGCTATTGTAGCGGGGGTTGCCGATCGATTGCTCGATCGGCACGTATAATTCCTCAGTCGCCAACCCCTGTTTTTTTGCCTCATGCCTTTTAACAGAGTTGGGTGAGGTTTGCGCCAACAAATGACAATTAACGAGTTCCGGGTTAATTTCTTTGTCTAAGCTAAAGTCAATCAACACAAAGAAGCCGTCCGACTCGCGCCGAATCACTCTGTCGGGTTGAATTCTGCGGTGAATGAAGCCATTCTCGTGTATGAACACCAAAACTTCTAATACTTCTGATATCAGACCAATTACTTGGTCTTGTGCCCAAGGTTCACCGGGGATTAGTTCTTGACTTAAAGACGAGCCGGCAATAAATTCTTCAATTAAGTATAAACTTTGATTTTCCTCAAAATACGCCAATAATTCCGGGATTTTGTCATGTTTTCCCAATTTTTCAATTATTTCGGCATTTCTTTGAAATATAACTTTGACTAATTCTGGAGTTTGCGAACTTGTACCGGGAAGCCGCATTTCTCTAACCGTGCATTGCGGATACCCGGGACGGTGAGTATCTGCTGCTACATAAGTTTTTCCCACTTCACTTGAGTCTGTGACTTTAATGATGCGGTAACGTCTGTCTAGAAGTTGACCAATCATGCTCTGCCCTCTGCCCTGTTAATGTTCGATTATCGCATGAAATCAGGATAGCAAAAACATTGGGCTGAGTAATTTAAGTTCGATTGGGCCGCGGTGCAGGCAAACGGGCGATCGAGCCTCAAGCGCGACGGCGACTCTCTTCTAAGATTATATTGGAAAAAATCGCTGAAATTGTTTATCCTGTCAATCATATCTGTATAACTTGGGAATGTGTAAACAATAAAAATGGCTGAATCACTAACAAAAGGAGGAACGATCGCAGCGATCGCCACTGCCATAGTTCCCCAACAAGGCAGCGTCGGCATAGTACGACTTTCCGGTTCCGCAGCCTTAAAAATTGCCGAAATTCTGTTTCGCGCCCCAGGACGGCAAATTTGGGAGTCTCACCGCATTCTTTACGGCCATATCCGCCGCCCCAAAACTCAAGAATTAGTCGATGAAGCTTTGCTGCTAATCATGAAAGCGCCGCGTTCTTTCACTCGCGAAGATGTGGTAGAATTTCACTGTCACGGTGGCATTATGGCGGTGCAGCAAGTCTTGCAGTTGTGTTTGGAAAACGGGGCGAGATTGGCTCAACCGGGAGAGTTTTCGCTCAGAGCTTTTTTGAACGGGAGGCTCGATTTAACTCAAGCTGAAAGCATTGCAGATTTGGTGGGAGCAAAATCGCCGGCGGCCGCACAAAGTGCTTTAGCTGGTTTGCAGGGAAAATTAGCCGCACCAATTCGCAAATTGAGAGCAACTTGTTTGGATGTGCTGGCAGAAATTGAGGCGAGAATTGATTTTGAGGAAGATTTGCCGCCTTTAGATGAAGCTAAAACTTGTTTGGAAATAAACCACATTTTAGACGAATTGTCAACAATTTTGGCAACGGCCGATCGCGGTGAATTGTTGAGAAGTGGTCTGAAAGTGGCGATTGTTGGGCGGCCGAATGTGGGAAAATCGAGTTTGTTGAATGCGTGGAGTAAGAGCGATCGGGCGATCGTCACAGATTTGCCCGGTACAACGCGGGATGTGGTAGAATCGCAGCTCGTTGTGGGCGGCATTCCGGTGCAGGTGCTCGATACAGCGGGGATTCGAGAAACGGAAGACAAGGTAGAAAAAATTGGCGTTGAGCGATCGCGCGCCGCCGCAAAACAAGCCGATTTAGTCTTGCTGACAATTGACGCAGCATCGGGTTGGACAGAGGGCGATTCCGAAATTTACGAACAAGTAAAACACCGCCAGCTAATTATAATTATCAACAAAATCGACCTCGTAAAAACCATCCCCGAATTACCTTTTCCCTCGACAATTCACCCAATAATTGCCGCAGCCGCAGCCCTCGAGCGAGGCATAGAAGACTTAGAAACAGCAATCTTAGATGCTGTCAGTGGCGGAAATTTGCAAGCAGCAAACTCAGACTTAGCAATCAACCAGCGGCAAGCAGCAGCCTTAACCAGAGGCAAAATTTCTCTGGAACAGTGCATGGATACTATTAGCAACAAATTGCCTTTTGATTTCTGGACAATAGATTTGCGCGGCGCAATTCAAGCATTGGGAGAAGTTACGGGCGAAGAAGTGACAGAATCAGTGCTCGACAGAATATTTAGCAAGTTTTGCATTGGCAAATAGCAAGGGTAAAAGAGTAAATTAAATAAGTAGTGAAGCAATACTACTAACAACTGATATCATCTGGACGCTTCATCGGAATGGTAAAGTCGAGTCATGTTACCACCTCTTCATCTAGCAATATTAAATCGACTCACAGTCAACAGTCAACAGTCAACAGTCAACAGTCATCTCATTGAGTGCAACCGGAATTGATATGACTCATTCTCACGATCGAGGTCTTCCCAGAGTTGTAATATAAAGCACAGCCTCACCCGCAGGAATACCGAGAACGTCATTAACCCGATCGTCAAAAAAGCCTGCGATACCGCTGACACCCAAACGCAGTTGAATAGCTGCTAAATTCAAGCGCTGGCCCAAATGACCCGCGTCCATGTGCAAATATCGGTAAGCTCGATCGCCATATTTTGCTACCGCCCTCTTCAAATCCGCCGTGTGAAACAACAGCGCCCCCGCATCTCTGCCTAAATCTTGCCCCAAGCACAAAAAATGTAGCTCCCTGCGGAAATTTTTAAACCGAATTTGCCGCAATTCTTGAGCTTTCGGAGCGTAATAATAACAACCTTCTTCTAACCCATTCACCCCCGAAACAGCGATAAAAGTCTCGATCAAACTGGGATCGAAATAGTCAGGAGAACTGTCTAATCCTTGGTCGATATAGTGCTGTGGCTGGTAAGTAAAATCGAGCATAGCTAGCAGTTCGCCCAAGCTCAAAGAAGCACCCGTATAAGCACGGGTAGAACGCCTTTTGAGCATAGTGGTTTCTAAAGTTTCCAGGTTCACTCCCCAAGGAATCGAAGGAGTGACCGTCGAAACTTTAGTACAAAATGGAAAATTGTATTTATCCTCTAATTCCCCTTCAGTTTCATCAAATTTCCAGCCATCAACTCCGGTTGGATCTGACTCTATCTGTGTCGCTTTGTGGAGAAAACTTAAAAGTTGACCTTCCGAAATTTGCGGGTAATCTGTTGTGGTATTTCCGGGCAAAGCTGTTTTAAATCTTGGCAAGTTTTGGTCGATATCCAGCAAGTCAGCTAAACCAATTAAACAGATCGCTCCTTCTTGATCCGAGTCGATGTACAGTAATTGATTGATAGCTTCGTCGGCAAATCCTCCAATCAGGTGAGGTCGGTAATCGTTGATGGCGCAAGCTAACTCGATATTGCTCAATAAATGACCGGTGTCTAAGAAAATTCGGCGGTAAGCTCGGTCTTCGTAACGCCAAGAAGAACGGAAAAAAACAGTGGTAATGCCGATCGCCAATTGGGTATTTTCTAGCACCGGCGACCCGAAACAAGCTGCTTGCAGCGCCGGCCAAACTTGGCTTTCCCAAAAATGAACAAGTGAATGAGTTCTGCATTGATAATTGTAAAGTCCGGCAGGCAAATGCGGCGTACCGCGAGATATTAAATAAACCTCTGCTGGGTAGAGCCCGCCCGCCGACGGTGCAGATCGCAAATACAGGTAGCTATCGTCTACCGTCTGCACCTTCGCCGTCAACCCGTAGCTGCACAGCAACAAGCTAGACAATCGATGCCACCAACCGGCATCGGGAGCGGCATTTGGATCGTCGGAGGGGTCTTTTAGATAAGGCTTGAGGTCAAAATACGCTCCAATTTTGTATTCTTTGAACGGCACAGGTTGCTCTGTCCAATCTAGCTGTCTGCTTTTGGCAGCAATCGTTTCGGGATCGTATTTCGTCTGTTCGTGGTAGTGTTCGGCAATGGAAAGGGGAAGGGAAGGCATATTTCAGTAGAGGATAGGCTGTGGTTTCTCGATCGATCTTGACATTACCGACCGCAAGTGCGATCGAGCAAGGCAGGAATTTACAAATATAAAAAAAATCTTAGAAAAAGTGCGATCGTTGTTACACAAGCCTAACATAAAGAAATGCCTAAGTATAAATACGCAGAATAATAACCATCAATTATCGTTATGGATTGGCTGCAATAGCTGTCCTCATAAAGAGATGAAAATGCAAAAGCTAAGCACTGAGGAATTACTCGCTCAGTATTCTGAGGGCAAGCGAAACTTTGACGCAGTTGACTTAAGTGGAGATAACTTGTTTCAAGCAGATTTGGCAGAAATAAACCTTTCTGGTAGCATTCTAAGGCGAGCTTATTTGCCCTACGGGAATCTCAGTCAAGCTAATCTTTATAAAGCAGAACTGCCAGATGCTGAATTGGGGGACATTCAACTTTATCAAGCCAATTTGTCGGAAGCGAATTTGTCAGGAGCGAATTTATCAAGAGCAAATTTGCGCCACGCAAATTTGCAAGGTGCTAATTTGCAGAAAGCTAATTTGCAAGGTGCGGATTTGTACAATGCAGATTTGAGCAATGCCGATTTGAGATATGCCGATTTGAGCCGAGCTAATTTGGAAAAAGCAAAGTTAACTAATGCTCAATTAGCTGGCTGCAACTTATTTCGAGCGCGTTTGGTTGATTTGTCGGGTGCTGATTGCGATCGCACTACCACCGGCCCCGAAGGATATCGATGATTTGCAGGGCGATCGGCCCAAAAGGACGCGCGTGCGTAGCTATCCCGTAGGGAATCGGTCTTTTGAAAATTTATGAACCCCTCTCGACACGGCGGAAAATGTGAGTTACAGTTGTAGAGAACTTATCGCTCCCCAACATTGACAATAAATAACACACTTTCCCCCTGCCAAACAGGGGCAAATTCATGAATGCTACCGAAAAAAACTCACGAGAACTCCGACACAAAAAACAAGAACTGCGGAAGCGGAAACAAGAAATTTTGCTCCGCGAACTAGAATCCGAAATAGACCGATCGGTGCCAACCCATCTAATAAATAAATACGAAGAAACAGACAGCCAAACTAACAGCAAACTCCAACAGCAGTGGCGCCGAAAAATCCTAGCTACCGCTCAATTTGCAGGCATAGTCATTGCTGTTGTCATTGTAGTTCGCATTGCCTATTGGGTGGCAACTGCGCT
>JAUBOH010000248.1:0-5333 GCA_036700145.1 Microcoleus occultus BM001215366
CACTTCCCGACGAACTTAAAGAAACAGTTTTTGCTGTGACAACTGATATCGCTTTAGCAGATGGCGAGGTTTCAGAAGAAGAAGAACAACTTTTGAACGATCTTTACGGTGCATTGGGCATTTCCGAAGAAGTTGCCCTCAAGATTATAGACGTGATGTTGATTAAGAACAAAGGTTAAAAAAGAAGGTGAGGGAAAGAGTTATGAGTTTTGAATGGAATCAAAACAAGATTTTTAACTCAAAACTCATAACAGTCCTAGAGGCATTCCGACACTCGGAAAAAAAAACCGATTTCTGCGTCCAAGACTGTCCCAACTCAAAACGGCTTTAAATGTCTTTTAGTTACACCCGCACTGTTCGCTTTCAAGATACCGATGCTGCTGGAGTCGTTTACTTTGCTAACGTTTTGGCGATGTGCCACGAAGCTTACGAGGCATCTCTAGCAGCATCGGGAATCAACCTCAAAGCATTTTTCAGCAATCGGGAGGTTGGCTTTCCCATAATTCATGCTAGTGTAGATTTTTATCGTCCAATGTTTGCGGGCGATCGGCTGACGATTCAATTGACGCCCAAACAAGTTGCTGGCGATGAATTTGAAATTTCCTATCAAGTATTTTCTGGGGAAGTTGCAGAAAGAAGCGCGGCCAAAGCTCTTACTAAACACGTCTGCATCGATGCAGTGACGCGAACTAGAAAACAGCTATCTGAGGACTTAATCCAGTGGTTGAGGCAATTTGAAATTTTAATTTTTTAACTTATTCTATTTCTCCTAGGACTTACATAATGGGTATCTGAAACCGGGTTTATTGCCCATATTTTACCGAAAAGCGTAGGTTTATTGTCAAGAAACTCGGTTTTTTAGGTAACAAGTGCGTCCAGGACAGTCTTCAAAATAACAGGGTAATCACAGTCCCATTTTTTGCTTATTCCTAATTATTTTTTCCTAGTTGATATTATGCCAAATCGCAATTATGCCATCGTCGGCACAGGAGCTTTAGGTGGATTCTACGGTGCTAGACTGCAAAAAGCAGGTTTAGAAGTCAATTTTTTGGTACGCAGCGATTACGATCGCGTCAAAAAACATGGCTTAATTGTCGAGTCTCCCGAAGGCGACTTCACCCTCCCGCAAGTCCGCGCCTACCACGACGCGCGTAAAATGCCTCAATGCGACGTAGTAATTGTAGCGCTGAAAACAACTCAAAATCACTTGTTGCCCAAAATTTTGCCTCCTTTATTAAAGGATAACGGCACGGTTTTAGTATTGCAAAACGGATTGGATACCGAACCGGAAGTAGCTCAAATTGTCGGTGCAGAACGAGTGGTTGGCGGGCTGTGTTTTCTCTGTTCTTATAAAGTTGGGCCCGGTCACATCTGCCACCTAGATTACGGTACTATCACGCTAGGCGAATATGCCCAAAACTACAAACCGATCGGTATTACTAACAGATTGCACCAAATTGCTAGGGATTTTAAACGCGCTCACATTCCTATAAAAATGAGCGAAGATTTACTGTTATCGAGGTGGAAAAAGCTAGTTTGGAATATTCCTTATAACGGGCTGTCTGTAGTGTTGGATGCGAGAACAGACGAACTGATGGCTAATCCCGATACTCTGATTTTAGTCGAGCAAATCATGCGGGAAGTGATAGCGGGGGCCCAAAGTTGCGATCGCATTATTCCCGATGACTTTATCCCGCATATGCTGGAATACACTCACAAAATGAAGCCTTACCGCACCAGCATGAAAATCGATTACGATGAATCGCGTCCCCTGGAAGTTGAGGCGATTTTTGGCAATCCGATACGGGTGGCGCAGCAAGCAGGTATTAAGTTGCCGCAAATAGAGGTACTTTACCGAATGTTGAAGTTTGTGGACGTTCAAAGACAAGAAGCAGAGAGGACGAGAAGGCTGTTAGGTGTGGAGTAATTAGTCAGTTGACTGTTGTCAGGAGTCGGAAATAAGCATAAAAAATTCTGCCTTCTGTATTTATTGTCATTACCTAATAATTAGTGAGATTTTATAGCAATTTCTTGCAATAGTTCCCGATTGACTTTTCCTTGATAATTTCGGGGTAATTCTGCCGCAAAAATCCAATATTTAGGCCGCTTAAACTTGCTCAATTTATCTTCTATTGCCACTTGTAAAGCTGTGACAGTAACTGCGGAATTTGTGGGGACGTAAATCGCTGTTACTACTTGACCCCAATCTTTATCTAGCAAACCAATTACAGCAACATCAGCAACTAAATTAGTCGTCCTAATGGCGGCTTCTACTTCCGCAGGAAATACGTTTTCGCCACCAGTAATAATTTTATCGCCGCTGCGTCCGACAATATTTAAGTAATTGTTTTCATCAAAAAATCCCAAATCGTCTAATTGCAAGTATTCGCTATCGCCAAAACTATCAGGATAATAACCCAAGGCCAAAGATTTCGCACTTACCACAATATTTCCAATCTCATTATAGCACAAAATCTCGCCTTTTGCACTGCGAATAGTTATTTTAGCGTGGGGTAAAACTTGACCCGAACTGTTATTTCCCGCCAGAAAATCTTCCGGTTTTAGTGTAGCAATTTGCGAGGCAGTTTCTGTCATGCCGTAACTCGGCGCTAATTTAATCTGATACTTTCTAGCTATTTCTAAAAGTTCCGGCCAAGCTGGAGCACCGCCCAAAAGTACGGCACGAAACCGTCCAAGCCAATTAGCTGTATCTGGGTTTTGCAGCAGCCGTTGCAGTTGAGTAGGAACTAAGGAAATGAAAAAGTTTTCTGGTTCGCTATCGGATTTTTCGCCAGATTCGAGTGCTTTGAACGACCGAATTGCCAATTTGCCTCCCGTCGTAAACGATCGCATGAATTGCATTAAACCGCTGACGTGGTATAATGGCAAAACACAGAATGAGTTAATTTTGTCAACTTGAAAATATTGTTGAAAACCTTGGACTGATGCTGTTAGTGTTTCCCAAGTGTGGGTGGCAAAACGAATTTTTCCCGATGAACCGCCGGTGGGAATCATAATCGTATCAAAACCGCTTTTACCCGGCGAATGGAATTCGCGGCTGTACGAACGAAGTCCGCCTTCGCGGACTGTAACTTGCCCTAGAATGATGTCTGGTTGGACTAAATCAAAGACTTGTTGCCATTCTGATTTTACCCAGTTGGGATTGCAGAGAAAAATCTGGCATTTGGCGGCACAAGCAGCCATGAAACTGGCGATAAATTGTACTGGTTCTGATTCTGCTAGGAAGATTATTTGCGGTGTTTCCAGCGGTTGATGTTGAGTGAATTGTTGAAATAGCCGATCGACAATTCGAGAAAATTCGCGACTATCACAACCAATCAGCCAATGATCTGGCAAGCGAGATGTGATATCTAAAATATTTGTTGTTAGATTTGTTGCCATAGATGCTTTAACCAGGTTTCTTGATGATCGTCGAACCAGTCAGTAGTACCGAAGCCTAATGCTCTAGAATTAAGAGACAATTCTGTTGCTAAATTTAATGCTGCTTGTCTGCCTATGTGGGTTTCAAATACTGATGAGAAAACTGCGTCTATATTGTGGGTTTGACAAAATTTTCGCAGTTGGGATGGAGAACCGCAGATCGCAGGTTTAATGACGAAGATTCCCCGCCAGCCTTGGCTGTAGCACTCTTGGATGCGATCGAGATTGGCGACAGACTCGTCAAGGGCGATCGGAGTTTTGTAAACAGCACTCAATGCTAGCATTTCTTCAAATTGTGTGACAGGTAATGGTTGTTCTAAAAATTCAATACTTACCGAAAAATCGGGAATTTCTAAAACATTATCGCAAATTTTTAGCCATGTTTCTGCTTGGGAGTAATTGAGTCCGCCGTTGGCATCTAATCGTAAAAGTGCTTTTTCGCGATCGGACAAATCATCCATTGCTTTTACTAATTGCTGAAAAATCTTTAATTCTTCCTCAATTGCAGCCACGCCAATTTTCCATTTAAAAGTCCGAAATCCCTGTGACCAAAGCATCTGTAAAACAGACAAAGCCGCTTCTCCCGCTGGTAATAAACCGCTGTACCGATTATTTTCTTCCTCGTTCCCAGGCTGTGCCCATTGGTGACAGCTTAAGACTGAACCCACAATAAATGTCGCTTTTATGCGAAGTCTAGATCCCCCTAAATCCCCCTTAATAAGGGGGACTTTGAGAAGATTTCTTGTCCCCCCCTTAGTAGGGGCGGTGCCCCCGTGCCCGCCCTCGGTTAGAGGGGATCGAGAGTTTGATAGTGCTGACTCAAACCCAAATTGACAGGCGGGTAACTCAGCGGAAATAGCAAAAATCATCTCAGATGAAATATTACCTGACAGCGAGCTGCAAAAATCTAAAGCTTGGTCAAAACTTTCGGAACCAAACCAACTCAAAGGGGCAATTTCTCCCCAACCAATTAGACCGTTTTCGCCAACAAGTCGCAGGATAATTCCTTCTCGAATATCCCAGATGCCGTGACTTGTTTGCAAGGGACGTTTAAACTTTCTTTTATAAGTGCGAAACTCGAATTTATATGGCATTTACTTGGTAATTACTCTACTGCTAGACACACTTCTACAGAAACCGGGTTTTTTACGCCCATCTGCGGGCGGCAACGAATATTTTCGTAAAAAACCCGGTTTCTTGCGCCCATGCGTAAGTTCTATTTATCATAAAATTGTCTCACGACTGCGACAAATTTATCAGTATTTTCAAAATGGATATTGTGACCAGCTTTTGGTACAATTTCCAGACTAGCGGCCGGACACAAACTGGCAATTTCGGTATTTATAGTTATAAATTTATCATCATATTCTCCCGCTAGCAAGAGGAGAGGGATTTGATTTTGTGCCAGTTTTTCCCAGAGAGAGGGCTGGTTGCCGGTTCCCATGTTGCGGAGGGATTTCGCTAATTCTAAGGGATTGTTGGCTAAACGGGTTTCTATGAGTCGATCGAAGTTGGGAGATTTTTTTAAGGATTGGAACAAAGGGCGATCGTACCAACTTAATAAAAATTCTTTAAAGTTGCTATTTTCCAGTTGTTGTGCTATGTGTGAATCATATTGAATGCGGTGCGATCGATCTTTTTCCGTCTTCAATCCCGGCGAAGCTGACTCCAGCACTACTTTCTCGAATCTATCAGGAAAATGCAATATCATGTACAGCGCCAATCGCCCGCCCATTGAATAGCCTAGTAACAAACATTTGTCTATTTGTAAATCATCTAATAAGTGGATTAATCCTTGGGCTGTATTGGTCATATTGTAGCAACTTTCATCGCCGCTGACTCTGGTTTTTCCGTGACCGGGAAGGTCAACTGCTAGACAGCAATAACTTTGA
>JAUBOH010000248.1:5433-9849 GCA_036700145.1 Microcoleus occultus BM001215366
AACCATACTTCTATTTTACCGAAATTATCGACGATCGCCAAATCTACAAAACAAACCCCAATGCCAGCAGTAATCCGCTCGAAAAATGCAGCGTGACTGCGATAAACTTAGAGTTGCTGACTTTGGCTGGTTGGTCGTGATAGTCTGTGACATGGCGGCAAAGGTCGATCGCAAAAAACACACTCCCAAAAATCAACAGCGTCCAAATTGGGAATATTCGCAACAGCACAAACAGCACCGTCAAAGCATAAACGCTGCCGCACAACCACTGCAACAACTGAGCACCCTTCTTTGTACCGAGTCGGACAATTGGCGATTTTTTTCCCGCCGCCAAATCATCCGCAATTTGATGAAAGTGCGAACAAAATAAGATGATGCTTGTAGTAATTCCCACGATGACTGAAGCTGCAAAATTAGTCGCAGACCAAGTTTGAGTCTGACTGTAATAAGCAGCAGCTAGTGCTAGCGGCCCGAAGGTAAAAAAGCAGATGATTTCTCCCAAACCCTGATAGCCAAGACGAAACGGAGGCCCTTGATAAGTGTAGCCGAGGGCGCAGCACAAAACTACCAGCAAAATTACTGTTGGGTCTTTTTGCCACCAGCTTAGGGCGCAGATTCCCGACACTCCGACTGCTAAAAACAGATTTGCCAGCCCGAATATTAAAGCTTTATTTCCGGTTAAGTTAACTAGGGAATGCGCTTTGTTTTTATCGATGCCTGTTTCCGAGTCGAATACATCATTGCTGAGATTCAGCCATGCTATAATCAAAATGGCTGACATTAAAAAAGTCGAAAATATTGACGAACTAATCGTTTTAGTTTCGGCAAAAGCGATCGCAGTTCCTACAGAAATAGGAATCACGGCAACGCTGTACATGGGTGGCTTGATTGCCGCTAGCCACAATTTACTATTTGGACGTTCAATTAACTGTGTTGTCATTATACAAACTTGATTCAATTGATAGCAGCCTAGTAATTTTACAATTTTATGGGTTCAGTAGGTCTATTCTGTATCAGGTTGAGTGCGTGCGGGCATCCATTCAGAGGCTGCGGGGGTACTCAAACAGCGTCTCGAGCCCGTCTGTAAACCTCTGTGGGGGCGATTCCCTTCGGGATAGCTTCGCTTCACGACTTTTGCCGACACTTAGGCGATCGATCTATAAAGTTTTGTGTCTAAATGTTTCGTGCGATCGACCTAGCATCTGTTTTTTTCCCCAACAGAGCCCAAACAGAAAGGAAAACGTCAAAAGTGATGTTTTGCGATCGCCCGAGCGTGCTTAGATCGAAATAGGGGTTTTAGCCGGATAAACCCACACTCTATCTGACAAATCTGCTATTCTCGCTTTCATGACAGTAATACCGCACCGCGCTAATCTCTTGCAAGACCGCAATCAACTGCATCAGTTGCTGTTAGATTGCCAGCAGTCTTTAACTGACAAATATCAAACAAAAATAGTTAGTATTTCTCATGAGATTTACCCCATAGATCCGCTAGCTGTACTGCAAGAGATTTCGGAACCTTGTCAGCGGCACTTTTACTTTGAAAAAAGAGACCCCATTCCAGACAAAAGTTTTGCGATTGCCGCCCTTGATTCGGCAATCCATCTCACAGTAGCTGGAACCGATCGATTTACCTTAGCGCAAAACTTTATTCGTTCAACACTTGCCAGTACAATTACCATTGGTACGGAACGCTTGCCATTTAGCGGGCCTCACTTTTTTTGCAGCTTTGCTTTTTTTGATGATAACATTGCCTCTAATTCTTACTTTCCGCCCGCTACCATATTTTTACCAAAATGGCAGATTTCTCGACAACAAGATAGCTGCATCCTCGTCGCGAATGCCCTTGTAGAAAAAGATATAAACGTTAAAAACCTCGCAGAAAACATTTGGCAAACTTTTGATAAAATTGCATCTCGCCAATACCCTAAATTAACTAATTATATCAATAATTATAGATTTTTCAAACAAATACCTGTAAATGATGCTAATCAATTTAAAACATCTGTCAAATCTGCATTAGAATTGATCGAGTCTAAATATTTTAGTAAAATTGTTTTATCCCAAGCAATCAATGTGATTTCTCAAACCAGCTTTAGTGTCATCGATTCATTGAACAACTTGCGTCTCAGTTATCCAGGTTGCTATGTATTTTCAACCAGTAACGGCAAAGGTCAAAATTTTATTGGTGCCAGTCCAGAACGCTTAATTAGCATTCACAATAATCAATTATCAACAGATGCTTTAGCTGGTTCAGCACCGAGGGGAAAAACGGAAGCAGAAGATGCGAATTTAGCGAAAGGTTTATTGAACAGTGAAAAAGATATTAGAGAACATCAAGTTGTGATTGATTTTATAGTCGATCGCCTGTCTAAACTCGGCATAACTCCCCATTGTTCCCCAATTCCCAGACTGCTGCAACTATCAAACATTCAGCATTTATGGACACCCATAACTGCTCAAATTCCGGCAGATATTCATTTGTTGAAAATTTTAGCGCAACTGCATCCAACCCCAGCCGTAGCAGGCGTGCCGAGAGATATTGCCCTAGAGCAAATTCGGCGCTGCGAAAGCTGCGATCGCTCTTTGTACGCTTCCCCCATCGGCTGGATAGATGCCCGTGGTAATGGGGAATTTGCCGTCGGCATTCGATCGGCATTAATCGATGGCGATCGGGCTATACTATATGCTGGTGCCGGTATTGTCGCCGGTTCCGAACCTGAAAAAGAACTAGCAGAAATTCAGCTCAAATTGCAGGCACTTTTAAATGCTCTAGTCTAATTCAGCTAATTTAAATCGGGGCCCAGAAACCGGGTTTTTTGCGAAAAGACGCGTTGCAGCCCGCATATTCAGTTAAAAACCCGGTTTATGAAGGTTGGAGTGCGTAAGTCATGTTAATTAATTTTCACTTTCTCAAAATGTTCGACTATGGGAAAAGGATCGTAAAAATGGTGAAGCATTCTTTTCCACTCTTGATATTCAGGAGAATTTCTAAATCTAATTGTATGAGCTTCTAAACTTTCCCATCTCACCAACAATAAATACTTTCCTTGAACTTCTATGCAGCGATGAAGTTCGTGAGATAAATATCCATCTATAGACGCTATTAGACTGGAGGCATCTCTAAAAGCCATCTCAAAATCACCCTCACAGCCAGATTTGACATTAAGCACAACCGCCTCAAGAATCATAAAAATGTATCCTGACAATTATTTGGGTATAATATCCTAGCACAATACAGAGTTGAGCTACTCAGATTTAGCAATGCCAATAGATTTTCGCAACACAAACACTCTCTGGTCTTCAATATTAGCCGAAACTTTACAGCGTTTGGGATTAACTACAGCCGTGATTTGTCCCGGTTCGCGATCGGCACCATTAACAATAGCCTTTACCCAAAATCATCAAATAGAAACTATCCCCATACTAGACGAGCGATCGGCCAGTTTTTTCGCATTAGGAATCGCTAAAAAATCCGGTTTACCAACCGCCCTAATTTGTACCTCGGGAACCGCCGCAGCCAACTTTTATCCTGCCATAATAGAAGCTAGAGAAAGTCGAATTGCCCTGCTAATATTCACAGCCGATCGACCTCCAGAACTGCGGGATTGTCATGCTGGACAAGCGATCGACCAAGTGAAAATCTACGGCAATTATCCCAACTGGCAAGCCGAATTAGCCATACCTGCTGCGTCCATAGGGATGCTAGGCTATTTGCGGCAGACGATCGTGTATGCGATCGAGCGATCGCAATTTCCCACTCCCGGCCCCGTTCACCTCAATATCCCCTTTCGCGACCCGCTGGTACCCGTTCCAGACATTGCTATAGAAGCTTTAGAAACACAATTTGATATCGAAGATTTCTTTGCAGGATTAGAACCGATTGTTGCAGGAGAAACTTTTACCCCCCCCAGCCAGGGCGGGCACGGGGGCACCGCCCCTACAAGGGGGGGAGTAGGAAGTACAATAGAACAATGGCAGAAGTGCAGCACAGGGATAATTATTGCGGGGGTTGCACAGCCTCAATTTCCAGAGAAGTATTGCAGTGCGATCGCCCAAATCTCCAAATTATTAAACTGGCCAGTGTTAGCAGAAGGACTATCCCCACTCAGAAACTACGCCCAACTCAACCCCCATCTAATTTCCACCTACGATTTAATCCTGCGAAACCGCGAACTAGCAGATAAATTAACCCCAGAAATCGCAATTCAAATCGGAGACTTACCCACAAGCAAAGAACTCCGAAACTGGTTAGACAAAACCCAACCAAAACGATATATAATCGACCCCAGCCACCACAATTTCGATCCCCTACACGGCCACACAATACACCTGCGAACCTCCCCAGAAAATCTCGCAACTAATCTCGCAACTGTATTAACTCTTGTCCCCCCCCTTAGCAAGGGGGGGTTAGGG
>JAUBOH010000249.1:0-9771 GCA_036700145.1 Microcoleus occultus BM001215366
ATCGATATTCTAGAGATGATTTTAGGCGATCGCTTCCGTTACTGTCCCCAAGTTCCCCTAGAAATCATCTGTTCCCGTCCAGAAACTTTCACCCGTCTTCCCCTTGAACTTTGGAAATTTTGGGTTAGTTCCAGAGTCGATATCGCCTTGATGGAACGCGGCTGTAGTGCTAGTCGCAAAGCCAAACTCGTGATAGAATGTCAATCTCATTGGCACGATCGCCCAGAAGTGCAGGTGCGCGATCGCAAAAAAGCCCTACTCCTTGCATCTGTTGGCGTTCCCTTAGTATACCTGCGACAAATCGATCGCGATCGACGCTTCTATCGTTTCTACACTCCCAATGGACAAAAAGAAGTCTTCTACAACTCAATTACCCAACAAGGACGGACAGAACTGGAAGCATTTTTGCAACACTATTCAACACAGTTGACAGTTGACAGTTGACTCTTAGACTATAAATTTTCTGTGTAAGTCCTGTAATTAACACAGGACTTACAGACGGCATCTATCCAAATCGAAAATCAAAAATCGACAATGGTATTACTCCCACTCGATCGTCCCAGGCGGCTTAGAAGTAATATCGTAAACCACCCGGTTCACCCCCTTAACCTCATTCACAATCCGGTTCGAGATTAGTTCCAACAAATCGTAAGGAACCCGCGCCCAGTCAGCCGTCATCCCATCTTCGCTCTTAATAAATCGCAGAACGATCGGGTAAGCATAAGTCCGCTGATCGCCCATCACACCTACACTGCGAATGGGTAGCAAAACTGCAAAAGCTTGCCAAAGTTCGTTATACAATCCGTGTCGGTTAATTTCTTGGCGAACCACGAAATCAGCATCCCGCAAAATATTTAGTCTCTCGGAGGTAACTTCTCCTATAATCCGAATCGCCAATCCCGGGCCTGGGAAAGGTTGACGGTTGACAATTTCTTCTGGAAGTCCGATCGAGCGGCCGACTTTTCGCACTTCATCCTTAAACAATTTTCGCAGCGGTTCGATCAGCTTAAATCGCAAATCTTTCGGCAAACCGCCGACATTGTGGTGGCTTTTAATTTTAACAGCAACTCGATCGCCATTTTTCGGGTCTGCATTAGTGTCAGCCGACTCAATCACATCAGGATAAAGAGTACCTTGGGCGAGGTAGTCGAAGGGGCCAAGACGCTTCGATTCTTCTTCAAATACGTTGATAAATTCGTGGCCGATCCGCTTGCGTTTTACTTCAGGATCGGTAATTCCTTCAATCTGAGCCAAAAAGCGTTCGCGAGCATTAACATACTCAACGTCAATGTGGAATTCCTCTTTAAATAACTTCACCAACCGTTCCGGTTCCTGCTTACGCATAAACCCTTGGTCGATAAACATACAGGTAAGTTTGTCGCCGATCGCCTTGTGCAGCAAGAAAGCCAAAGTTGAAGAATCTACGCCACCGGATAGAGCCAGCAAAACTCGTTTTTCTCCCACTTGCGCGCGAATTTCACGAATAGATTCATCAACAAAAGTAGCTGTAGTCCAAGTCGGTTCGCACTCGCAAATGTGGTAAACAAAATTGCGAATTAAAGCTATTCCGCCGATCGAGTGAACCACTTCTGGGTGAAACTGAACGCCATACAAATTTTTCTCGTGATGAGCAACTGCCGCAGAGGGAGTATTGTCCGTGTGAGCTAGGATCTCAAAACCTTGCGGCAATTCGGTGCAGGAATCTCCGTGGCTCATCCACATTGTGGTCCCATCTTCGACATTTGTCAGCAAATCCGTAGGGTCGTCAATAGATAGCGATGCCTTGCCGTATTCGGCTAACTTAGCCCGCTCAACTGTCCCGCCTAGCTGCTTTACCATCAACTGCATTCCGTAACACACTCCGAGTACGGGTATTCCCAAATTCCAAATTTCCGGGTCGCATTGGGGAGCTTTTTCATCGTATACAGAACTCGGCCCTCCTGACAGAATAATTCCTTTAGGATTGATCGCTTTTAACTGTTCTGCCGTAGTGCGGTAAGAAATAACTTCTGAATATACTTGAGTTTCGCGAATGCGGCGAGCAATCAGTTCGGAATATTGCGAACCGAAGTCGAGAATCACGATTATCTGGCGATTTGTTTGCCCCAGAGAAGAGTTTGTGAGGTCTGATTCAGTTTCTATTTGAGTAGTCACGGTTATTTCGTAGTTGCTAATTGCTAATCGAGCAGAACTTAGGGAGGTATTTGTCGCCACCTCAGTGCAATACTGAGGAAGGCGAGCGAACATTAGTCGCTAGGAATAAATCTTATTTGTACTAGATTGCTGTTCGCAATTTTAGTCAATAAATAGGGGATGCGACAAGCATAGATTTACTTCGAGCCCGCGAGCCCTAATTAATTGAACTCTTGCGTCAGAAACTGCGTTCAGAAGCAACAAGAGTATAATTAAGGTCTACGGACTGAGAATTATTACTTGTTAAATATTATCCCTGACCGATGTTTTAAACCGAATTCAGGGATATTCACACTACATTAACAAATTTGAGTCAAAAGTGTATCACCTATTTCACTTTTAACAATAATTTTGCGATCGCGCCCGAACATCACCGAGCCCACGGGAATTCTGCGGTTGGTGTGAGTAAAAATGCACTCCGATGAGCGCAAGTCTATTTGTAGGGCAATGTCGCCGTAAATTCGATCGACCCAATTGCTGCCCGTTTCCGCATCCATTGCCCGCAGTTGCCCGAGAGCATCTTCGGCTGTCGCGGCGGCAAAAACTGCGGAACACGCATCAGCGGGCATTCCAGCTTTAGCACAGTAAGCTGTGAGAATTTCCCTGCGCCCGTCAGCGAGGTGGTGGTGAGTGTGAAAAATCCCCGCCGCCAATTTCATCAATTTGCCGTGATAGCCAAACAGCAAGATCGATCGCACGCCCTGACATCCTGCCTCTACCAGCAGCGGGCCCAGCCAGTTAGCGGTTTTCACCAGCGCTTTGGGATTGATGCCCAGTTGCCGCGCCAAATCCAAGCCGTTTTCACCGATGCAGAACACTAAAGTGTCAAACTCTTCGGCTTTTTGTTGCAGTTGTTCGCGGTAAATTTCCAACTGTCCGGGGGCGCTCAGGGGTTGAGAAATGCCGGTTGTACCCAGCAGCGAAAGTCCTTCTACAACGCCGAAAGCTTCGTTAGAAGTGCGGGTGGCTAGTTGGCGTCCCAAGGGCAGAATCAGGGTGACAGTAATTTTTTCACTAGGGTCGAGTTCTCGGCCCAGATTCGCCAGCAGCAGCCGCATCGCATAATCATAGATCGCCGCTCCTCCACCAACTGTGTGATGTCCAATTCCCTCGCCCCCAACAATCTGTATTTGTGCTTGTGCTACCTCAATTTCCCCCTCGCGCCTTCTCCCCAATTCCACCATTGCCCAAACGGGGGTATTGCGAGTCAGATCGAGGTTATCCCCGGGATCGGAACGAGTCACGCCTAAAGCGGTACCGGTTTTGAGTACAGATGCTTGCTCGATCGGAATTTCTGCAGTTATTTGCGGTTCCAGTAGATTTACTGATACGCTATCTACAGACCGAGTACCTGCGCGTAAGCACCGCAAAGCTGCAAGTGCGGCCGCACAGGCAAATACTGGCAGTGTATACCCGGATAAAGGTTGAGTTTTTGTCACGATCAAATGCAGAAATCCGTAAATTTGCCGGCGATCGACATCACACACTCTTCTGTGATACCCCTGAAACATTTAAGCTTAATTCTAGGGTTTGCTATTATCTGCAGTTAGCGTGAATTTTGTCAAGTGACTATTTTGTGCTCTTCGTTGCCGATCGCAGCCACACTTTTTTTGAGGTGCGTAAGCGTTGCCCTCGTAGAGGATCGCCAACAACCGACTCCGAAGCCTTACTGACACGTGCGGGGGATTTTCACAAAAAACCCGGAATCTCGATCGCGATCGCTTGGACTAACAAACTGATTCCAGGAATTAAGTACAAATTGAGTGCAGCTATGGTAAGAGTCTCCCAAGGGGAACAAAGATGAAGACCGCCACTAACCTGATGCCGACAGTTGTTTGGGGTTCAACCGCTCAACTCGATCAACAAACCACCGCATCCAACACCATTATTTTGCAACCCAAGGGCTGTCTCGGCGGCATCGCTGTCTTAGATTTCCAAATTAATTTGGAGCAAGCTTTGGAAAGGGCGGCCCTTGGAGTTGTCGTGGATATGCAGCAAGTGGATGCTGTCGCCCCAGAGGGAATTGCCGCGCTCGCCCGAGGGCTGGAGTTAGCAGCTATACTCGGCAAGCAGATCGTCTTTCATGCCATAGATCTAGCTACCCGTAAAGATTTGAGAGCGGAGTGGAGAACCTCGCGCGAAATTAGTTTTGGGCCTTGGGGCGACTTATTTGAGGGGGAATTCGAGGAATTTTTGGCCCTTGCGAAATGCTGCGATCGCTTCCTTGTTAAGCGCTAAAATCCTTGTTTTGACAATCGATAAATTTATATATTCCAAGCGGTCGATGCCCCACCGAGCGCTTGCCATTTATATTAATAACAATTACCCGGAAGTGCCAGTCTAGCTTTCAAGCTAACATCTTGAAGGCGCGGCTGGTTTTATCTTAAGAGGCTAGCTCAGCAATTCCTACCAGAAAGATTAAATTTGATTGACGCCCGTGCGTGAAAAATAATTTAATCTCAATAAAGCCCAAAACCTTTAGAAATCAAGGATTTTGCAATTCCATAATCTCAAATCTCAAATCTAAAATCTAAAATCCTATGACTATGGTGGAACCAGTTGCAGAGTTAAAAGAACCTCTATCTCTTCAAACTCCTGAAATACTCGACCAGAAAAAATCTCAGCTCGTTCTACTTCCAAAAACCTCTCTCAAAATTTCTAAACAAAACATTCGATCGACTCTGAGGGCCTCAACTATAGACGGCGTTTTTGCCACAGTCTTCGAGTCGGCGACCGGCGGCGTACTGCTGAGCAACTTCTTGCTGCAACTCGGCGCCAGCAGCGTGGAAATAGGTATATTCTCTGCTATTCCGATGGTGGTAAATCTCCTGCAACCATTAGGAGCCTACATCGCAGACCGCACAACCAGCCGCCACTGGTACAACCTAGGGATATTCGGCGTGTCGCGGCTGTTGTGGCTGGTGCTGGCGGTGGCAATTGTTTGGGGTTCCCAGCACGCAGACCCCCACCAACTGCTGCAATGGACGCTGGTAACAGTCGTAGCAGCTAGCGTGCTGGGAGCTTTTGCCAATTCTAACTGGTTCAGTTGGATGGCTGCGGTGGTTCCTCACCGCTTGCGGGGACGCTATTTTGGCTTTCGCAACAGTGCTACGAGCTCGATCAGTTTGCTCGGAGTGCCGTTGATGGGACTGTCCGTGTCAACTTGGGGCACCGATCCAATTTTGGGCTACGGTATGGTTTTATTTGTGGGTGTTTTGGCGGGAATGATTAGTTTGGCGTGTCAATTCTTCATGGTTGATGTGAATCCGCAGGCATACAAAAAAGATGCTCTTGGCGATCGAGTTCAAGAGAAAAAACCAAATAAAATTACAGATTTTGTGCCTTCTGTGCTGAAAGATTATAATTTCTTAATGTTTATCCTTTACTTCAGCGTGTGGACGTTTGCACTTAATCTCAGCGCGCCTTTTTTTAACATCTACCTGCTGAAAGATTTAAGCTTGGATGTGAGTTTGGTAACGATTTACAGCAGCTTGAGTTCCGGGGCAAATCTGCTGCTGCTGCTGTTTTGGGGCAAGTTGGCCGATCGCTGGGGAAATCGCCCCTTGCTAATTGCTGTTGGGCTGGTGGTGGCGATAACGCCTTTGCTGTGGTTGGGTACCGGCAATTATCCGTTTGCGGTGTGGGTGTGGCTGCCGCTGCTGCACTTGCTGGGGGGAACGACTTTAGGGGCGATCGGGCTGTGTACTAACAATATTCAAATGGAGATAGCGCCGATCGAACAACCTTCCACTTATTTTGCGATCGCCGCAGCGGTTTCGGGATTAGCTGGGGCTTTGGGAACTACCGCCGGCGGCTTTCTTGCCGAACTTCCGGGCATGAGTTTGCTGGGATTGTTTGCCCTCTCGGCTGCTGTGCGGTTGGTGGGCTTGCTGCCTTTGATTTTGGTGCGAGAACCTCGCAGCCTGTCGCTGCGCGAGATTCTACCGGGTTTTCTACTTTTCCAATTTAACCGGGGCTAGAAAACTATCGCACAAATTTGCCGAGAAACCAGGAAAACTCACAAATTGTCAAAAAAATCAATAAAAATACATCATTGTGTTTAAAGGTTTTAACGCCCAATGCCGTCTCAATCCTCCTGTTAACTGTTGCCAAACAATAAAACTGTAGGCGCAAAAAACTAATATCAAATGTCGATAAAAAGCGGGTTACGATGCTGTACGTATTCAGCCAGCAGCGTTAAATCGAGATCGGGGAGTAAAGGAGCGATCGAGGGATGGGTTCGTATTTGTCCCGTCGCAAGCAATACAGAATCGAGCATTTTCCCAGAACCAAACCTAGGATTTCACGCTCTGAAGCGTTTAAGTTAAGAAATATAAATAAAATTGACATTTTAATACAATAAACTAGACTAGATGGTGTTTTGGGACTAATTTACTGAAAATGGAAACAGCTAAAGATTGCCCAGCAAGATCCAAATTTAGAGCAAGAAATTAGGAGCGATCGCCTGACGGCGCTCTAAAAACGGGAATGGGCAATACTCTTGTAACCGATTACCAATGACAGGTCGCTATCAAATTTCAGATTCAAAGGGAGAATATAAAAATGACGAAACCAGGGAAACGTCTGATAGTTTGCTGTGATGGAACTTTGGGCAGACTAGATTCTGAGTGTCCAACTAATGTGGTTAAGCTTGCCCAGGCCGTGAAACGGACAGCCAGTGACGGGGTTCCGCAGATCGTGTTTTATGACGAGGGAATTGGAGTCGACAGTAACAAGATTGTGGGCGCAGCCACTGGACTGGGAATCGATAAAAATATACAAGATGCCTATCGTTTTCTTTCTTTCAACTACGATCGGGGTGACGAAATCTATCTATTCGGGTTCAGTCGCGGTGCTTACACAGTCAGGAGTCTAGCGGGGATGATCTATTGCTCCGGTCTCCTATCCCGCAGTAACGTTACCATGGCATCTCTCGCTTACGAGCTTTACCGTAAGCGAGAGATTTCACCAAAGCATCCGGAAGCAAAGAGTTTCCGCGAAAATTACGGCAAAGATAAGGGCGATCGCGTCCCGATTACCTTGCTTGGTTGTTTCGACACCGTTGGAGCCCTTGGTGTTCCTCTTGTACCCGCCTTGAAGAAGTTTGAGACAAAGCTCAAAACAAAGTACAAATTCCACGACACCACTTTAAATAAGGATATTGAGAATGCGTTGCACGCCGTTGCGATCGACGAAATTCGCGAAGTCTTTGATGTTACCCTGATGAAGAAAAATCCTGATGCCCCGAACCAGAAGCTTCGTCAAGTTTGGTTTCCAGGCGAGCATGGCTGCATCGGCGGTGGTACGGAAGCATACCGCGGGTTATCAGATGCTGTCTTGAAGTGGATGTTTGATCAAATCAGTGACCTTGAATTGAAGCTTGAATTCGAGCCAGAGGCCATTGAGGATATCAAGCCTGATTATACGGCTAAATTTAACAACGCTCCTGGGTTCTTCAGATTGGCAGGAATCAAGTGGCGCGAGGTGGGGGATACCATTGAGGATCTTCATGAAAGCGCGCTCAAGCGTTTGGAAAGCGTAGACATCGAGTACACCCCCGAGAATCTAAAACAGCTTTTATCCAAACTTAAATCAAAGTGAAGAGGACAGAGAAGACTTCATCAAGATATCGGAATTGAAGCTTGGCGATCGATCGCATCTCAAACAACCAACAGGGGAAACAATTATGTCTTCAAAAAGAGACACATCAAGAGACGGGCAGAAAAACAAAATCGAGACTTTGCTTTTAACTAACTTCAAGCCGCTTTGGAACTTCATTCAAAGCAACGAAGGACTCAGCAAAAAAGTCAACAAAACTCTGATTAACAATGCCGTCTTAAAAATTCCCACTCGCCCCTATCCGTTTAGTACCATGTCTCCCTACACGTCTTGGGATTCATTAAACGATCGCACTTATTCGGGACTCCAACTACCGCCTACAGATTGGAAGCCCTTAACCGATAAAAACTACATAGGGGTTAATTTAACCCCCACAGACAATTTTGAAAAGAATCTCCCGGCTATTAAGGATTTAGAGGTCTTGTACCGCAAAAAAGGGAAGACGAAATATTCTGCCAAATCTTCTCTTATGTTCCCCTATTTCGTGCAATGGTTTACCGACAGTTTCCTGCGGACCGATCGACTGGATCACCGCAAAAATAGTTCCAACCATCAAATCGATCTGTGTAACGTCTATGGGTTGAACGCAAATATTACTCACCTGCTGAGGTCTCATCAAGGAGGCAAGCTAAAAAGCCAAATTATAAATGGCGAAGAATATCCTCCTTTTTACTATGATGAAAACGGGCAACCCAAGGAAGAATTCAACGGAATCCCCCATCAAATAGTCGGTGAATACGACGAGAAAAAATCGGATAAACTCCCCTATGAAAAGAAACAAAAATTATTTGCAATGGGGATAGAGTTAGAGCGTGTCAATGTGCAAATTGGCTATGTAATGCTCAACGTTCTTAGCTTGAGAGAACACAATCGCGTGTGCGACCTCTTGGCAAAGAATTATCCAACTTGGGATGATGAACGTCTTTTCCAAACCGCCAGAAATATCGTGATGGCGGAGTTTCTGAAAATTGTGCTAGAGGATTATATCAACCACATTACTCCCTACAACTTCCAATTCTTCGTCGATCCCCCAGCATTTATTGATGAAAAATGGTATCGCACGAATTGGATGTCGGTAGAATTTACTTTAGTTTATCGTTGGCATAGTATGCTGCCCGATCAGCTAATCCATGACGGGAAAGAAATGTCTGTACCCGAAACGATGTGGAACAACGATCTGATTATCAACAAAGGTTTGGGAGCTATATTTGAAGAAACTTGTTCCCAACCAGCAGCGCAACTGAGTTTATTCAATACGCCTGACTTCCTGATTCCCACCGAGACAGCCAGCATTCGTGTAGGTCGTGCGGCCAAATTAAGAACCTACAACGATTACCGCGAACTGTGCAACTATCCGCGGGTGACAGATTTCGATCAAATTAGTGGCGATGAAGATGTCCAAAAAGAATTGAAACGATTGTACGGTCACGTAGACAACATTGAGTTGTATGTGGGACTCTACGCAGAAGATTTGCGAGAAAACTCAGCCTTACCTCCTTTAGTCGGACGACTGATCGGAATTGATGCGTTTTCTCAAGCTTTTACCAATCCCCTGCTAGCAGAAAATGTCTTCAATCCCGAAACTTTTTCACCTGTAGGTTGGGAAGAGATTATGAATACCAAGACCCTCTCCCAGGTACTGAATCGTAATGTTCCTCCCGGTAAAGAGTACAGAGTTTCTTTTTATAATGAGGATTGGAAACCAGCTTAGAGCCTTGCATGGTTCATGGTATCAGGCAATTAACCATGAACCATCAACAATCAACAAACCACGCTTGATAATATCAATTCCGGTTGCACTCTTCGACATGATACCCAAGACACGGCGCCGTGCCCTTCTTCGTGTCAACAAACACGTCAAACCCAGTTAGAGACTGCTGGCAAGACTATTAAATCTAGATCACCCTGGCGCCCCCCTTAAGAAGGGGGGGAGAAGACCATTCTCAAAGTCCCCCTTAT
>JAUBOH010000250.1:0-9728 GCA_036700145.1 Microcoleus occultus BM001215366
ACAGCGAATCATCCCATCAAAACGCAACAGAAGATGAAATGTGCGGGCTTTCGATAGATTCTGGCATCAATCTTGTCAAGCATTACGATGCTACCCGATGCAGCGAACAACCCGATTTAGTTGTGCAGGAGTTTTTGGAAATATTGAGTCAGGCGTAGGCATTATACCAAATCCTGCCATAATATTGCTTCTATTATTTAGTCCCCATCTGCGCTGCACAGTCCGCCGGGGGTTTAAACCCCCGCCTCATAGCGAAAGTCGTCTAAAGACGACTGAAAAACTTCGATCGGATCGGGTTAATTAGAGAACTCATGAATTATTCAGTCCTCTTTTAGAGGACTTTAGCTATTAGCCAGGGGTTTAAACCCCTGGCGGACTGGCGGACTGGCGGACTGGCGGACTGGCGGACTGGCGGACTGATTCGCCCTACTAATTTCTAACCCCGATTCTTCTCCGACCAAATGCGAGTTGGCAGTCCCCAAACGTAGACGAATCCTTCCGCCGCCTTGTGGTCGAATTCGTCCTCAGCGCCGTAGGTTGCTAAATCGAAACTGTACAGCGAATTTTCGGATTTGCGGCCGACAATTATCGCATTTCCTTTGAACAGTTTGAGGCGCACGGTTCCAGTTACTCGCTTTTGCGTGTCCTGAATGAATGCGTCTAAAGCTGTTTTTAAAGGATTGTACCACAGACCGTTGTAAATCATTTGGCTGTATGTTTCTTCGATGCCGCGCTTGTATCGCGTGACATCCGCTGTCAGCGTCAAACTTTCTAAATCTCGGTGCGCGTGCATCAAAACTAAAATCGCTGGGGTTTCATAAATTTCCCGCGATTTAATCCCGACTAGACGGTTTTCAATCATGTCAATCCGGCCGATTCCGTGGTTTCCAACTATTTCGTTTAGTTGGGAAATTAAGGCGACTGGTGATATATCTTTGCCGTTCAAACTGACAGGATTTCCGCAATCAAAACCGATTTCCAAGTATTCGGGTGTGTCGGGAGTTTGTTCGATCGCCTTTGTCATCAAAAACACCTCTTCCGGCGGTTCCGCCCAAGGATCTTCTAGGATGCCAGCTTCGATCGCCATTCCCAACAAATTGCGATCGATACTGTAAGGAGAAGACTTCTTCACGGGCGACGGAATGCCGCATCTTTCGCCGTATGCGATCGTTTCTTCGCGGCTCATTTTCCATTCCCGCGCGGGTGCTAAGATTTTAATCTTGGGATTGAGTGCGCCGATCGACACATCGAAGCGTACCTGGTCGTTTCCCTTGCCGGTGCAACCGTGGGCGATCGCATCTGCACCGTACTTTTCGGCAGCTTCTACTAACAATTTAGCAATCAGCGGGCGAGCCAGCGCCGTAGAAAGGGGATAACGGTTTTCGTAAAGTGCGTTGGCTTGAATGGCCGGAAACGCATAGTCTTTGACAAATTCTTCGGTAGCATCGATTACCAGCGATTCCGAAGCACCGGATGCTAAAGCTTTTTTGCGGATCGGTTCTAATTCGTCTCCCTGTCCCAAATCCGCCGCCAGAGTAATTACCTCTTCCACACCCCACTCTTTTTTGAGGTAAGGAATGCAGACGGAGGTATCGACTCCGCCAGAATATGCTAGCACAACTTTTTTAGCGCGACTCATTGCTATTTACATCCTGAATTTAACCAACTTTGTATTATGCACCCAATTGAGATCGATTCTTGTCAGAAATAGTACAGATTTAGATATTCTTTTTTTGCTAAAGTTTGCTGTTTTCCAAAAAACTTGCTGCGAAAAATCTGCTACCGTAGGATACGGTAACTGTGGCGATGGGGAAAAGCCGTGTTTTTTAGTGTTGTGATTCCGACGTACGATCGTAAACCGATTTTGGCAAAATGTCTACTGGCTTTGGAAAATCAGCAGTTTGGTAACAGTGTCAGAGATTATGAGGTGATTGTAGTCGATGACGGCTCGACGGACGGGACGATCGAGTGGTTGGCCGCAAATAGGGAGGATTTGTCTCATGTGCGATCGATCTGTCAATCTCACCAAGGCCCCGCCGCCGCCCGGAATTTGGGCGTTGAAGATGCTAAGGGCGATACGATTATTTTTATTGACAGCGATTTAGTTGTTACAGAGGATTTTTTGCAAGCACACGCAGATGCTTTGCTACAAGGTTACAAGGATACTGATGCGGTTTTTACTTACGGAAACGTGATTAATACTTGCAATTTCGACAATCCTACTGCGGAACCTTACAAAATAACGGATTTTTCGGCGGCTTATTTTGCTACGGGAAATGTGGCGATCGCCCGCCACTGGTTGATGGAAGCTGGACTGTTTGACAGTCGCTTTCAACTTTACGGATGGGAAGATTTAGAATTGGGTGTCAGATTGAAAAAATTAGGTTTAAAACTGATTAAATGTCCGGCTGCTGTCGGCTATCACTGGCATCCAGCTTTTAGTTTAGAGCAAATTCCGGGCATGATTGACCGAGAAATTCAGCGCGGCAGAATGGGAGTTTTGTTTTATCAAAAGCACCCGAGTTGGAACGTGCGGCTGATGATTCAAATGACTGTTTTGCACCAAATACTGTGGGGAGTTTTGTCTTTGGGCGGGCTGCTGAACGAGCGGACGATGACTCCTTTTTTGCAGTGGTTGATTGACCAAGGCAAGCCGCAGTTAGCTTTAGAAATTGCTCGGATTTTTCTGAATTGGTATAATGTGAAAGCCGTGTATGCTGCTTACGGTGAATTGCAGGCTGATACCAGGATGTCATAGATTTGCCATCCGGCGCAAACAAAACATCAGATATTGCAGGAGCTTGTCAGGGCGGGTTTATTTGCAGTTTAAAGTAAGTAAATTTACTGAAAAAACACAATACTCAGCAACCCAGTAAATGCAGGCAAAACCGGGTTATAAACACTGTGAAAGTGTTGCGGATCGTGAAATTTGCCGAATTTGCCGATGATTTGAGGAATATTGGCTGTTTTCTCTACTAACAATTTGCTTTCAAAAAAAAACAAACAATTAAGAAACTTCTGATATAGTTGATACACATATAAATTCCACTACCGGGAGCGATCGATCGGATAGTTGCACAACTCCACTACCAAAGCATTAAAGGAAGGCTGAGGCTCTGATTTATGCTGCGGCCATAGTTGATCGAGGCATTGCATACAATCCTTGATTGACCAGATGCAGAGCTGATTGAAACTTGTATTGCTCGCATCCGCGCCATAAATCAACCTCTACCCAATACTCTTGCTGCTGCAAACTAATAGTTCGATGTACAAACAGTTGTAAACTTTAATGATTTTTTAATTACGAATAGAAAATAATAGTTTGAGGGGGTCTGTTATGAAAAAATATGACAAAAAACCTACAAAAGTACAAACACAGGCATCTGAAAGCGATGCCTTAAAACAAAACATTTTAATGGTTGACGACCACCCAGAGAACTTGCATCTTTTATCCCATGTTTTGTCTTTGCGGGGATATAAAGTGTGGCCGGCACTGGATGGTCAATTTGCGATCGGCTTGGCTAAATCGACTCTACCAGATTTGATTTTGCTGGACATCATGATGCCCGGTATGGATGGCTATCAAGTCTGCGAACAGCTAAAAGCTTGTCCGCAAACCAAAGATATTCCTGTGATTTTTCTCAGCTCTTTAAATGAAGTATTTGATAAAGTCAAAGCTTTTTCGCTGGGGGCGGTAGACTACATTAGTAAACCGTTTCAAATAGAAGAAGTCCTAGCCCGCGTCGAAAATCAACTGCTTCTGAGCAGACTTTACAAGCAAATTATAGCACAAAATGCGCTGCTGCAAGCAGAAATAGAAGAACGCCAGCGGGTCGAAGCACAACTGCGAGAAAGTCAGCGCTGGCTGTCGGCAGTAATTACTATGAATCCTAATGTTTTGTACATTTACGATTTGGTCGAGCAGCGGACTCTGTATCTCAATCGCGAAGTGTATACCGATATTGGCTACTCGCTTGCAGAAATACAGCAAATGGCAGCAGCATTTATTCCTAACTTAATACACCCTGACGATTTACCGGCATTCTCAGAACACATGAGCAGGATTGAGACAGCAAAAGATGGTGAAAGCTTTGAGTTGGAGTACCGAATTCAGCACAAAAACGGTGAATATTGCTGGTTTTTGAGCCGGGATACTGTGT
Organism: Microcoleus occultus BM001215366; assembly: GCA_036700145.1. Taxonomy (GTDB): domain Bacteria; phylum Cyanobacteriota; class Cyanobacteriia; order Cyanobacteriales; family Microcoleaceae; genus Microcoleus. Next base: position 4,161 of record JAUBOH010000250.1, read on the forward strand.
TTGCTAGAACAGCGGATGGCAAACCTTGGAAAATTTTGGGAACTGCTACTGAAATTAGCGATCGCAAACAAGCAGAACTCGAACTTAAAACAGCTTTGGCTGCTTTGGAACGGCAAATCAAGCAAAGATTTCTGCTAGAAACAATTAGTCTGGAAATTCGCTATAGCTTAAAGCAGGATCAAGTTTTTCAGACAGCGGCTGCCCAAATCGGTCGAGTTTTTAATGCCGATTGCTGCTTGATTCACACCTACACAGAAGACCCAGATCCCCGCATTCCTTGTGTAGCTAAGTACCGAAAATTAGAATCAGAATCTATTTTAGATGTAGAAATTCCCGTCCAGGGCAATCCTCACGCTCTGTTTGTATTGTCCCAAGATAAAGCTGTAGTTTGTGACGATGTTTTTGCGGAGCCGCTGCTAGAAAATGTCAGAGATTTGTGCAGTCAAGTAGGTGTGAAGTCGATGATTGCCGTCCGCACTTCCTACCAGGGAAAAGCCAACGGAATGATAGGTTTGCACCAGTACGATCGCCACCACTGGACGGAAGATGAGATCCGATTATTGAAAACTGTAGCTGCACAAATGGGAATTGCGATCGCTCAAGCCAATCTTCTCGAACAAGACAAACAGCAGCGACTTAAACTGCAACAAAGCGAAGCTAGTCTAGCAGCAGCCCAAAAAATTGCCCATATTGGCAGTTGGGAATTTGATGTTCTCAAAAATAAAATTACCTGGTCAGAAGAAGTATTCCGCATTTTTGGTCTTGACTCAGCCGCATCCGAACCGACATATGCCGAAATCAGCCAGATGTATCATCCCGACGACAGAGACTTGTTCCAACAAACTCTCAGTCGCGCTATCTCACGAGGAACTTCCTACAAAAAAGAGTTCCGAATTTTGGATCGGGGCGGTCAAATCCGATACCTGGAAACAAGGGGAGAATCTGTTTTCAATGAAACCGGGGAAGTTTTTCAACTGTTGGGAACAGTAATGGATATTACCGATCGCAAACAAGCAGAAGCAGCTTTACAAATTAGCGAAGAACGTTTTTATCTGGCATTTGAAGGAAGTGCGATGGGATTGTGGGATTGGAATGTCAGGACTGGAGAAGTCTATTTTAATTCGCGGTGGAAGACGATGTTGGGCTATGAAGTAGAGGAAATAGAAAATAGTTTTGTATCTTGGGAGAAACTTGTACATCCAGAGGATTTGCCACAGGCTAAAACAGCGATAAAGGCTCACTTAGAAGGGCAAACTTCGCTCTACGAAGTGGAATTTCGGATGCTGACCAAATCCAGTGAGTGGAAGTGGGTTTTGGCTCAAGCTAAGGTGATGGAACGCGACGATTCTGGAAATCCTTGGCGGATGACGGGTACGCATATCGATATTAGCGATCGCAAACAAGCACAAGTAGATTTGCAATTTAGCGAACAGCGAGAACGAGAAAAAGCGCAACAGTTAGAAAAAACTCTGGAATACTTAAAAAATGCTCAATCCCACCTCATTCAAGCCGAAAAAATGTCAAGTATCGGGCAAATGGTAGCGGGAGTTGCCCACGAAATTAATAACCCCATCAGTTTCATCTACGGCAATATTATTCCCGCCGCACAGTACGCTAGCGATTTGGTAAAATTGATCCAGCTTTACCAGCAACACTATCCCGAACCTGTTCCCGAAATTGCCGCAGAATTGGCAGAAGTCGAAGTAGATTTTATCGCTGAGGATTTCCCGAGAATCCTGTCTTCCATGCAAGCTGGTGCTAACCGAATTAAGCAAATCGTGCTGTCTTTGCGAAACTTTTCGAGACTTGACGAACAAGATCGCAAAGTAATCGACATTCATGAAGGGATAGAGAGCACTTTGGTGATTTTGCAGCACCGATTGCAGAATCAGCCAAAACGTCGGGAAATTCAAGTTATTAAAAATTACGGCGAACTGCCAAAAGTCGAGTGTTATCCGGCTCAATTAAACCAGGTATTTATGAATTTGCTGTCGAATGCGATCGACGCTGTGGAAGAGTCATTAGTCATCAGTCATTCGTCATTAGCAAACAATATTCCAACAGTTACCCATGATTCTGGGCAAATGTTTGAAAAACATCCTCAGATTCAGATTAGCACTGAAATAAATAGGGACAATCTAGTTGTTGTTCGCATTGCTGACAATGGGCCAGGTATCAATGCTGAAGTTCAGTCAAGGATGTTTGACCCGTTTTTTACTACGAAACCGATCGGTAGCGGCACTGGTTTGGGATTGTCGATTAGTTACCAAATTGTGAAAGACTCCCACGGCGGTAACTTGAGGTGTCACTCAGAAGTTGGCCGGGGAACAGAATTTGCGATCGAACTGCCGATTTCGCAAAATTTGAAGGTTAAAATTTAAAATGATGTTAACGTTAGATTGAGAAGTTCGATCGCTAACTACAAAGGCAAATATTGCACGCGGTTAGCAAAATCTTCTGGCTCGCCCACTTTAGCAATTATTTCCAAGTCGCGCACGCAATCTCCAATCGAGACTCGCCTTTGACGGGCATAGACAACACCCGGAAAGTTGATCCCCTCACCCTGACGGAGTTTTGCTTCAGCTAGAAAGTCTTGATCTTCTGAAAATACAAGTCGCTGAAGTTCAATGGCGCGATCGAATACAGCGGGGTCTGGAAAACTAGCAAGTCCATCTTCTTGCACTGTCAAAACATCTACATCCCGCAAACGTAATCCTTCTGTAATTTGTATGGGACGTTCTCATCCATATAAAGGGATAGGCTCATTTCAACAACCCTTGAGCGCGCATTCTAGCAGCAAAAGCAGATTCGCCAGCTTCTTGTTCTAACTGTTTTACATAGTTCTCTCGCCGTTCAATATCTGCGTCTATTTCTTGTTGATTGTCCAAGTAGTAAGCTAATGCTGAGTAAATTTTGCTCAGGGTAAGGTGAGGGTAACTTTGTAGCAATTCTTCAGGAGTCCAACCGTAGGCTTTCACAGAGGTAAGTAACTCTACGATTTTCATCGATGTCCCTTCAATGATGGGGATATTGCGATCGTCTAGTTGCACATATTTATATTCAGTGGCTGTGATTGTCATGGCTATTTATTTGTTGATAAAATTAATCCCAACAATATCATTTGTATTAATTTAATTATATACCTGATTGTTTTAGCTGCCGGACCGATCGCACGTGTCAAGATTTCATTACTTCCCACTAACAGTCGCTTTTGACTCCAAATAGACCCTGATGTGGTATAATTAAAAGTTCGTTTTTTCACGACCTGATGTTGCATTCTTGCTGTGACGAGCGAATATTGCAGTTGTTCTCTAGCAAACTCTGTCAACTTAAGTCTGTAGCATCTACCACATTTTAACTGAATTATGACTGACTCAATTCGCTTCCTGATGTGCGCTCCCGACCACTACGATGTGGACTACGTGATTAATCCGTGGATGGAGGGCAATGTCCACAAATCATCGCGCGATCGCGCCGTGGAACAGTGGGAAAAACTTTACCACGTGCTCAAAGAAAACGCCATTGTAGACCTCGTAACACCCGAAAAAGGCTGGCCGGATATGGTTTTCACCGCCAACGCGGGTCTACTTTTAGGCAATACTTTTGTCCTCAGCCGTTTCTATCACAAAGAACGCCAAGGCGAAGAACCCTATTTCAAAGCATGGTTTGAAAGCAAAGGTTTCACCGTGCACGAACTACCGAAAGACTTGCCATTTGAGGGTGCTGGCGATGCTTTGCTCGATCGCGAAGGACGCTGGTTATGGGCTGGATACGGTTTCCGTTCCGAACTCGATTCTCACCCGTTACTCGCAAAATGGCTCAACATAGAAGTTTTATCGCTGCGTTTAGTAGACGAACGTTTCTATCACCTAGATACCTGTTTTTGTCCCTTGAGCGGCGGCTATTTGCTTTACTATCCAGCCGCATTTGATTCCTACTCAAACCGCTTAATTGAAATGCGAGTTGCACCAGAAAAACGGATTGCTATTGAAGAAGCAGATGCCGCTAATTTTGCCTGCAATGCTGTCAATATTGACCAAATTGTGGTAATGAATAAGGTCAGCGAAGGCTTGAAAAACCGCATTACTAAGGCTGGTTTTAAAGTAATTGAAACGCCGATGAGTGAATTTCTGAAAGCTGGTGGTGCTTGTAAGTGTCTGACACTGCGGGTGATAGAACCAGTGCAAGAAGATCGATCGGCAAACGTGATGGTAGAAAGCCGCACAATTCGCATGGAAGGCCACCTGCTCGATGCTGGTTTAATTAGTCGTGCTTTAGACTTAATTGTCGATCTCGGTGGCAGTTTCCAAGTGCTCAATTTCAATCTGGGAGAGCAGCGACAAAGCACCTCTAGTGCCGATGTTAAAATTTCGGCTCCTTCCCATGATGTGATGGAAGAAATGATGGGAATGCTGATTGACCTTGGTGCAGTAGCCCCGCCGCAAGAAATTTGCGATGCTAGTTTGGAACCTGTTGTGCAAGATGGTGTTGGCCCAGACGACTTTTATGTTAGTACGATTTATCCGACGGAAGTGCGGGTAGATAATCAGTGGGTGAAGGTACAAAATCAGCGGATGGATGGTGCAGTAGCTATTACCGAAACTGCGGGCATCCCTGTCGCCAAATGTAAATTACTGCGCGATTTGAAAGTAGGAGAGAAAGTCGTTGTTGATGTTGTTGGCATTCGCACGATTCGCAAAACAGAATCGCGGGAACAACGGAATTCTCAGGAATTTAGCTTTATGTCTGGGAGCGTTTCTAGCGAGCGCCGCGTCGAGTTGGTTGTGGAACAAGTAGCGTGGGAATTGCGCCAAATTCGCGATCGGGGTGGTAAAGTTGTTGTTACCGCAGGGCCTGTTGTCATCCACACCGGCGGCGGCGAACATTTAGCACATTTGATCCGCGAAGGTTACGTACAAGCGTTGTTGGGCGGCAATGCGATCGCAGTTCACGACATGGAACAATCGAACATGGGAACCTCTTTGGGGGTTGACATGAAACGCGGTGTTGCTGTGCGCGGCGGACACCGACATCACTTGAAAATAATTAACACTGTCCGACGTTACGGGAGTATTGCGAAAGCTGTGGAAGCAGGGTTGGTTACTAACGGTGTGATGTATGAGTGCGTGAAGAACAATATACCGTTTTCTCTGGCAGGTTCGATCCGCGATGATGGCCCCCTTCCTGACACGCAAATGGATTTGGTTAAGGCTCAAGAAGAATATACTGAGCTGTTACGGGGTGCAGATATGGTGTTGATGCTGTCGTCTATGCTGCACTCAATTGGTGTGGGAAATATGACTCCGGCTGGTGTGAAGATGGTCTGTGTGGACATTAATCCGGCGGTGGTGACGAAATTGAGCGATCGGGGGTCGATCGAATCTACTGGAGTTGTTACCGATGTGGGATTGTTCCTGAGTTTGTTGGTGAATCAATTGGATAAATTGACCAGCCGCCATCATGTAACTCAATCTGTTTAGATTTAGCTAGTAGGGTGTGTTTTGAAACCCGGAGATCCCCCCTAGCCCCCCTTAATAAGGGGGGGAAAGGGGGGGTGAAAGTCCCCCT
>JAUBOH010000251.1:0-9700 GCA_036700145.1 Microcoleus occultus BM001215366
ACAACAGACAACTAACAACTAACAACAACATACAAAGGACAAAAGATATGGTTAACTGTGTAGTGCGAAATTGGCAAGGCGAAGAAGTTGGAGAAACAACTTTAGAGCTGCGCGTAGCCAAAGAAGAAAATGCGTCTCACATCGTTCACAGAGCATTGACGCGGCAACTGAACAACGCCCGTCAAGGAAATGCTTGCACCAAAACTCGATCGGAAGTTAGAGGCGGCGGCCGCAAACCGTGGCGTCAAAAAGGAACAGGTCGAGCCAGAGCAGGTTCTATCCGTTCTCCGCTGTGGCGGGGCGGCGGTGTCATCTTCGGGCCGAAGCCGAGAGACTTTGAAGTCAAGATGAACAAAAAAGAACGCCGTCTCGCTTTGCGGACAGCATTCTTCAGCCGTACCGAAGACATAATTGTGGTTGAAGAATTTGCCGAGCAATTTCCGAGACCGAAAAGCAAAGAACTGCTGAGTGCGATCGCCCGTTGGGGTATCGAACCAACTAAAAAAGTTCTGTTAATCTTGCCAGAACCGCAACTAAACGTGTACTTGTCTGGACGGAACATCGAATTGATGAACGTCATCTTGGCAACTTCCCTGAATGTTTATGACGTTCTGGCGGCTGACAAAATTATCGTCACATCTACAGCCATAGCAAAAATTCAGGAGATTTACGGTGAGTAAAATCGACCCCCGCGACTACGCAGATTTGATCCAGCGTCCTATTCTCACCGAGAAAGCTACCCGGATGATGGAATTAAATCAATTCACATTCGACGTAGCTCCCAAAGCGACCAAACCTCAAATTAAAGCTGCAATCGAAGAGCTATTTAAGGTAAAAGTTACCGCAGTCAACACCCAAAACCCGCCGCGTAAAAAGCGTCGAGTTGGTAAGTTTGTCGGTTTCAAACCTTGTTACAAGCGAGCAACCGTAACTCTGAAGGACGGAGACTCGATCCGCAAACTCCTATTCCCAGAAGTTTAAAATTTAGTAATAGGTAATCGGTAACGGGCGATCGGTAATCGGTAATCGGCAATCAAAAAGGATGAAGGATGAATTCGGACTTCAGAAATTATAATTACCAATTACCAGTTACCAATTATCAATTACCAATTACCGTTTTCCCAATTACCGATCGCAAAATTATGGGCATCCGTTCTTACCGACCTTATACCTCCAGCACCCGAGAAAAAACCGTCTCGGACTTTGCTGAAATTACCAGATCAGAACCAGAAAAGTCTCTAACTAGCAACAAACACACCAAACAAGGCCGCAACAACCGAGGCGTCATCACCTGTCGCCACCGGGGAGGCGGTCACAAACGGCTTTATAGAGACATCGACTTCCGCCGCGACAAACACAGCATTCCCGCTACCGTCAAGGCGATCGAATATGACCCCAACCGCAACGCCCGCATCGCCCTCCTGTTCTACAAAGACGGCGAAAAACGGTACATCCTGCACCCGCTCAACCTAGCCGTCGGTACAGTAATTGTCTCAGGCCCAGACGCGCCGATCGAAATCGGCAACGCCTTACCCCTGAAAAACATTCCCCTCGGTACCAGCATCCACAACGTCGAGCTAGTACCGGGTAAAGGCGGACAAATCGTCCGTTCCGCAGGCTCCAGCGCTCAGCTAATGGCAAAAGAAGGTAGCTACGTTACCCTCAAACTCCCATCCGGCGAACAGCGCAAAGTCCGCGCCGACTGCTACGCCACCATCGGTCAAGTTGGCAACACAGACGCCAGAAACATCAGCCTTGGCAAAGCCGGCCGCACCCGCTGGAAAGGCCGCAGACCAACAGTTCGCGGTAGCGCCATGAACCCGGTAGATCACCCGCATGGTGGTGGTGAAGGTAGAGCTCCCATCGGGCGTCCGGGACCTGTCAGCCCTTGGGGCAAACCAGCATTGGGTGCCAAAACTCGAAGCAAAAACAAGCGCAGCGACTCTTTGATCGTCCGGCGCCGCCGCAAATCTTCCAAGCGCGGCAAGGGCGGCAGACAAAGTTAGTTTAATGGGTAATGGGTAATGGGTAATGGGTAATTGGAAATAACAAATTACCAATGCCCAATGCCCAATGCCCAATGCCCGATGCCCAATTCCCAATTACCAAAATCATGTCTCGATCGCTAAAAAAAGGCCCGTTTGTCGCAGACCATCTGATGACAAAAATCGAAAAACTCAACGCCGCAGGCCAAAAACAAGTAATTAAAACTTGGTCGCGAGCTTCCACAATCCTGCCCCAAATGGTGGGTCACACGATCGCCGTTCACAACGGCAGACAGCACGTACCGGTCTACCTCACAGACCAAATGGTAGGTCACAAACTCGGAGAATTCTCCCCCACTCGCACCTTTAGAGGTCACGCGAAAAGTGGTGATAAAAAGGCCAAAAGATAGCCTAATTAGGTGACAGGTAATCGGTAATCGGAAAAACTTTTCCCCAATTACCAATTACCTTTTTCCCAATTACCAACTACCAATTACCCAAATCGAAATGGCTATAGATACCACATCCGAAATTAAGGCGATCGCCCGTTACATACGGACATCCCCCTTCAAAGTGCGCCGAGTCCTCGACCAAATTCGCGGCAAAAGCTACCAAGAAGCGCTGATTTTACTCGAATTCATGCCCTACCGCGCCTGCGAACCCATAGTTAAAGTTTTGCGATCGGCAGTAGCCAACGCCGAACACAACGCAGGATTGGACAAAGCCAAGCTCGTAGTTTCTCAAGCTTACGCAGACCAAGGCCCAGTCCTCAAACGCTTTAGACCCCGCGCTCAAGGTCGCGCCTACCAAATCCGCAAGCCAACTTGCCACATTACCGTAGTAGTCGCGACAATCGCAGAAGACTAAACCAGGGAAAACGTAATAGGTAATCAACAGCTTAAAGTTGAAAACAAACGGTAATCACCAATTACCAATTACCAATTGCCAATTACCAATTACTAATTAACTCATCAACTTTTATGGGCCAAAAAATACATCCAATTGGTTTTCGCCTCGGCATTACCCAAGAGCACCGCTCTCGCTGGTTTGCCGACCCGAAAAACTATCCAGAACTCTTGCAAGAAGACTTTAAAATTCGCAAGTACGTCCGCAAAACTCTCAGCAATGCTGGCATTTCCTCGGTCAGAATCGAACGCAAAGCCGATCAGATCGACCTAGAAGTGTTTACAGCCAGACCGGGCGTTGTCGTAGGTCGCGGCGGAGCCGGAATCGAAACTTTGCGCGTCGGTTTGCAGAAGGAACTCGGCAGCAACCGCCAAATCCGCATCAACGTCGTCGAAGTCCAGAAAGTAGACGCCGATGCCACCCTGATCGCAGAGTACATCGCCCAGCAACTAGAACGGCGCGTATCTTTCCGCCGAGTAGTCCGCCAAGCAATCACCCGCGCTCAAAAAGTAGGCATCCAAGGCATCAAAATTCAAGTCAGCGGACGCCTCAACGGTGCAGAAATCGCCCGTACCGAATGGACGCGGGAAGGAAGAGTTCCCTTGCACACGCTGCGGGCAGACATCGACTACTCGTACTGCACGGCTCAAACCATCTACGGTATTCTCGGCATTAAAGTTTGGGTTTTCAAAGGCGAAATTATTCCCGGACAGGAACAAGAGGCTGCACCAAATGCAGCAGTGCCCCGCACCAAACAAAAGCGCCGCCGCCAGAATTTTGAAGATCGATCGAACGAAGGCTAGCTAATTGTTAAGTGTTAGTTGTCACTTGTTAAGTGTCAGTTGTTCACGCGCCAATTAGCAATTAGCAATTACCAACTACCCATTACCAATTACCAATTACCCAACTCCCAAAGCCATGTTAAGCCCTAAAAGAACAAAATTCCGCAAACAACAGCGCGGGCGAATGAGCGGTATTGCCACCCGCGGCAACACAGTCAGCTTTGGCGACTTCGCGCTCCAAGCCATTGAACCTGCCTGGATCACTTCTCGCCAAATAGAAGCCGGACGCCGCGCCATGACTCGCTATATCCGCCGGGGCGGCAAAATCTGGATTCGCATTTTTCCCGACAAACCTGTAACCCAACGCGCAGCAGAAACCCGGATGGGTTCCGGTAAAGGCTCACCTGAGTTTTGGGTTGCCGTCGTCAAACCCGGCCGGGTAATGTTTGAAATTGGTGGCGTAACTGAAGAAATAGCCCGCGAAGCAATGCGTTTGGCATCTTTCAAATTACCCATTAAAACCAAGTTCATCACCCGCGAAGAAGCCCAGTCATAGCGACGATCGAAGGTAGAATTAAGTCGGCATCCGTCAGATTTTTAAACGCCAGCAGCAATTTAAAATCAGGCCTTGGTAACTTTTCTTTCCTTCGGGCTTCAGCATCCAGACAACTTCTGTCATCAATTGACCGATCGCTCACGATAAAGCACACAATTATGTCTTTGCCCAAGATTAAAGAAGCTAGAGATTTAAGCGATGCACAACTAGCAGAGCAAATTTTAGCCGTCAAGCGCCAACTAATGGAATTGCGGCTTCAGCAAGCTACCGGCCGCATGGAAAAGCCTCACCTGTTCAAGCACGCCAAACACCGCGTCGCTCAATTGATGACAGTTGAACGCGAGCGCCAAGTCGCTGCTGATGCAGAAGCTGCTAAAACCTCAGCCGCATCGAAAGCAGCCGAACAGCAAGCTGCAACCGCAGCAGTCAGCCAAGAGTCAGAAGCAGCTTCACCGGCCGCCGCCGAGTAGTTCAAAAAAACTCAATAGCATCAAAAAAATAGGTAGGTATGGCAATTAAAGAACGAGTTGGCGTAGTAGTCAGCGACAAAATGGACAAAACTGTGGTGGTAGCGATCGAAAACCGCTCCTCCCACACCAAATACGGCAAAATCGTAGTCCGCACCAAACGGTACAAAGCTCACGACGAAGAAAACAAGTGCAAAGCCGGCGATCGAGTCCGCATCACCGAAACTCGCCCCTTGAGCAAAACCAAACACTGGATGGTTGCTGAAATTTTCGGGAACAAAAACGGCTAACAGCTAATTGCTAATCGCCCGATCGTTCAAAGATCAACAATCAATTAGCAGTCAACAATCAACAGTTAACAGTCAACAGTCACCATGATTCAACCCCAGACATACCTCAATGTCGCCGACAATAGCGGAGCGCGCAAACTAATGTGCATCCGCGTATTGGGAGGCGGCAACCGCCGCTACGGCGGAGTCGGCGATGTGATCATTGCCGTCGTCAAAGACGCCCTCCCCAATATGGCCGTCAAAAAATCAGATGTCGTCCGGGCCGTCATTGTCAGAACCCGCAAAGGCCTGCGCCGCGACAGCGGCATGAGCATTCGTTTTGACGACAACGCCGCCGTCATTATCAACGTAGACGGGAACCCCAAAGGCACTCGCGTTTTCGGCCCCGTCGCCCGCGAACTGCGCGACAAAAACTTTACTAAAATCGTTTCCTTAGCCCCGGAGGTACTTTAAAATGTACGGAAAAAAGGGTAAACCAACTAGCGAACCGCAGCGCTACAGAATGCACGTCAAAGCTGGCGACACCGTGCAAATAATTACTGGCAAAGAGAAAGGAAAAGTCGGAGAAATCTTGAAGACATATCCTAAAGTCAGCAAAGTAATTGTTAAAGGTGTAAACGTCCGAACCAAACACGTCAAGCCCCAGCAAGAAGGAGAATCGGGAAAAATCGTCACCTTTGAGGCTCCCATTCACAGCTCAAATGTCATGCACTATTCCGAAAAAGAGAAAATCGCCAGCCGCGTTTGCTATACCTTTAGCGAAGACGGCCGCAAACTGCGACAGCTCAAAAAAACCGGAGAAATCCTCGAGAATTAGTCAGTAGTTATGGGTGATTGGTGGTTGGCAACAAATAACAACTAACAATCAACAAATAACAAGTAACATAGGATAAATGACGCTCGAACAATTCCCTGACCACGCCCAGGGACAGTTAAACAAACACCAAAACTATGCCGGACAAACTCAAAGTTATTTATCAAGGAAAAATCGTTCCGAAACTGATGGATCAGTTTAAATATACTAATATCCATCAGGTGCCCAAACTCGTTAAAGTCACCGTGAACCGCGGTTTGGGAGAAGCATCTCAAAATGCTAAGGCGCTAGATTCATCGATTAAGGAAATTGGCATCATCACCGGGCAAAAACCCGTGGTGACGCGGGCGAAAAAGGCGATCGCAGGCTTCAAAATCCGCAAAGGAGTACCCGTTGGTGTCATGGTGACACTGCGAGCCGATCGGATGTACGATTTTCTCGATCGGCTGATCAACCTCGCATTACCCCGGATCAGAGACTTTCGCGGCATCAGTCCCAAAAGCTTCGACGGACGTGGCAATTACAGCTTGGGTCTGAGAGAACAACTAATCTTTCCCGAAATAGAATATGACAGCATCGATCAAATTCGAGGCATGGACATTTCGATTATCACCACAGCAAACACCGACGAAGAAGGACGCGCCTTGCTCAAAGAAATGGGAATGCCCTTCCGGGACAACTAAGTAGTAGAGTAAGGAGCAAAACATGGCAGCTAACGATACCATAGCAGATATGTTGACGCGCATTCGCAATTCTTGCATGGCGCGCCACCAAACAACACAAATTCCAGCTACAAAAATGACCCGTAGCATCGCTCAAGTTCTAAAAACTGAAGGCTTTATCAGCGAATTTGAAGAAGGAGAACCAGAAGGGATTAAGCGACATATAGTGCTTTCTTTAAAGTACAAAGGTAAAACTCGCAAGCCAATTATCACGGCACTGAAGCGAGTCAGCAAACCAGGACTGCGCGTTTACTCGAACCGTAAAGAATTGCCCAGAGTATTAGGCGGAATTGGCATTGCCATTATCTCCACCTCCAGCGGCATTATGACCGATCGAGAAGCTCGCCGCCAAGGTTTGGGCGGTGAAGTGCTTTGTTATGTTTGGTAGTCATTAGTCATTAGTCATTAGTCGCTGGTCATTGGCAACAAACTGAAAAATCAATAACTAAGGACTAATAACTAAAGACTAATCATCAAGGACTAATAACTAAAAACAAAGGACAAAAAATTATGTCGCGAATTGGCAAGCGTCCGATTAGCATCCCCACGAAAGTCACCGTCACCCTAGACGGCCAAAAAGTAGCCGTCAAAGGTCCCAAAGGTGAACTTTCCCGAGTTATCCCAGCCGAAATCCTCATGGGACTCGAAGGCGAGACTTTACTCGTCACCCGCCGAGACGAATCTCGCGTCGCCAGACAACTCCACGGCTTGTGCCGCACCCTCGTCGCCAACATGGTCGAAGGTGTATCCCAAGGTTTTCAGCGCCGCCTGGAAATTATCGGCACAGGTTATCGGGCCCAGGTTCAAGGACGGAACTTGATTTTAAACGTCGGTTACAGCAAGCCCGTGGAAATGCCCCCTCCAGAAGGCATCACAATGGCAGTTGAAGGCAACACCAACGTCATCGTCTCCGGCATTGACAAAGAACTCGTAGGCAACACAGCAGCCCGCATCCGCGCGGTGCGTCCGCCGGAAGTCTACAAGGGCAAAGGCATTCGCTACAGCGGCGAAGTCGTCCGGCGCAAAGCTGGTAAAACAGGCAAAACAGGTAAGAAGTAACCATGAAGCTTACTCGCAAAGAATCAGTCCACCGCAGACACCGCCGCGTGCGGCGCAAGGTGTTCGGCACCGCCGAACGTCCCAGATTAGCGGTATTTCGATCGTCCCAGCACATCTACGTCCAAGTAATCGACGACACGACACAGCACACTTTAGCTGCTGCGTCAACCCTAGACCCGGATTTGAAGTCCGTTCTCACCTCGGGAAGCAACTGTTCCGCCAGCGTGCAAGTCGGTCAGTTGATAGCCAAACGCTGCGAGGGCGCTGGCATAGCCAAAGTCGTATTCGATCGCGGAGGCAACCTCTACCACGGTCGCGTCAAAGCCCTCGCAGAAGCAGCTCGCGAAGCCGGGTTAGACTTCTAGAGGAGGTAATGGGTAGCGGGTAATGAGTAATTAAAAAGTAAAAAGTCAAAAGTTGAAAGTTAAAAGGCAAAAACCAGATTTCTTCTATTTTTACTTTTTACTCAAACAATTACCAATTGCCGATCGCCTTTCACCAATTACTAATTCCCAAAGGACAAAACTATGGCAGAACAAAAAGAACAGCGCAACAAGAAAAAAAGCAGCAGCAACAACAAAGGGCGCGAAAAAGAATCCGAATGGCAAGAACGGGTTGTTCAGATTCGGCGCGTTACCAAAGTAGTCAAAGGCGGTAAAAAACTCAGCTTCCGCGCCATAGTCATTATCGGCAACGAACGCGGTCAAGTTGGAGTCGGAGTCGGCAAAGCTAGCGACGTTATCGGTGCAGTCAAAAAAGGTGTCGCTGACGGCAAAAAGCACCTAATTGAAGTCCCCCTCACCAAAGCTAACTCCATCCCTCACCCCATCAACGGTGCAGGCGGCGGAGCCAAAGTAATGATGCGGCCGGCAGCACCAGGAACCGGCGTAATTGCAGGGGGAGCAGTGCGAACTGTTCTCGAACTAGCAGGAGTCCGCAACATCTTAGCCAAACAGCTAGGTTCAGGAAATCCCTTAAACAACGCCCGAGCCGCAGTCAACGCCCTCTCCACTCTCCGCACCTTGTCCGAAGTTGCTCAAGAGCGCGGAATTCCAGTAGAAAACCTCTACGGTTAAGGACTAGGGAACGGGACGAATTGTCAGTTTTGAGTATTCAGTATTGAGTTGTGAATAAAAAAAATTCATTCCTCAAAACTCAAAACTCAAAACTACCAATTACCAATTACCAAATACCAATTACCAACTACCAAAACTATGAGATTGCAAGACGCCCGACCAAAAGCGGGTTCCACAAAACGTCCGCGCCGCTTGGGCAGAGGTATTTCTGCCGGTCAAGGCGCGAGTTCCGGTAAAGGGATGCGCGGTCAAAAATCTAGAGCCGGTAGCGGCACTAGACCCGGTTTTGAAGGCGGTCAAAATCCCCTCTACCGCCGCCTCCCCAAGCTGAAGAGCTTCCCTCTAGTGAACCGCAAAGAGTACACTACCATTAATGTAAGTAAATTAGCATCCCTGCCAGCAAACACAGAAGTTACTCTCACCTCTTTGATCCAAGCGAAAATTGTCAATACTGACAATGGGCCGCTGAAAATCTTAGGAGATGGCGAACTGAATGTGGCTCTGCAAGTGCGCGCCAAAGCTTTTACCGCAGGTGCACGCACCAAAATTGAAGCCGCTGGTGGAAGTTGCGAATTAGTTGCGTAAAGATTTGAGGTTTGAGAGTATGTCCAAATCTCAAATCCTCAAGTTTGCTATCAGAAAATGATTTAGTCGAAAATCCCAAATCTAAAATCCAAAATCGTAACTATGGACGTTAGTAGAGAGAAAGCGCCAACTGCACAAGAAACGTTCATGCAGATGGCTCAAGCCGCTGGTTTGCGAGGCCGTATCCTCGTAACTGTTGGCTTATTGATTTTAGTGCGCCTGGGTGTCCACTTGCCAGTCCCCGGTATCGATCGAGCTGCCTTTGCCCAAAACGTTCAAAATAGCCCTTTAATTGGCTTTTTGGACTTGTTTTCAGGGGGCGGGCTGTCAGCTTTGGGGATTTTTGCGCTGGGGATTTTGCCCTACATTAATGCTTCAATTATTGTGCAACTTCTAACTGCGGCTCTGCCAAGTTTAGAAGACTTGCAGAAAAATGAAGGGGAAGCAGGGCGGCGCAA
>JAUBOH010000252.1:0-9651 GCA_036700145.1 Microcoleus occultus BM001215366
GTGCCGTGTCCCTACAATTAATCTGGCGTAGGGACACGGCACTGCCGTGTCCTGACGCTGTATCTGCACGAAATTGATCCGTTAACTTTCGTTTTTACAATAAAAAGTAATTTAAGACACAATTTTTTGTCGTGAGATTAACTCAAAATTAATAATCTGTATTATTTCTTAGGATAACTTAATATGCTTCAAGGGCTTTTATCATTCAGAGGGCCTTTTCGGATTCTGAACCTGAGTTGGTTTGCTTTTTTCTTAACATTCATAGTGTGGTTTAACTACGCGCCATTCAGTACCACGGTGCAGCAAGATTTGGGTTTGACGATCGGGCAAGCTAGAATCATCAGTCTCTGCAACCTAGCCCTCACCATTCCTGCAAGCATCATTATTGGTATGTTGCTCGATCGCTTCGGGCCTCGCATCACCTTCTCTTCAATCCTAGTCTATGCAGCATTTCCCACTCTCGCATTCGCCTGTGCCCAAGACTTCAATCAGTTGGTTTTGAGCCGTTTAGCAATGGGAATTGTCGGTTCTGGATTCGTAGTGGGCATCCGCTTAGTTACCGAATGGTTTCCCCCAGAAGAGATCGGATTCGCTCAAGGAATCTATGCCGGCTGGGGAAACTTTGGTTCTTTTGCCGCCGAAGCAGTGTTACCATCGATCGCCGCAGCAACGGCTTTTCTCTCAGTCGGCGAAAGCAATTGGCGATTGACGATCGCCCTTACCGGCATAGCCGCAGCAATTTTCGGAGTCATTTTTTACTGCAACGTTCAAGACACTCCCCCCGGCAAAGTCTATCAGCGCCCAGCCCGCAACGGCGCAATGGAAGTCACCAGCCCTCAAAGTTTTTGGGCATTATTGCTGGCCAATATTCCTTTATTTGGCGCCTTAGCTTTAATTGTCTGGCGCTTGCAGAAAGCAAGTTTTCTGACAACAAATGTCATGTACGGCATTTGGGCAGGTTTGACAGCAATCTATTTAATTCAGGCTTACAAAACTTGGGAAGTTAACCGAGAAGTTGTGACTGGCAAAAAAGATTACCCAACTCAAGAACGCTACCAAATCAGTCAAGTATTCGTATTACAACTAGCCTATGCAGTCACCTTTGGTTCAGAAATCGCTGTGGTGTCAATGCTACCAGAATTTTTTGAGAACACCTTCAACTTAAATCAGGCGATCGCCGGGCCAATAGCTGCGATGTTTCCCCTGATGAACTTGATCAGTCGTCCCACCGGAGGCTTAATTTCGGACAAAATCGGCAGCCGCAAATGGACGCTGACACTCCTGATCGCCGGAGTCGCGTTGGGGTATTCAATCCTGAGCCAAATGACGGCAAACTGGCCGTTACCAGTGGCGATCGTCACGACAATGTTATGTGCCTTCTTCGTCTTCGGCGCAGCAGGTGCAACTTTTGGCATCGTCTCCTTAATTAAACGAGAAGTAACCGGTCAAATTGCCGGAAATGTTGGTGCTTACGGCAGTGTCGGCGCTGTAACTTATGCCACTTTTTATAGCTTTCTGCCCCAAGAAATTGCCGGAAACCACACCTTTTTTCAGGTACTCGGAGTTGCTGCGGCGATCGTGTGCTTGCTTTGTGTTTTTATCCTGAAAGAGCCGCAAGTTTCTCAAAGCGAAGAGTTAGCAGATACAGCAATGCTGGTAGGTCATTAAATACTTTCACCACTCGCTCCGCGTGCGGTGTCGCTCAAATGAGTGACACCGCACGCGGAGTGTTATGGGCATCAAATCCGCAAAACTTCACCCTACTTCATCTCTCTTCAACTCGCTTTACTTATCTTCCCTCACAGGACTCGGTTTACACGCTTCAACTTCTGACTCATTGCAGCTTCAAATAATCATCAGCAAAATAAATTTATATACGTAAGTAAAGGAGTTTAAATGACCGCTAAATACTGTGGATTTTACGGAGACTTCCCGGTGGGTCAAGTTGCGGCAACTACCACTTTTCTGATTTTGGCAACTGGTAGATTTCGCATCTGAGAATACTTGTAAAGAAATATAAAAGATCCGGAAAGCTAATTGCTGTGACAGAAGGTAGGATTTCTAAGCTGAGCCTGTAACAAAAGTCGTATTGATTCATCGCAAAAATGAACTTGAAAAATACGAATTTTATTTGCGAGAAACTTAAGTCATTGTTCGAGGGAAAATAAATTATGGCTGATGGTCAATTAGGAGTTATATTAAGGATGGCTCAAATAATTAATCCTCAAATTGAGAGCGATCGACATTTTGAAATCGACTTGGAAAAATTGCGCCAACTACCAGCAGGAACATTAGGGTGCAAGCGTGGCGCGATTTTTGGACGAACAAGGGTTTGAGCCGATCGCATCGGGAGACTGGATTGGTGCAAAATCACGACGTTTAACCGGTTTTGACGGGTCTTTCAGCTTCTGGTGAAGATGAATTTGTACTTCAAGCGTTTACTCGCGCTCAAGTATTTCGCCCTGACTGTGCGATTTTAGTCTTAGTTTGACTGATCAGCGGAAAATGCGCGATCGCACAAATTATCAAAGGTTAAAAATACGGAAAATTAGCCGCTCGACTAATTGACTGGAATCCTGAATGTGATTGGGAAACTCTTTTATCTAAAGTCCGAAAAAAACAGGGAATTCTACTATTAACTGCATAAATTTTAACTCGTTACTGCACTGCAAAACTATGCAAAGCACAATTTACAAACCGGTTGTCAGTCTGAGTCCGAGGGAAAGGGCGATCGCGCAATTAGTCGCCCAAGGTCTGCCAAACAAATGTATTGCCAAAAATTTAAATATCAGTCACTGGACGGTTGCTACTTACGTAAGGCGGATTTTTATCAAACTCGGTGTTTGCTCCAGAACAGCCATGATTGCACTGTTGATTAAAGAAAATTTGCTCTGGGATTAACAAACAGTAGAATTTGTCAGATATCAAGAACGGGCTCTGGGGCCCGTTCTTATTTGCAAGCGTTAATTTTTTTCTAAGTCAAAGCCAAAGAAGGAGAAGAATTTCTGAGAAAACTCAACAATTCTCGATTCACCGTTTGCGGCGCTTCTTGCTGAATCCAGTGACCGCAGTTAGGGACTAATTTTAACTTAAACGGAGCCGTAATTAACCTGTCTAAACCTTCTACAAGTTTGTGACTCAAAAACGCATCTTCTTCTCCCCAAAGCACCAAAGTAGGAACATTCACCATTTCCCATTTCTGCCCCAAATTCCACATTCTCTGCGGGTGAAACATCTGCCGGTAATAATTGATCGCGGCGCTTAATACTCCCGGCTTTTCTAAAGCAGCCTGATAAATCTTAGTTTCTTCCGCGCTAAAAGCTCCTTTGCGAACCGCTTGTCCTTGAAAAACATTGTGTACAAAATTTTTCAAATTTTGCTGGATCAACCATTCGGGAATACCGGGAACCTGAAAAGCAAAAACGTACCAACTGCGGCGAAGTTGATCTAAATTACTCGCCATTTCCTGTACAAATCGCTGCGGGTGCGGAGCGTTTAAAATTGCCAAGCGGTTGAGTTTTTCGGGGAATTTTTGAGCTAAATGCCACGCAATCGCGCCTCCCCAATCGTGACCGACTATGTGAGCTTTTGTATAGCCGAGCCGATCGATCAAACCCCGAATATCCGCGCTCAACGTATCTAAATCATAGCCACTTTCCGGCTTATCAGAATCGTTGTAGCCCCGCAAATCCGGCACCACAACCTTGAAATGACGCGCTAAAGCAGGGATTTGATGGCGCCAAGAGTACCAAAACTCGGGAAACCCGTGCAGGAGGATAACCAGGTCGCCTTCTCCTTGAGAAACGCAGTGCAGGCGGATGTTGTTGGTTTCGACAAAGATGTGTTGCTGTTCGGAATCTAAAGACTTCATAGTTTGAAAGTTAGACTTATTTTCGGGAAGTACAGAACCCGCCGACTGGTAGCAGGCTGAAACGGCCCAATGGTTTTAATGTTTCTGCTTTTATTATAGCTGCTTTTCGATCCCCGCTGCTGCAATCGGATTAAACTTAAAACTTGTAGGGTTTTTCGGTGTCCTGTTTTTTAGGTGTAACTACTGAGCTTAACTTTCTCACCTTAAATCGGTTGTTTTAACAGCGACGCAGGCGATTTAATAATAGCACAATTTCGTCAGTTGCCGATCGCAATTTTGGAGACGACAGATCGGACTGATTGACGATAATGCTAAACACCAGCGGCTCGTAATTCGGAACTTCGATATATCCCGACAGCGCCGAAACTCCGCTCAAAGTTCCGGTTTTTGCTTGCAAAAATACGCGGTTTGTTGTATTGTTTAAGCGATTTTTTAAAGTACCGCTCTCGCCCGCGATCGGTAGTGATGCGCGGTAAACAGATGCAGCAGGTGAATTGGCCATGAATCTCAAAGTTTGCACCAAGGCTTCTGGGCTAATTAAATTGTGGCGGGAAAGTCCCGAACCGTCGGCTAGTTTGTAGCTGTTTGGATTTACTCCTAATTGAGTTAAAGCTGTTTTTAACTCTTTCAAACCGATTTCACTTGTATCCTCTTGTGGCACTGGCATCTGGGCTGTAACTTTTCCCAACAATCTCAATAAAACTTCTGCATAAAGATTGTTGCTTTCTCGATTAGTTTCTTTCACCAATTCCGCTAGCGGCGGGGATTCAACTGTCGCTAACTCTTGATTCAAATTGCCAGAAGTAGATGCAACTAAAGCCTGTTTAACCGAAATTCCGTCAGCCACCAGGACTTGCTGAAAATGCTGCACAAAATTATTAGCGGGATTGACAACTGCGACATAAGCTGATTCAGATGCTGCACCAACTTTTAACTGTCCGCTAACTCGAATTGCCGATCGATCGAACTCCCGGCCAACTTCAATAAACTCGGATTCGTTTTGGGCGACTGTGACTGAGTTGTTCTGAATTTGCCACTGATTTGCCAGCTTGGGTTCGGCAAAAGTAACTTTTAGAGGTTGTCCGATCGCCTGCGGGGACAACAAAAGCTCGATCGCGTTTTGATTGAAAATTAAACTGTTAATCGGCGCCCCATAGCCCGCTTGCGCGTCTTCCCATTCCCAATTCGGATTGACTGCACTGCCTTGAAAATAGCTGTCATCGCCAATTAACTGATTAACTTGACTAATTCCGCGCCGTTTCAACTGCTGCGCCAAGGATTTCAACTGAGGCTCAGCAATGCTCGGATCTCCTCTCCCAACAACGTACAAATTCCCATTTTCGCCATTGTAAACCGATGTCTTAATCCGAAAATCTGCACCGAGTTTCTGCAAAGCAGCGGCTGTGGTTAGCAGCTTGACATTTGATGCTGGAATAAAGTATTTTTTGCTGTCGCGACTGTAGAGAGTAGCAGTAGAAGATAGGGGTTGAATCAAAATGCCCCAGCGCGATCGGCTAAATTCGGGACGGTTGGCGATCGCATCTATTTGCGCCCCCAATTCACCTGGACAAATATCCCCAGCAACCGCCGCAGTTTGAGCGACTACCGCCGACGGACGCCCCAACACTAGCACTAACAAACTAAGCGCAATTCCTGTAATTTTCACGGCGCAATTTCCATAATAATCACTATTTAAATTAGCCCTGGTAGGACACGGCGCCGTACCCATAGGTGTCAACTTAACGTACAACCAATAGTCCGGCAGGGGTTTCAACCCCTGCCTCAAAGCGAAAGTCCTCGATCGAGGACTGAAGAGAAGAATTTTCAACTCATTAGTCCTCATAGCGAGGACTTTAGCTATTAGACAGGGACTTCAGTCTAAGAGCGGGCTTTTGGCTTAAGTTGACACCTATGGGCTTTTGGAGTGTCCCTACGGGGATAGATCGATCGAGCGGTGTATTTCACAAACAGGCAATATGCTGTAATAACTATTCAAATGAGATGTACGAGAGCTGGGAATTCGTACTTCCCTCAAATCAAAACTAATAATAATAACGCATATGAATTCTCGGATTGAACAGCGCCTCTACAGGTTTTCCCTGTTTGAGATGCTGTTCCACAATTAAGGGTACATCACTCGGTTTAACTCGACAATACCAGATTTCGTCTGGGGTGACTCGCACAGTCGGGCCAGTGTTGCACTGTCCCTGACAGCTACAGGCTTTAACTGTCACCCCTGCAACTTGTTGGGCTTCAAAAGCAGCTAGCACTGCTGCTGAACCATTTTTCAGGCAAGATTGATACTGGCAAACCAATACACAGCGTGTTTCTGCTTGGGAGTCTGGTTCTTGGGCTGAAGATTCTGACATCAGTAAGGATTTATTTGCTGTTTAATATATTTTAACAATCTTGGCAGCCCGATCGCCCGGCGCGACAGAATATCAGAGTGCGATCGAAAAAAAGAGCAAAATTCTGGCGTTCAAAATTTTTCCTTGCTTCTACCTTCTCACGAATCCCTTCAGCAGAACTCCCTTTCTTCAGTCTGTGTCACGGTTTCGCTATATGATCGGATTTGGAGCAACAACTCAATCAACCCCCAATCATGCCCAAAACAGTAGCCGATGTCATGAGCCGCGAGCCCATCTTGGCGCGACCCTCCATGCCTTTGAACGAAGCGATTAAAATTTTAGCCGATCGACGCATTAGCGGTCTTCCCGTCGTAGATGACAATGGCTTGTTGGTAGGAGTCATCTCCGAAACCGACTTGATGTGGCGCGAAACCGGCGTTACTCCGCCCGCTTATATCATGGTGCTCGACAGCGTGATTTACCTAGAAAATCCAGGTCGTTACGAGCGAGAACTCCACAAGGCTTTAGGACAAACAGTAGGAGAAGCGATGAGTAAAGATCCAGTTACCATTGAGCCCGACAAATCTGTCCCAGAAGCTGCAAAACTAATGCACGATCGCAGCATTCACCGATTGCCAGTAGTCGATACTGCGGGCAAAGTAATCGGCATCCTCACTAGGGGAGATATTATCCGATCGATGGCGGCCGAATCTTAATTAACTGTTGCAGTTGAAGGACTGTATCAGAAAAAAAGCCGATCGCTCCTTCAATCTCTCAACTTTTGGCAATTACCTTTTTTCTCAATTACCTTTTTCCCAATTACCAGTTACCAATTTTAAAATTCCATGAGCATTACCCCTGAGTCTGTCGAACAATTGCTGAATTCCGAGGATTTTGGCGAAAGGTTGCGAGCAGTCAACCAACTGCGGCAACTAGAACCCGCGATCGCCTACAATTTGATTCAAATTGCGATCGGCGACAACAACGTCCGCGTTCGCTACGCCGCCGTCAGCCAAGTATCAACCCTCGGCACGCAGAATCTGCCGAACGCTTTAGAGGTACTCCGAAACAGCTTGCACAACGACCCCGAACCCGACGTGCAAGCAGCAGCAGCCGATGCTTTAGGCGCCTTGAAATTAACCGCTGCTTTAGAAGATTTAGAGCAAGTTTACAGCAGTACATCTGAATGGCTGGTGCAACTGAGCATCGTCGCAGCTTTGGGAGAAATGGGCGATCCAAAAGCTTTTGGGATGTTAGAAAATGCCCTTACTTCTGAAAACGAATTGATCCAAACTATTGCCATCAGTGCATTAGGAGAATTGGGAGATCGACGGGCGCTACCGCTGCTGCTTCCCTACGCTTCCAATGCAGATTGGCAGATCCGTTACAGAGTCGCCCAAGCCCTGGGGCGGTTGGGCGGTGCCGAAGCAGAAGCGGCTTTGGAAATTCTCGCCAAAGATGAGGTTGAGCAAGTTGCTCAGGAGGCTAGAGTCGGACAAGAGAATAGTTTGAAATTGTGAGATTGCGACGCGATCGCGAACAACGCTGCTTGCTTGCGTGAATTTTGAATTAATTGAGAATTATTTCTGAGGATTCTACCAAAAACTCCGTTCGCGATCGCACACAAAATTCAGAAACCGGGTTTCTGAGTGTATTTCTGGTTCCTGTCCGCAAAACTCGTAGAAACCGGGTTTCTAGCCTTCCAGCCAGCGGGCTGGGTGGAAGGCGCAAACCTTACTAATCAGCAAAAATTTTAAATCTCAAATCTCAAATCTCAAATTGTATTGATGCCACGGGCGATCGCAAATTCCTTTGAAACTCTCGCCTGCAGTCGATCGTACTCTTCCCGATCTCGCATCACAGCCGGGCTCTTGACATCCCCACTTTGACAACAGCTATAATCAAAATAGATACAGCAGCAGGGATTAACACAATTATTGAATTGTACCCAACCAGCTAGCGATCCGGGAAACTATCGTTAAGACGGTAAGCCATCTACCAGCCTAACCAAGTCTTAAAACTGTT
Organism: Microcoleus occultus BM001215366; assembly: GCA_036700145.1. Taxonomy (GTDB): domain Bacteria; phylum Cyanobacteriota; class Cyanobacteriia; order Cyanobacteriales; family Microcoleaceae; genus Microcoleus. The sequence continues at coordinate 8,245 of JAUBOH010000252.1, forward strand.
TATCATCCCCATGCTCGAAAAACTACAAAATTCCGAGTCTCAGTCTGTGGACATTTTAACAGGAGAGCGATCGGCCTCTCAAGTCGCACCAAGTCCCACCAATCAAAACTTTATTAATAGAGTTTTAGAACTTACCAACATCGAACGCAGCAAATTGAGTTTGTCCCCGCTAACCTTAAATACCCAGTTACTAAATGCGGCGGCAACTCACACCCAAAACATGGCAGTGCAAGACTTCTTTGACCATACCGGAAAAGATGGTTCGTCAATCGGAAGTCGGATTACTGCAACGGGTTATAAATTCTCAGCGGCGGCAGAAAACATCGCTGCGGGCTCTTCTGGGCCCGAACAAGTTGTATCATCGTGGATGAACAGTAGCGGCCACCGGACTAATATCCTTAACCCCAATCTCAAAGAAATTGGGATCGGTTACTATTTCTTAGCCAACGATACTGGTAGTGTAAATTTCAATCACTATTGGACGCAAGTTTTTGCTACTTCTCTTGACGGTAGTGTCAATCCCGCACCCACACCAACTCCCACACCGACTCCCACTCCCGCACCAACCCCCACACCAACTCCCAATACATCGGTATCCATTACTTCCCCAATACCCAATGCTACAGGAGACGGCAGCCCGACAGCAGCACCCAAAAATACAGCCAGCGGCGGCAATTATTTCCTATCAGATAGTGCCGATACTCAAATACCGGCAAATGCTGCAGGATTGCCAGTTTTTGCCCTTTCCGGCAAGGATAATCTCACCGGGGGAGCGGGTGTTGATATTATTAATGGGATGCAAGGTGCAGATACAATTAACGGTGCTGGCGGCGATGACAGCTTATCGGGCGGGAAAGATTCAGATTTTATTGATGGCGGTGTTGGCAATGATTTTATCAGCGGCAACAACGATAACGATCGACTGATCGGATCTGACGGTAACGATACCATTCGCGGCGGCAAAGAAGATGATATCTTGATTGGCGGTAACGGTGACGATTTGTTGGCGGGCGATCGCGGGCCAGATATTCTGACCGGTGGTGCTGGGAATGATACGTTTATTCTGGCGGGAGGTTTGTCTGCTGCGGCTGCTTTAATTGGTGCGGATGTGATTACGGATTTTGTGGCTGGGGATAAGATTGGTTTGACTGACGGGATGGGATTTGCAAACTTGACTTTTGAAGCTGTGAATTTGCAGTTGGATGGAGGTGCAAGCATCGCTTCTACGGCGATTAAGTCTGGTACTAATTATTTGGGCATTGTGCAGGGTGTAAGTCAAAGTCAGCTTACGGCGATCGTTTTTGTAAATGGATAACGGGTAATATCAGCTCCAGGTTTGTAGTAAGGACTTTAGTCCTTATTGACTAAAAAGTAAAGAGAGAAAGAGGACTAAAGTCCTCACTACAA
>JAUBOH010000253.1:0-9642 GCA_036700145.1 Microcoleus occultus BM001215366
CCAAGGGGGGGCAACGGGGGGGTCAGAACCGGAAGAAGGAGCATTTTATGTCTGGACTTACAGCGAACTCGAACAACTGTTGACTGCTGAGGAATTAGCAGAAATTCAAGCACAATTTACTGTTAGTCGCGGTGGCAATTTTGAAGGCAAAAATGTATTGCAGCGCCGCCATTCCGATCTATTGAGCGAAACCGCAGCAACGGCTTTGGCGAAACTATTTGCAGTCCGCTACGGCGGCAATCCCGACACTGTAAAAACCTTTCCGCCAGCCCGGAACAATCAGGAAGCGAAAAATGGCAGTTGGCCCGGTAGAATTCCGGCGGTAACAGATACTAAAATGATTGCAGCTTGGAATAGCTTGATGATTTCGGGTTTGGCCCGCGCTGCTGCTGTTTTTGGTAATTCGGAATATCTGGAATTGGCGGTAAAAGCTGCTGATTTTATTTTAGAAAATCAGTGGACGGACGGGCGGTTTCACCGATTGAATTATGATGGAAAATCGGCTGTGGCGGCGCAGTCGGAAGATTATGCTTTGTTTGTGAAAGCTTTGTTGGATTTGCATCAAGCTAGTTTGTCATTAGTTGAGGAAGTAGCAACAACTGACAAGTGGTTGGAGAAAGCTGTGCAGGTTCAAGCAGAGTTTGACGAGTTTTTGTGGAGTGTGGAATTGGGAGGATATTATAATACTGCATCTGATGCTAGCGGTGATTTGTTGGTGCGGGAACGCAGCTATATAGACAATGCAACTCCGGCGGCTAATGGAATTGCGATCGCCTCTTTGGTTCGGATCGCGCTGCTGGGGCAAAATTTGGAATATCTCGATCGCGCGTCACAAGGTTTGCAAGCTTTCAGCAGCATCATCCGAGATTCTCCTGAAGCTTGTCCGAGTCTGCTTTCGGCTCTCGATTGGTATCAGCATTGTACCTTGGTTCGCACGGCTCCCGACCAGATTTCAGGATTGATTTGGCAGTATTATCCGACTGTTGTCTGTCAGATTGAGGCTGATTTGCCTGAAGGAGTTGTCGGGTTAGTTTGCGAGTGTTTGACTTGCAAAGAACCGGCGAAAAGTCAAGAGCGGCTGTTGGAAGAAATTCAGCAAAGTCAAACGCGAGTATAAAATACAAGCATATGAGTTCTCAATCCCGCTGGTTTGTGCCGCAGTTGGCGCGAGCATCCAATAATTCCGGCAACTAACAATGCCAGGCACAACCTTAACAGTATGCCCAGCCAATTATCGGGAAACCACAAGTTCGCGATCGACAATGTTTTACTAAAAAAAACTGAGCGGGTATTGAGGAGCTAAATTGCATTTTAGGGCGGGCTCGCGTGCCCGCCCCACAAGAGCTTAGAAAGATTTTCATCTTAGCGCAGCACGATGTCCGATCGCAATCTTACCGCTAAATCTTCTTCCGGGCGAATCACAATCACGTCAACGCTGCGCCGCCCTAAAAATACTCCAGCTAAAGCGCCGAGCCCAGCGCCGCCCAATACTTCTTCAGTGGCGATCGCTTTGTCGCCGGTAATCCCACCCAGCGCGGCTGCTGCGGCTGCACCCAATGCTGCACCTTGCAATACTGAACCTCCGGCAGCACCTTTTTGAACTCTTTCGGTTCTGGTAATAATTCCCGAATTTCCGTCAATCCGATAGCGTTGGCGGCGGCTGACAATTAACTCTCTGGCAACAAATTGACTACCGATTTGATTGCCCCTTCTGACTGGTCGCAATTCCCCAACAATCTGGCTGCCTGCGGGGATTAAAACTCTTCCTTGAGCTGTGCGGATGTCTTGCGCTACTTCTAAAGTTAGAGGTGCAGTTTCTTCGCGGGTGACAACTATTTTGTCTTTTTCATATCTAACTGGAATTACACTGCCCGAGGGAATTCGGATGCTATCAAATTGTGAAATTCGTTGTTGAGCTTCTGCAGGAGTTGCTACCACCAGCGGTGCGCTGGTTACAACTGTAATTCCCAGTGCGAGGATTGCTGCTGTTGCCGAGCGCCATTTTTGAGAAGTAATCATATATTTTGTGTCCTTGATTTGGTTTTTCTTTACTTAGGAACTGACTGCTGCTAAACTTGTTTTTGGTTGCGGATTCATTTGATGTTTTTATTATGGCAGGCTGGAATTCTGCAAGTTGGGAAGATAAGGTAGATAATAAAATATTTTCAAACTTCGGAAAATCGAGACGATCGGCAAGAGTGAGACAATCTGGAAGATAAGGAAGATAGTCAACAGTTAACTGTCAACTGTCAACTGTCAACTGTCAACTGTCAACAGCCTTTAAGGCTAACAATCCTGCACCGAAAGCTGGTTCGTATCTGGGCGAAATTACCTTGGCTAACGGTGCGATCGCACTTATTGCAGCTTCAAACCGACCCCGGCTATTTGCCTCGCTACCCCAGACACCTCCTATCGTCACAATTTCAAAGTCTTCTGTTTGGTTAAACAACCCTGAAATAGCTGTTTTCGTGGCTAATGTCAATTCTGCCACCGCACTATTAATAATGTCATCAGCGACGCGATCGCCCTCTGCTGCGGCGCGATCGACAATTGGTGCTAAACCTGCAATTTCCTTCACACCCCAACCGCGCCGGTAAACAACTTCCACCAATTCCTCAAGGTTTTTTAGACCTAAATGTACTTGAAACTTTTCGGTAAGTATGGTATAAACTCCGCGTCCATCGTAGAATTTCAAAGCAGCTTGCAAACCGCGAATTGCGATGTCATATCCGCTGCCTTCATCGCCTAAAAGATATCCCCAACCGCCGACTCGTTTCGTTTCGCCTTGACGGTTTTGCCCGAAAACAATTGAGCCGGTTCCTGAAATCACCACAATCCCTGAAGCATGGCCGATACCGCCTACAAGGGCGATCGCGCAGTCGCTGCAAACTACGATATTCTGAGGCTGCAATAATTGGCTAATTGGTAAATTATTAGTTAACTCCAAATTCTGGACGAAAAACTGCACGATTTCAATATCTTTCGGACGCCCGACGCCTGCTAATCCCAGACAAATTGCTTCTAGGTTGAAATGGCGATCGACTTTGATGTTAGCGGATAAAATTGCTTGTTCGATCGCCAATTGAATCGATTGTTTGGCCGTCTCAATTCCCAGCGTTTGATAATTTGATGGGCCTGCTTCGCCCCGTCCCAAAACAAGCTTGTTTTCGTCCATTAACAGACAAATAGTCTTAGTTCCGCCGCCGTCTATACCGAATACATAACTCATGCCAAAATTCTTAATTTATCTTACGAACTAACATCTTGACGGCTGGGACACAATGCGGCTATGCTCAGTTCTATGGGTTGCTTTGTTCAGATGAAGCAACCGCCGTCGCCCAAAAATCTAGTAACGCCGCCCAAAGCTGTTGACGCAGCAATGGGAGGCTAACCCCCAAACTGGAACTAGCAGTCTGGAGGCTAACGGAAGATTGTAACATCGTCTGTAGCCACCCTGCTTTGCATTGAAGTGCGGGGTGGCTGGATTTTTGGGTTTTCCTAGAAAACCCAAAAACAAGGACAGAATATCATGTCACAAGAGTTTTTACCGGACTCTAACGAATCCGAGCGCCCAAATGACGACTCAGCAACACCCGAACAGGATGTGGTGCTGTTAACGGTTGTCGGTTCGCCCAAAGGTGTAAAAGAAACCATACTGACTTTGTACCGACTGGGATTTGCCGAAGTGGGGGATTGGAGTCCCGTACAGCGCGCCGCAAATCCCAAGCAAGTGATGACCGTGCTGATCCGTCGGCGATCGACTGACGGTACATCGCCGAGAACATCGGGACGGTAAGCTGCAAGGATATGTAGTTTAACTCGATCGCCCTTGCATCCCCCTGACTAGACTTTGACAACGCTCTTGTCCCCCCCTTAGTAAGGGGGGCTAGGGGGGATCTCCGGGTTTTTTAAGCATTCAAAGTCGATGTTTATGGGTTATTAGGGTCGATTCCGGCCGCTCGGAGTCGATCGAGCAATCGCTCTTTTTCCAGCCGTTCCCGTTCCAGTTGAGACTCAACCAAAGCAAGCTGAGACTCTGTTTGTTCTAACTGAGTCTCAACTTCTTCTAACTGAGACTCAGCTTGCTCGGCTCGGTGTTTTTCTATTTGGGCTCGTTCCGAACCAATTAGCAGCAAGTTACCCTCCGAATCCCACCACCGCAACCAGATTTGCGTTTGATTTTGATAACTTCCTTCCCACAATCCTAACTCTATCCCTAAAGGAGGAATAGGATAGTGCCCGCGTTCGTTGGGAGTCGTTTTTTGATAGTCACCATTGGCAAACTGGTAAACCTCTAACTTGTTAGTTTTGATCTCAAAAATGCCGTAGAAATGTATCCGCATGATGCGCTCGTAAACCCAGAATTTGCCTGGTTTTTGCACTTCCCCATCGTTATTGTAAAGAGGAGTTCGGTCTCTTTCTTCAGAGCCGTCGCCGGAGGCAAATTCGAGGACAATTAACGGAGCTAAATGTTCTCGCCACAGCACATAAGAACGGCGATATTGACCGTCTATTTTCGGCGGTACGTCGGGAACGTAGAACCAATCAGGGGCTTCGGCGCCTTTTTCGGCTGGTTCGGTTTCTCGCCAGTAGATGCCGCAGTCTTGACCGATCGCATACAATCCGTCGGGATGCCGTTTTTCTAAAATTGGTCCGATCGAATCTGTTAAAATTATGCTCTGAGGATGTTCTTGAAAATTTTTCACAAAGGCTCCATCTTCCTCTGGTAATTGCGTGTGATCGGGAAAGGGTTTTGGTAAATCTTCGATGGTTGTAGAAGTCATTTTATTTTTAACCGCTTCGGAAGGCAGATGTGTCTATTGTATGCTTTGTGCTATTGGCTTAAATGGACAGGGCAATGCTAATCACAATTAAACCCAATAAAACCAACCAAACGAGATGGCGCTGACACCAATTTTTGATTGATTGCGGCCAGCCACCGCTGATGTAACGGCTCGTCTGTGGCACAAGTGGCTCGGCTTTGTCGTGATAAAGCGTGCATTCTTTGGCGAAGGGACGCTGCGGGTAGTTGCAGGTGTCGTCTTCGTGGTAAATACAGGTAGGGCACAGAAATTCTGCGGATGCCGATCGATACAGCGGAATGCCGGGATGACCGAAAGCCTTGAGAGGGGTTCGGCAGTGCGGACACGAAACCGCTCTGGCGTCTACAGGTTGGTGACAGCGGGGGCAATCAGGCATAGACGAAAGCTGGTGGTGGGGTAATGTTGTCGGTGAGTTCATTAGCGGGTTTTCCGAACGCCGATTGGTGCGATCGAACTCGCCTTTCTGCGGCTGGATGCTCCAAAATAGAAAGGTAGGTGTGCGCTGATGTTACTTTAAGTTTACAGATGGTTTCACAGCGACAGCAGCCGACCTGAGCCGATCGGGTATTACGGGGCAAACAACCGGAAAAATCTATGGATAACAATAACAACTTACTCAAACAACTGGTAATGCTGGGCATTGGTACTACCTCCTTGGTGGCGGAGAAATTGCAGGAAGCTAGCGAGCAATGGGTCAAAGATGGCAAAATCAATCCCGAGCAAGCCAAAACCTTTGTCGATGACATGACTGAGCACCTCAAGTCCGAGCAGGGGAACTGGGATACGCAGTTGCAGCGGCAATTGCGGAATATCCTCCAAGATATGGGTGTACCTCGCCAGTCGGAAATGGATGAGTTGCGCGGTAGGCTCGATCGACTCGAACGTCAGATGCGGGATCTCGAAAATCGCAACTGGCGCTAAGGAAAGATCGCGCTTAGCTGCCCGACTTGTGATAAAATTGTCACCCGAACGCAGAAGGCTCAATCAGGCACTTATTTAGAAAGCAGAAGGTAAAATTACAAAGATTCTGACTTCTTTCTTTGTTTTGCCTTGAAAATTAACTGGAACCTGCCATATTTTGGCTTAAAAGTTCTGATAAAATTTGGTAGTTCTGGTTGTAATAGATGTCTTAGATATCTGAGATATCGCGGTTAAAAGTATCAGGAGGATTAATTTTGCGAGGAATTCTGGTCAGCTTGGGGGTAATGCTGGTTTGCTTTGTGTTTTTGATAGTCGCTCAAATGAGCGGTTATGTACCTACAGCAGTTGCCTCCGAAGTGAATAATCCTTTAACCGATGCTGCGCTTGAGATAGTCTCAGCGAAGTCTTTCACTGAAGATAGCTTGCTAGTAGCTGATGCTAGTTTACCCGAAGTACCAGCTACTATCGCTGGCAATAACATGACTGAAAATACTGAGAAAACTGTCACCACAGATTCAGGCCTAAAATATGTTGAATTGAAGCAGGGTGATGGGGCGACTCCAAAAACCGGCCAGACGGTTGTGGTTCACTACACCGGCACTTTGGAGGATGGCACGAAATTTGATAGTTCGCGCGATCGTAATTCTCCTTTTCAATTCAAAATTGGTGTCGGCCAAGTAATTAAGGGTTGGGATGAAGGTGTCGGTACAATGAAAGTTGGAGAACGCCGCAAGTTGATTATTCCTCCCGATCTCGGTTACGGTGCTCGCGGTGCGGGCGGGGTGATTCCTCCCAATGCTACGCTGATTTTTGATGTGGAATTATTAAAAATCGCTGGCTAGGTAAGCTCAGCGCAATTAACCGCAAAATTTTTACGGTGTTGAGAAACCCGGTTTTTTTTAAAAGAAACCGGGTTTCTGCGTAAATCCTGGTTGATTTAAGTAAATTGACCTAATTAAGCGTAAAATACGGATCGCGCTCAAGCTTGCTGTGTGTTCCTTCTTCCTTCTTCCTTCTTCCTTCTTAAGATCGCTTCGGAGATGCCAGATTGCGGAACGAGGTAAATTGGGCGTCAAATAATAGTTTGACTATTCCTGTGGGGCCGTTTCTGTGTTTGGTAATAATTACTTCGGCAATTCCGCGATCGGGCGAATCAGGGTTATAGTATTCATCGCGGTACAACATAATTACTAAATCCGCGTCTTGCTCGATGCTTCCGCTTTCTCTCAAATCTGACATCATCGGCCGCTTGTTTGTCCTTGCTTCTACACCCCGACTCAACTGAGATAAGGCAATAATCGGCACGTTGAGCTCGCGGGCTAGACCTTTGAGACCTCTGGTAATTCGAGATAATTCTTGCACGCGGTTGTCGCTGCTACCTTCCATTAATTGCAGGTAATCTAACAAGATTAATCCCAGAGTTCCACCTTGTTCTGCTTGGAGGCGACGCGCTTTCGATCGGATCTCCATCACAGTAATGTTGGGAGTATCGTCAATAAATAGCGGCAGTTCTGATAAGCTGCCAATAGCTGCACTGATCGGTTCCCATTCGTTTTGGCTGATTCTACCCGATCGCAACCGATTACTTTCTATTTTAGCTTCACTGGACAGGATGCGCTGCACTAGCTGTTCTTTCGACATTTCTAGGCTAAACATGGCAACGGGCAATTTCTGCTGTCCAGTGGCGATGTGGTGGGCGATATTCGTACAGAAAGCAGTATTATGAACGCAGATATCGTTAGCCACAAAATTATGCGTCTCCGGGATAGTTAAGTCGTAGACTTGCTTATTTCCCACAGGTTCGATCGAAACTACTTCATCCCAGTAGACCTCGCTATTTGCTAGTTGTTTCAGCCACAAATTATCTAAAGCAGTTGCTAAAAGTAAAAATCTTTCCCTGGACAGCGCACGTTTACCAACGTGAATATTGGAATGACCTTTGATACCTGCACGTTTTGCTAACGATGCCCAAGATTCGTTGCCTTTTGCTAATTCTAGGTATTCCCAAGCCTCGACAGGAATCAAATCACGGTTATTGTGAGATATTTTATTTTCTAGTGCTTCTTCTACTTTCGATAATGCTGCCTCTTTGCCAAAAATGCCAATTTCTGATATGAATATTTTGATAGATTTTGCATTAGTAATATCAATAAACCAAGCTGGGTTGCGAGTATTTTTGTATTTGACGAAACGCTTTTTGAGGGCGGCAATGATACCAAATCTCAGCAGTAGATGCTGCACATGTCTAGCTAGTCCTTCGCTAACAGAACAGTAGCCTAGTTGAGATTGACCGCTGGTAAGTAGGGTGGCCCAGCCATCAGTGGAAAAGAGGCGGTTGAGGAAAAGGGCAACTTGCGATCGCTCCAATTTAAAAACTATGTCTGGTACTGTTTTATAATGAGCACTTTTCCCCATCAGACCTAATTCTTCTAACCAGAATCTCAGTGGGTTTTTGTGTGTGGTATGAACAGCATCCATTCCGGGCCCGGCTAGCTGTTTTGGATCTACTTCTAAAATTTCACAGGTGCGAGTAAATAATTCTTGATTGGGGAATGCAATTCCTTGTACCCAAGACGAGACTAAAATCGGTGAAACTCCCAATTTTTGAGCAAATTCTTGGATATACAAATCTTGTTCTTCGAGGACTCTGTGTAGATTCCAACCAAAGAGGTCTATTTTCTTTATGTAATCTTCTCGATCGCCGATAACACGATATTCGGGTGCGCGCCTTCCTTTATCGTTGAATCGGAGCGTAAGACCTCCAAAGCTAGTAGCAGCTTCAGCAAAATCTTGTAGTATAGCAGTATTTCCATTGGTGAATTGTGGCGCACTCTGTGTCAAACAACCGTCGCCAATTAGATAAGCTAATAACTTAACTTCACAGTCGCGGATGGTTTCTTTACCAAAAACATTTATCTGTCGGGGTACAGCAATTTTATCGCCTGCTTGTATTTCCCCTAACTGCCGCCATCCCTTAATTGTTAAAAATGGGTGTGTTATTGTAGTTTCTATAAAGCGTCCCAGTCTTGTTGTTACCCGAAATACAGGCTTAATTCCATCATCTATAAAATCTGATGGTTTAGTTAGATGAAACTTCCAATCTTCTCCTAAAGTTAGTAATTCAGCTTGACGTTTTTGATAGATTTCTTCAATGGTAACAAGGCTTCCATCGCTTTGTAGTACAACGGACTCATCCGTAGAGCACTTCCCCATCGCCGGGCGCCCAGCAACGATGATTAAATCCGATCGCTGAAAGCCTCCTGTCATTGCATCTAAGTCGTAAAAACCGCAGGGAATTCCTGGAAGTGTCAGCCCTTCATTGCGATTTTCGAGGTCTTGAAATGTTTGGTTTAGTGTTTCGCCGATCGATACTAAATCTTGTTGCGGACGTTCTTGAGTTATGCTAAAAATTTGTTGTTCGGCGCGGTCTAATACTGTTTCTAGTGGCGCTGATGTCTCGTAACCTAATTGTACTATGTTGTTGCCCGCTTCGATTAATTTCCGGCGCTGATATTTGTCTTCAACTAAAACTGCATATTGGTCGATGTTGACTGCTGAAACTGTACGATCGACTAATTGGGCTAATTTTGTTAGTCCTCCGACTTGCTCTAACTGGTTGCGGTCGGTTAGCCAAGTTGTCACCGTCATTAAATCGGTGGGTTCCCCTTGCAAAAATAGCCCTAATGCCGATCGATAAATGACTTGATGAGCGGTGATGGCAAAAAATTCGGGACGCAAAAGTTCGGCAATTCGGGAAATAGCTTCGGGGTCAATTAAGATCCCGCCCAAAATTGCTTCTTCTGCCTCTATATTTGTCGGCATCAAATCGCTCATTAGTAGTTATTGGGAATGGGGAATGGGGAATGGGGAATGGGGAATGGGGAATGGGGAATGGGGA
>JAUBOH010000254.1:0-9638 GCA_036700145.1 Microcoleus occultus BM001215366
GTGCCGTGTCCCTACAATTAATCTGGCGTAGGGACACGGCACTGCCGTCTCCTCTATATTCCGGCGCAGCCGGAATTGATCTGAAATCACAAATAACCAATAACCAATCACAGATAACAAATAACAATTAAAAAACATATTTTTCAGCGACGCGCCAGTAGCGAGAAAAACGCTTCAAATCAATGTAGCCATCATAGCGAACAAAGGGTTCTGGCGGCAAAACTTCTACAGAGATCGATCGCTTAATTTCTCGGCAGATATCCTGAAACCGAGGACTGGGACTTTCCGCTGTCACCACTTGATTCGCGCCGGATTCTTGAGCAAAAGCGATAACTTCCGCAGCCACATCGCCACGCCGAATAACTACCGGCAACTCCAGCAAACATTCGTAAATAAACACCATGCGTTTGAGACTCAACTGCCATTCATCTATAAGTTTGTCATCCCAAACCCAGATCGCCGGTGCTTCTGGGTGTGCTTGAAAAGCTGGCCCTTCAGGACTCAAACAGTCGCCGTGCAGCCAAATAATTTGATTTTGCATAAATTGTTAATTGTTGACTGTTGACTGTTGACTGTTAACTGTTGATTGTTAACTAATGACTACTGACTAATGACTACTGACTACTGACTAATGACTACTGACTACTGACTACTGACTACTGACTTTTTAATTTCTGCGACCTTTTTTAGGACGTTCCCAACTTTTAGAACCGCCCGTGCGATCGACTGATTCGCCCTTCGGAAATAACTGGCCTTCCAAATATTCGTAAGTTCCCTCAAAATCGCATTGTCCGTACAGAGGACAATCGCGACAATAAACCGACTTAGTATAACGCTCCACATTTTCCCGATTGAAAAAATAAGGTTTGTGACTAAAAGTGCTCGCTACCCACTGCCAAGAAAGATTATTGCTCGCCGGATCTCCATCTAGCAAATGTTCCAAAAACCAGCGAGCTCCAGCTTGCCACTTCACCCTGCGCCAGTGTACGAGATAAGCAGCAGTCCACATCCGCTGGTGGTTGTGCAAATAACCAGTTTCTCGCAACTCACGGCTGATACTGTCGATGCAAACCAAACCAGTCGTGCCCTCGATGACATCCTGGGGCATAGTTTCGCTGTAATCTGAACCAGTGTAACCAGTTTTGTACTCTTCCCGGTCTTGCCAAATCCCTTTGCCCAATTCGGCGTACAGTCGCTGCCAATAATCGCGCCAACCCAACTCGTTGATGAGTTTCACGGCATCTTCTTGATGCTGCACTTTCTCTAGTACGGCATCTCGGACTTCGGCAAGGCTCAAAACGCCATAGCGCAAATAGGGAGACAAGCGCGTTACTGCGCCGCCCAGAAAGTTGCGGGTTGAGGCGTATTTGCCGGGATTGACTTGTTGCAGCACTTTCTCGGCTGCCTTGCGCCCGCCTATGGTCGGGGGTACGCTGCTGTCCCGGGAGGCAGCTTGGGGGAACTGTTGGCTCACGTAGGCGATTAATTCGTCGCGGCTGGCAAATTCCCGCTTCATGTCCTGACTCATGGTTTTTTCTTTCTTAGGCTGCTATCGTTTTTTAATGTTAAAGCTATTTGTTAGGGCGTGGCTGGTCGATCGCCCGCCAATTACTATTCAATCCCAACAATGTAAAATTTGGTGCGGCAATCCAACACCCGCAACACGGTCAAAATTAGCATTAAAGTAACTAAACTTAGGGTTAAATATCATCGCAAAATCTCATGGAAACTTTTGGGGCGGACGTTAAAGCGCTCGCCAGCTTAGCTAATCGACAGCAGCAAGGTACAAAACAACTGGAAAACAGCGAAATTCAAGAGTTCGATCGAGCCATGATGCGCCGCTGCATAGAATTGGCCCGCCGCGCGATCGGCAAAACCGCACCCAACCCCCTCGTCGGTTCAGTAATTGTCCGAGACGGCAAGATTGTCGGCGAAGGGTTTCATCCCGGTGCGGGTCAACCTCACGCCGAAGTTTTTGCGCTCCGGGAAGCGGGGGAACTCGCCGCAGGAGCGACTGTCTACGTGAACCTGGAACCCTGCAACCACTACGGGCGGACTCCTCCCTGTTCCGAAGCTTTAGTCAAGGCCAAGGTGGCAAAAGTAGTCGCTGGCATGGTCGATCCGAATCCTTTGGTAGCTGGCACTGGGCTGGCTCGGTTGCGGGACGCTGGGATTGAGGTGGTGGCGGGAGTGGAAGGCGAAGCTTGTCAGAAACTGAATGAGGCTTTCGTGCACCGGATTTTGTACCGCCGGCCTTTTGGAATTTTGAAATATGCGATGACTTTGGACGGTAAAATTGCTACCAGTAGCGGTCACAGCGCTTGGGTGACAGGCTCCGAGGCTCGGAGCGAGGTGCACCGGGTGCGCGTCGGCTGCGATGCTGTGATTGTTGGGGGAAATACGGTGCGCCTGGACAATCCCCTACTGACGAGCCACCAACCCGACGGAAACAATCCCCTGCGGGTGGTGATGAGCCGCACTCTGGATTTGCCGAAGTCGGCTTGGTTGTGGGAAACCTCCTCGGCGGCTACTTTGGTGCTGACTGAGCCTGGGGTTAACCGCGAATTTCAGGAATTTTTGCTCGCCAAAGGGGTAGAAGTTGTGGAGTTGTCGCCGCTGACGCCGACTAATGTGATGGCTTATTTGTACGATCGATCTTTTCTTTCTGTACTCTGGGAGTGCGGCGGTACTTTGGCGGCTTCGGCAATTGCTGAGGGTGCTGTTCAAAAAATTATGGCTTTTATTGCTCCTAAAATTGTCGGCGGCCGAGGAGCTCCAACTCCTGTGGGAGATTTGGGGTTTTCCGCAATGACTGATGCTTTGAGTTTAGAGCGGGTGTCTTGGCGCACCGTTGGTGCAGATTGCGTGGTGGAAGGCTATTTGAAAATTAAAGATTGAAAGTTAAAAGCGAGTCTTTTTAGTTTTTAATTGTTAATTTTGAACTCCTTTTATGGTAGAAATTCTGATTTGGAGTTTGATGGTTGGTAGTCTGGGCTTGGAGGCTGCACTCGCGGGTCTTTTGGTGAGCCGCGAGCAATTCGCTGCGGGGCAAAAATGCGATGAGGAGGAGGAAGTTTTGACTCGGTACGAATCTCAAGAAGATAATTTTACGGCGCCTGAAAATGCGCGGAATGGCAATCCTCAATCCGATACTAATCCTGCTGATTTGACGGTTTGGGAGTACAAGATTGTGCGGGCTAGCAGCGATTTGTTTCGCAATCCTGCAATTTTTAACAAGCTGTGCCGAGAAGAGGCCGAGGTTGGCTGGATTTTGCTCGAAAAGCTTGACGACAGGCGGGTGCGGTTCAAACGTCCGATCGGGCTGCGGGATGCCCCGAGACCGAATTTACCAACCTTTGACCCTTACCGCAGTCATTACGGCCCGATGTCGAATGCGATGACTTGGGCGGGGGCGATCGTGTTTCTGAGCGCGATCGTCCTTCCTGCCGTTTTGGGCTATGCTTTGGTGTCTACTACTCTCACCAAAAATCGCTCTAATTGGCCTCCGACACCCGTTCAATCTTTGCCCTCTCCTAGCGGGCCGGAAACTAATAATTGAATTTTGGGGAATGGGTGCTTTGACGGCTGCCGAAGCCTGTTTTGTAGCGAAGTTTAAATCATTTGTAAACGGGATTTTTTTTAAACGAACCGCGAAGGCGCAAAGAGCGCGAAGGAAGAGAGGAGAAGAGTCAGGACTTAGATCAATTCCAGTAGCATCGAAATTAATATTACCCGGAATTAGGAGACGGCAGTGCCGTTTCCCTACAATATTATTTTGGAGTAGGGACACTCCAAGAGCCGTCTCCTCTATCATGCCGAAGAGTGCAACCGGAATTGATATTACGGACTTTATCTCTAGGGTGCACAACGCGCACCCTACTACGATTATTTTGGGGTAGGGAAACGGCACTGCCGTGTCCAGATTTACTGATTTACGCTTGCTATATACGTTGATTTGATTTTAAGTTTGGGGCGGTATTACTGAGGGAGCCGATAGCAATCTCAAGTCATAATTTGTATCGCCTTGAATTTGAGAAACGCGGACGAAATAAGTTCCCGCAGGCAAAGCACCTTTGCTAACAATTCTTTCGGAAGCCGTGCCTAAATTGTTAGATGAAGCAATAATATCGTCTGCTCCAACTGCGCCGTTGCCGTTGATATCCTGCATTAATTCTAGGTCAATATCTGCACTCAAACCGTCAACTGTTACACTGAAAAGGCTCGGAGTATTGAGGATGAAACTGTAAATGTCGGTTGGTTCAGCAGCGCTCACAAAATCGCTGGCAGTTTGAATTTCTGTGAGAATGCCTAGGCTTTTTGCTGTGCTTAAATTGTCGGCGGGATCGGGGAGAGTGCTCAATAGTCCTTCTTGTTGACCGAATTGGATGTAATGGTCGATCGCGCTTTTAACTGCGCCGCTGCTGACTGCGCCTGCTACCAGCGGATATTTTTCTAGATAAAAGCTGGGCTCGAAGAAAACGCTGGGTTTGCGGTTTTCAATTTGACCGACTCTGAAGTAGTGTTCAAATGCGGTAAATTGATTTGTTTGGACTGCTGTTTTAACGTCGGGATTATTGGTTAGATAAAAATTAACATCGAATAAAGGGTTTGGGCTGCGAACTTCAAATTGACCGAATCTGATAAAGTGATCGGCGGCGGAAAATCCGTTGAGTTTGGCTGATACCGCTACATCTGTATTGGTGTCTAAATAATAGCTGGCGTCGAACAGGGCATTTGGGTCACGATTTTCAAATTTGCCAATTTTTCGGTAGTGATCGAAGGGACTCGATACAGTCCCTCTAGCAACTTGTACGGCGACATCTGGGTTGTTTTCGAGATAAAATTTGCTGTCGAACAGTGTTCTGAGGGTTAGCATTATAAAAAAAAATCTCTCTGTACTTTAGTCTGGAAAGTGCATACTCAAATTCGATCGAGAATCCAGTTTACATCAAAATTTTGTGAGGATGTCTCAATTATGGCTAAATCTGCACTGATGGCAATGCTGCGCCGCGCTGCTAGTATTGCCCAGAAATCTAGGGAAACGGGCATTCCGGCTGATGAACTGCTGGGGATGCTGACGGCTCGCACTCCCAATTTTCCCATATCTCGGCGCAGCTTGCTGCACGGGGGTTTAGCGGCTGCGGGAGCCGTTGCTGCTGCGACTTTTACCCGGGAGGGAGAGGGGGCTTTTGCTCAAGCGCGCGGTCGATCGCCCATTTTGATTGTGGGTGCGGGAATTGCGGGTTTGACGGCGGGCTATCGCTTGCGTCAGGGGGGCGTGCGTGCCGATATCATCGAGGCAAACAATCGCGTGGGGGGACGGATTCGCACGGCTCCTAGGGTGGCTGGAACAGCGATTTCGGCGGATTTGGGAGGAGAATTTATTGATACCGGTCACACTACTTTGATCTCGCTGGCGACGGAATTGGGTTTGCGGGCGATCGACTTAGTTGACACGCAGAGGGGATTGGTGAAGGATACTTTTTTCTTTGACAGACGGCGAGTTTCTCTTCAGCAATTAATCGCCGATTTCGCGCCGCTAGCTAGTAAAATTACTGCTGATTTGCGGGCGGTTGGCGATGAAATTAGCTATCAAGATTTTACAGAAGCAGCGGAAAGATTGGACAATCTTTCGATCGCTGAATATGTAAACCAAGCCGATACTAGCACGATTGTCCGGCAGTTGCTCCGCATTGCTTACACGACAGAATACGGTCGCGATCCCGAGGAACAGTCGGCGTTAAATCTGCTGTTTTTAATCGGTTCTGAAGCGGGCAGTTTTGAATTGTACGGTGACAGTGATGAGCGCTATCAAATTGACGGCGGTAACAGTCAAATTGTCAACCGTTTAGCCGATCGATTGTCTGGTTCGATCGAGACGGGGACAATTTTGGAAGCGATTACTCTGTTGCCGGATGGCCGCTATCGGGTAAACTTGCGATCGGGAGGAAGCGCTTTTGATCGCACTTACGAACGCGTTTTGCTAACTTTGCCGTTCAGCACTCTGCGAGACGTTCGGATTAACGTACCTTTGCCCCAACCGAAGCGTAGGGCGATCGAGCAATTGGGTTACGGTACTAATTCTAAGCTGATTACTGGCTACCGCAGCCGCATTTGGCGAGAAACTTATCGATCGACTGCTTCTGTTTATACCGATTTAGGATTCCAAAATACCTGGGAAGCTACGCCTTTTGCTCCCACTGCTAACGGTTTAGTTACTAATTTTACAGGAGGAAAGCAGGGTTTGTCGATCGGTAGCGGAACTCCCGAAGACCAAGCACAAAGATTTTTGAACCAATTTGAAAGAGTTTTTCCCGGAGTGAGAAATTTGCGATCGGGAAAAGCTGTGCGAGCTTTTTGGCCGGGAGAACGCTTTGCAAAAGGTTCTTATTCCTGCTATTTAGTCGGACAGTGGACGCAAATGTACGGCGTAGAAGGCGAACGAGTTGGCAATTTATATTTTGCCGGAGAACACACTTCGCTGGAAAATCAAGCTTACATGGAAGGCGGCTGCGAAACTGGACAAAGGGCGGCTGTGGAAATTTTGCAAGACTTGGGTTTAAGAGCTCCTGTTGATGCTTTAAATGCTCGAACTGCTAGCAGTTCAAACAATCGCCGCCCGAGTCGAAAAGTTCCGGGAGCTGGGAATCTTCGGAATAGGAAGCCGAGTATGAGATAATAGGAGTTGAACAAGGTTTGTAGTGAGGACTTTAGTCCTTTCTAGGAAGGACTAAATATAAAAAAACCGGAGTTAAACGAGGTTTGTAGTGAGGACTTTAGTCCTTTCTAAGAAGGACTAAAGTCCTCACTACAAACTAGAAATAGATCCGGCATACAACTCATCAAATAATCTCGTCCGGGTTAATTCCCCGATCGCGCAAATACTCAGCCAGTCGATCGGCCCGTTCCCGTTCGCGATCGGCTCTTTCAGATTCGCGAAGAGATCGTTCGCGTTCTACCGATAACTGTTCTACACCCCACAAAAGCAGATTTCCTGCTTCATCCCACCAGCGCAACCAATAGCCTGTACGCTGTTCTTTCTCCCCTCTCCACGTTCCTAAATACAAACCAAAATCCGCCATCCAGTGACGACCTTCCTCATCGGGAAATTCTAGTTCGTAATTGCCATTTTGCAAGCGATACACTTCCAGCAATCCAGTTTCTGGGTCAAAAATGATGTAAGTTGGGACTTGCAGAATTTGTTCGTAAAAAAACCACTTCCCGGGAGGAAAAGTACGTTTGATAGAATATTCCCCGCCGTCTGTTTCCGACAAAAATTCCATCACAATGGTCGGGTTTTCTCCTTCCAAGTTTGGGGTATAACTTTTGCGGTCTATTCTCGACTCTGCGGGCAATACCGAAGGTACATAAACCCAATCTGGTGCTTTAATGATTAACTCACCGTTGACAGTAGCGCAAATGCCAAAGTTGCTAGCAATCAGCAACTTCGGCCCGATTAATCCTCTCAGTTCTAAGATTTCTCGCAGTGCTCCAGCAATTAGCGGTTGACCTGTATTCTCCACTGGTTTTTCTTCTAATTGGAAATCGTCAGGCAACTTCTCCCAAGTTACCGTCAGTGCGATCGTTTTTTGTTTGGGGTTATCTTGAGTAACGACCATGACTTTATTTTCAAAAGTTTGATAGCTTATTATACCATAATATTAGGTAATATCAATTCCGCTTACACCGGAATCATATAGAGGAGACGGCAGTGCCGTGTCCCTACCCCAAAATAGTATTGTAGGGAGACGGCACTGCCGTCTCCGAATTTCTTAATCCCTATTTTCCTGGAAAAATCAATGAAAAAATTATATTTTATGCTAACTTTATCAATTCTGCTAACAGTGCTAATAGCCCCTAAATCTGTGCTAGGAAATATTCCAAATCCGATTACCCAAAACCCACCAATTGACGAACCATTTTGCTACCTAAAAACTCCCGATGGCAGAATAGTAGATTTGGGAAAATTGTGCGAAAAACAGCCAGCTTTGGGAACTGCCCAAACTTGCATTCCCGGTGCCAATATTGCGGCAAAAGTGTCAATTGCTGCGGAAAATTATGACGGCAACTTTTTCAGCGGTAAAGTGCTCAATCAAGGCTGCAAAATTATCAAGAATGTCAAAGTCAACTATGAAGTTTTGGACGAGTCGGGCAATTTAATTGATAACGGATTTATCAACACTCAACCCATTACTCTCGCACCCGGAGAGTCTGCCGCCTTTCGGGGCGCAGTTGTTGCGGGGGCTAAGGTACGGGCTACTCATGCTGACGGGCAAGAATGATTGTGGAGATTTGCCCGATCGCTGTTATCATATTTGGGCTCAGATATCTCTATGAGTTACGCAGAGATCCCCCTAAATCCCCCTTAAGAAGGGGGACTTTGAGTGTTCTTGTCCCCCCCGATTGTAGGGGCGGTGCCAAGAGTGCCCGCCCTTGGTTAAGGGATCGAAATGCGTAAACCCTAGTCTCTAAAAAACAGAACTTGCGAGGGCAAAATATCTTGAAAGCTCGATCGACATACTGGCAAATCCTACCCTACCTCCGTCCCCAAAAACAAACTATCAGTAAAGCATTAGCTTGTACCGTAGTATTTACCATATTTTGGCCAATTATCGCGTGGCTGGTTGGCGAAACCGCCAAATTTATAGGTAAAGGAGATTTAAAAGGATTCGCTCAAATTGCTGCACTCAGCGCGATTATATTTCTGATTCGCGGTACAGCCCAGTACGGTCAAGATACGCTGATGGCAAAAGCAGCTTTGACTATTGCTTTAGAAATCCGCAAAAAAGTTTACGCACACCTCCAAAACCTCAATCTCGGCTACTTTGAAACTGCCAAAACCGGAGATTTATCCTACCGCCTCACAGAAGATATTGACCGCATTGGCGAAGTCGTAAATAAATTTTTTCATCAGTTTATCCCTTGTGTTTTGCAGCTAATTGCAGTCATGGGATATATGATTTATCTTAACTGGCAATTAACTTTGGGTGCATTAATCATTGCACCGTTAATGGCAATATTAATTGCTTGGTTTGGGGAGAAACTGCTCAGTTACTCGCGAGAAAGTCAAAATCGCATTTCTGATTTATCCGCTTTGCTAACAGAAGTATTCAGCGGCATTCGTTTAATCAAAGCGTTTGTGGCTGAAGAATACGAAATTTCTCGGTTTGCAGAAGAAGCGGAACAAAACCGCCGCGCTAAGTATTTGTCAGAACGAATAAAAGCACTTCAGTTCGTCGTAGTTGGCTTTCTGGAAGCGATGAGCGTGATTTTACTGTTTTTCCTAGGTGGTTGGCAAATTGCTCAAGGAAATCTCACGGGTACTCAATTTATCAGTTATATCGCAGGAGTAGCACTGTTAATCGATCCGATCGCAATTACCACTGCTAATTACGGCGATTTCAAGCAGGGAGAGGCTTCTAGCGATCGCATTTTTGAACTTTTAGCAATTCAATCCACAGTAGTCGAAAAGCCGGGTGCGATCGAACTTCCCCATGTTACCGGAAAAGTCGAATACCGCAACATTAATTTTGCCTACGCTTCTCAACCCCCCCTTGATAAAGAGGGAAAACAGCTTCAACCCCCCCTTGATAAAGAGGGAAAACAGCTTCAACCCCCCCTTGATAAGGGGGGGCTAG
>JAUBOH010000255.1:0-9631 GCA_036700145.1 Microcoleus occultus BM001215366
GTTCTCAAGCGTGGTGAGGTATGCGTGCGATGCCTATGCCCTATGCCCTATGCCCTATGCCCTATGCCCAATGCGTACCGCACTGTTACTGAGAAAGGCTATATTTACCTCTGTTTGTAAAATGGAATTGTGACTATAAAGGTAGTACCTAACCCTGTCTCGCTGGAAAATTCGATTTGACCTCCGTGCAAGTCTACACACTGCTTGACTATGGATAAACCCAGTCCTGTACCGGGTATTTTGCCGACATTTTGGGCTCGGTAATAAGATTCAAACAGTTGTTCTTGGTCTTCGAGAGGAATGCCAATGCCTGCATCTTTAATTTTAAATGTAGCTTCTTCATTATGACAATTTAATTGAAAATAAATATTGCTGTCGATCGGCGAATATTTGACAGCATTTGAAAGTAAATTTGTCAAGATGTGCCGCAGCAGTTTTGCATCGAGTGCTGGCCACTGTTGTGTTTCCTCTGACTCCTTATCAGTTTTTTTCGCGGGCACAGTTGCTTTTCGGCAAAGAAAGTTAATGATGTGATTTTTAGCGTAACTAATTTTAATGGATTCTACTAACTCGCTGCAAAATTTTTGCAAGTCAACTGGTGCGGGATTGAATTGGAGTTTTCCTGCTTCAGCGCTGCTGAGCAACCGCACGTCATCTAAGAGCTGAGCCATGTGCTTAGATGCTGATTTAACGTGTTCTAGGTATTCTTGTTTTTCCTCGTTGGTGAGTTCGTCGCCGTATTCTTTGAGAATTTGAGTTGCAAATAATACGGTATTTAAAGGATTGCCGAATTCGTGAGCGAGCATCGAGAAAAAACGAGATTTTACCTGTCTGAGTTCTTGCTCTTTTGCCAAAGAACGGCGAATTTCTAGTTCTTGTTGCTTGCGTTCTGTGATGTCTCTGCCGATATAAATAAAATCATAAAGTCCCTCTAATTCTGTCTGAATTGCCGAACAGGAAAATTCTACCCAAATTTCTTCTCCTGTTTTAGTAGTGCAGATTACTTCCAGTTCTCTGAGCAGCTCTTTTTGAGACAAAATATAGCGGTGGCGAGCTTGGTAAAGCAATTTTTCTTCTACTACTATGATGGAGAGGGGGTGGTCGAGCAATTCTGCTTCGCTGTACCCAAATAACCATTGTGCCGATTGATTGACTGTTTTGATAATTCCTGATGTTGTTGTCACCAACAAGGCATCGCCCATCGAGCGAATAACTTTATCTATATAATCTTTGGAAGCGGCTAAGGCGCTCACCAAAAGATTAGATTCATTCGCCCTCTGAATCAGAGATTGCTTCATCACCATTTTTTCGGTGGCATCTTCAATCAAAATTAGCAAGTTACTTGCCATATCTTGTTCGTTTTCATGTTCTATAGCCAACAAATCGAAGTATAAAGGGCGGTTGTTGTCGGTAAACCGAGCGATACCTTTGAGCTCAAAGCTCGGTCGCCGTCCCATTACGATCGACATTAGGACATTTTCAATACCAATCAGTTCGGGAAAACTGATGCGAGCATCTGCGCCGGGGATCGCGTCGCCCGCAGTATCGGCATAATTCTGGATTTCGGCGGAGGTTTCCTGAATGATGAAATTGTGATCTACTACAAAATACTCTGTTTGTCGCGGGCCCAAGAGCTTTCTAAAAAGGGGGTTCATACTGCTTCTACCATTGTGTAAGCTAGTTTATGGAAGATTTCGTCAACGTCTTTGCCGGTTTTAGCAGATGTCGTGTAAACTGCCAATACTTTGCCTTGACCTATGGAGTGGGAAATTTCCACTAGCAGCGCCAATTTT
This sequence comes from Microcoleus occultus BM001215366, assembly GCA_036700145.1. Lineage (GTDB taxonomy): Bacteria > Cyanobacteriota > Cyanobacteriia > Cyanobacteriales > Microcoleaceae > Microcoleus. Next base: position 1,794 of record JAUBOH010000255.1, read on the forward strand.
TCTTCGTCAATCAAGTCTACTTTGTTCAAAGCGACGATAATTGAGCCTTTGGGATTAACTGAAGAAAAAAGCTTAACGTGTTCCGAGATTCGCTCCACTGTTTCGGAACGGCTGACATCGGCAACGATTAAAACGCCGCTAGCTCCCTGCAAGTAAGTCGGTGCGATTCCTTTGAATTTTGTATGCCCTTCTAAGTCCCAAATCAGCAACTGTGCTGTGACGATTTCCTGCTGTTTTGTATTTTCTAATATGATACTTTTGCGGGAAATTTTTACTCCGACAGTGGACAGGTACTCGTCGCTGAATTGCCGATCGACAAAACGGCGAATCAGGCTGGTTTTGCCGACGCCAAAGTCGCCGATCATGCACATTTTTTTAGATATAGTAACTGACATAATTATTTGCTGTTTATGGTCTTAGTTATTGGTTCAAATAGCACGCATCTGCTTAAAAGTAGCGGTTGATCGGGTTCCACGCCTGGTGGAGGATTTGGGCTCGCAACTGCCTGGAGGCGCTTCGGGTCAGCACCTTGCCGTACCAAAGCATCTCGCACGGCTGCGGCACGCCTGAGCGACAACTGTTGATTTGTGACAAGTTCCCCAGTTCGATCGCTGTGCCCAATTATCTTAATATGTTTTTGAGGATATTGATCCATGAAATTTTTGACACTGGCGATGATTTCTCCGTATGTTGAGTCTAATGTTGTCGTTCCTCGATCGAAGTAGATGCGGGTTGCAATCTTGGGCGGATCTAGTTTAACAGTGCTGACTACCGACTGAACGCCGGGAATTTGCTTCAGGGACTGAGCAATTTTCTCGGGGTCTGCACCGTCGATGACTGTGCCCTCTACTGTAACTTTGCGATCGCCGTACCGACTCGAAATAGAAACGCCTTGGCTTTGGTTCAAAACAGCGGTAATCCGCTGCACCTCGGCCGCCGTCAAAACTGGATCGGGGGGAACATCTACAGCTACAATTTTATTATCTAGTTGCAATTTCGGTGCAGTTGATGCGGCTATTTTTTCAGCTTTTGTCCGCAATTCTTGATTTGGCAACTTTCCAGTTAGCTTTAAAGTTTTGCCATCGACAGCAACATCTAAGCGGTAAACTGCTAATTCTGGAGTCGAGGCTAAAGCGGCGACGGCATTTGCTTCGAGGCGGCGGTCGATATTGCTGCGGTACTGATATATTCCCCAAGGTACTAAGATTAAGCTCAGGGCGGCCAAAGTTATACCGGCTAGGGCGATCGGGGGTTTACTATTTTTTTTATTTTCTTTGGCAACTGTCTCGAATAAAGTTTCTAAAAGCGGCTGCAAGTCGTCTGATATGGTACGGGGGTTGCCGTTAAATTGATTGATTGATTGACCGTAATTAATGATAATAATGCTGACGGTCTCCCGCATTTTTTTGATGAACGCCGGTGGTGTTTCTCCTTTTGTAACAACTGCTAAGTAACAGTATCCCGCTATTTCTAGTATAATCTTGGAGTCGCCGTATTCGACTTGATTGAGTTCGGAAATTTCTCCCGGCTGCACGATGCACTCGTTAACAAAGCTGCGAATAGCTGTGAGCATTCCTGCTACCATTTCCGATTCTAATTGGTACTCGCCTGAGTGTTGAGCTTCGGCAATCACCAACCCCGAGGCTTTGTGAATTAAGAATATTGCCTGGACGGTAAAAGGTATTGATTCTCTGAAAATTAATTCAGCTTCGGAGACTCCTTGCACTTTGGAGCGAATTTTCCGCCCAACTCCTTCAAAGCTTAAGCTATTTGATACTTTTTCGTTGATTGTTTTAATCGCTTCTGCCATGTATTTAGCGATCGTACTGCCAATTACCGGATAGAGGGCATCCACCATCGAGTCGCGTTCGAGTGCTATTTGGGCTGTAATAGCTTTGCCCATTTCTGGGGCGAGGGCCTCGGCGATCGACTCTTGATCGAGGCGAATTTGCTCTTTAATTGCCAGCCCGATTTCTGGGGCGATCGCGCGAGCAATATCCGCTGGCGAATTGACAATTTGTTGAGAAAGTGCATCTGGCAGCAGCTCAGCTATGGCAGAACTCATTGCCGACTTGTTTTCGAGAGTTTTTGCGCGAATCACTTCGTCAATAATTGGCCCGATCGCCTTAACAACTTCTTCTCTGGAATCAGATATTTTGCGGCTGAGAATTTCAGCGATCCAAGGTAGCATCAGCGCGATCAGTTCTTGGGGATCGTAGATTTGGTGCTCCAGTTTTCCTAATTTATCATTGATGCTTGCCATCAGGTGGCGCACCCCCGGCAAATCGTTTTCTGCTAGCAGAATTTTTACTTGCTCGATATCCGACAGTTGCGAGCCAAAAATTAGATTTTGCAGCCTTTCCATCGCGCTGTCGGCTTCATTTATATCCTGTTTAATTTGGCCTAATATTTCTGCTGGCTCCGATATCGGTGTCGGCTCTTCTAGCAGGTTTGGCATCGATTGAAGCTGATGAACCACCGCATCTAAATATATTTTTTCCGACGGCGCAGTCCGTGGGGGATCTGCGGCATTCTGCTCTGTTGCGGAGATTGGCGGATCAGTTTGGGGAGCGGGAAAATCCTCTAAAGTGGTGTCGAACTCCTCGGATTTTTCTGCTTGTACGTAGTGCCCAGAATTTGGAATTGTCAAGTTAGGCAATTCCTGTACCGGCGGCGATTCTATCTCAAAATCCGAAACATCTGCTGAAACATCGATAGTTTTAGCTGAGGAATAATTTCTTTCCAGTTCTGAATTGTTGAGTTTGTGAGTAGGGAATAGCAAACTTTGGCGATCGTCTGCAACAACCGGGGAATCAGTAGACTCCGGTTGGCGATCGCCAGTTTTTGGCGGGACACTCGCTGCAATTTCCTCTTTTTTTTCTGAGGAAATACCTAACAAATCCATCAACCCGCCGAGGGCCCCAGCTCGATCGTTTTCGCTGCTGCTGTCACCTTCGGACTCTGCATTCTGCTGGTTTGAACCAGCAATAATTTTCAGATCGACTAACAGATTCAGCAAGGGTTCTAGCTGGGTTGCTGCATCGGCAGCGGACTCGTCGGGTTGAGAAACAAAACCCTCTAACTCATTTTCGTCAGCCGGATTTTCTTTCGGTAAAGCCATGCGTTATTATCCGTGATGGTGGCGCTCCGGCAACAAAAATTCGTTATTTAACTTATTGTCAGCAACTCCTTTAAGTTCGGGGACAAATTCTGTTCCTTTGAGCCTCATGCCGAGTTCAAACAGAATTTCTGCCATGTCGTCTCTGGAAACTTTAACATCTCTGAGCATGGAAAAGCGCCGATCGAGTTCTTCAAAAACCTGTGTTTTCAAAGTGCGAGTTTCTTCGGAGAGCCGCTCCCTGCTTTGGGATAGTTCGTCGCGAATCGAACTGGTTTGATTGTCTATAGCCTCGTCGAGGGCTTCTATGCTGCTGGAGAATTTCCGGTTAACGCGATCGATTTGCTGCCGGAGGTCGGCGCTTTCTTCTTGCGTGTTTAAGGTCAGCGATTTAACTTTTTTTTCTAAGGAATCAACTGCCGCCTTCATTTCTGCTGAGAGAACTGTTTTCACCTGTTCGATGCGAGCTTGCATATCTTGCTGCATCATCGACAAGTCGGAATCTATTTTATCGAAGCGATTGTCGTATTCTCTAAGCTGCGCTCCGAAAATTATATCCCGGATCTGGTCAATATTTCCCAGCCGTTCGCGCATTTCTTCTTTAGTTATTTCGGCCATGCTTGTACCTGGAATCTCCGAAGATTGTGAGTTTAAGAACTGTGCTAGATGTTTTGTTAAACCGCAGGGAGAGCATTTTAAGGAGGCTCAAAAGACGTGCCGGCGGCTTTTACTGTAATTTACCACAGTTGTTGGTGGCAAAGGCTTTTTTGACAGGTGGAACTCTATTGTTTGAAACTCTCACCCCTGCGTCGGGGAGGGGATTTTTTAGAGTTTTGACTCCTTTATATCCTGAGATTCAAATTCTTGGGCCGAGTCCTGCCACCAAAAATGACGTTTTGCTATCCTTGCCTTGCAGCAAGCTCCGAGAACCGTAGACTTTGCTATACAGCGGGGTAGGTTTTAATGTCCTGTACTGACATTTTCCATGATATCGCATCTTGAGTGTGCCTCATACCATAGCGCTTGGGCCACGTCCAAAAAGCGATCGCACGCGTCCAGTTATGTATCAGATTTGAAGGAGAAAATATAACTCGGCGGTTGAAACCGATCCTACAGAAACGAAGTCCGCCTTCGCGGACTCAAGAATATAGGGGCTATTAAAGCCGGATTTGGGATTATACAGTCGAACTCTGCCCTCTCTCCCTCTCTCCCCTCTCCCCCTGGGCTGTTTCATTCGAGCGGGAAATCATCGTTTTGTAGGGGTAGTGCCCCCGTGCCTACCCCCCTCACCGACGATTTAATGAGGGTTTCAGGCTACCGGGCGGGCACTCTTGGCACCGCCCCTACGAAGAATGAAACAGCCTTGCCCTCTTCCTCTCTCCCCTCTCCCCCTCTCCCCTATAAAAAAGCGTAGGGCCCGATCGACAATGACCAGGCCCAATAATATGAGAGTTTTGTTTTTTCTAACAAACGAGATGTGTTTCCGGTAGAGAACAATTTCTTACTAGGGTTTACAACTTGTGCAGCTTTACTTTTATTCCGCAAGCACAATAAGTCTGACTAGACTGCGGTTTGGCTTGACTGCCCGATCGGCAGTTTTGCCACTATTCCAAGTTGCGATCGGTTAATTTCTGCTGCGTCTGGAATCTAGACCGGAGACACCATGCCTATATCCTCGAACTTTGTTTCTAAATATAGCTCGACCTCCTTGCTCTTTCTGTGGGTGTCTATTAATAAGTTACCAGGAGCTTTCCCAGAAGTAAAGCACAATTTGCAAAACTTGATAGGTCTTTACATTACTCAGTATAATGATATGAATATCCAAATAGATGTAAGTTCTATTACTGCCACATCTTTACATACTTAACATTTTTTGTCATGTCTATTTCTCCTAAGTTTCTGACCGGTAGCGAAATCCGCGAAACGTTCCTCCAATTTTATGCCCAGCGGGGACACAAAATATTGCCGAGCGCTTCCTTGGTGCCCGAAGATCCGACTGTGTTGCTGACGATCGCCGGAATGCTACAATTTAAGCCGATATTTCTCGGACAGCGGGCGGCAGAATCACCGCGCGCCACCACTTCGCAAAAGTGCATCCGCACCAACGATATCGAAAACGTCGGCCGCACCGCCCGCCACCACACGTTTTTTGAGATGTTGGGGAATTTCAGTTTTGGGGACTATTTCAAGAAACAGGCCATTGCTTGGGCTTGGGAACTTTCCACGGAAGTTTTCGGTTTACCAGCGTCGAATTTGGTTGTTAGCGTTTTCCGAGAAGATGACGAAGCTTTTGCGATTTGGCGCGATGAAATTGGCATTCCGGGCGATCGAATTCAACGCATGGGAGAAGCTGACAATTTCTGGCAATCTGGCCCCACAGGCCCTTGCGGCCCGTGTTCCGAGATTTACTACGATTTCCATCCAGAAAGAGGCGACAATATTGACCTCGAAGATGATAGCAGGTTTATCGAATTCTACAACCTGGTTTTCATGCAGTACAATAAAGATGCAGAGGGCAATTTAACACCGCTGCAAAATCAAAATATTGATACTGGCATGGGACTGGAACGGATGGCGCAAATCCTCCAAAAAGTCCCCAACAATTACGAAACAGATTTGATTTTTCCGATCGTCCAATCGGCGGCGGAACTGGCCGGAATTGATTACCACAATAGCGATGAAAAAGTCAAGGTTTCGCTAAAAGTAATTGGCGACCATATTCGGGCTGTGGTGCACATGATTGCGGACGAAATTCGCGCGTCGAATGTGGGTCGGGGTTACATTTTGCGCCGGTTGATTCGCCGGGTGGTGCGCCACGGGCGACTGATTGGAATTCAGGGCGAATTTACGGTGCGGGTTGCTGAAAGTGCGATCGCCCTTTCGGAAGCAGCTTATCCGAATGTGCGGCTGCGGGAAGCTCAAATTAAGGCGGAATTGGCAAGGGAAGAGGCGCAGTTTCTCAAGACTTTGGAACGCGGAGAGAAGCTGCTGGAGGAAATTGTCGATCGGACAAAACAGCAAACCAACCAACAAATCAGCGGTCAAGATGCTTTCACTCTTTACGATACCTACGGTTTCCCCTTAGAACTAACCCAAGAAATTGCTGAAGAACAGGGAATCTCAGTCGATTTAGACGGCTTTGAAGCGGCGATGAAGGAACAGCAAACTCGCGCTAAAGATGCTCATCAAACAATCGATTTAACCGTGCAGGGTTCTTTGGATAAGTTGGCTGAAACCATCCAGGGAACTGAGTTTGTCGGCTATGCTGAATTGTCGAGCTTAGCTCAGGTTGAGGTGCTATTGGTTGACGGCAAATCTGTGGAATCAGCCGCAGCGGGAACCGAGGTACAAGTTGTTTTGAACAAAACGCCGTTTTATGCAGAATCAGGCGGACAAATTGGGGATAAAGGTTATTTGCAAAGCGGAGAAAATGGTGATAGTTTGTTGGTAAGAGTTGATGATGTGAAGAAAGAGTCGGATTTCTTCGTGCATTTTGGATTTGTAGAACGGGGAACGCTGAAAGTTGGCGACAGGATTACTGCAAAAATTGACAATAGCGGCCGCCGCCGAGTTCAAGCCAACCACACAGCCACTCACTTATTGCAATCAGCTTTGCGGCAAATTGTAGACGATTCGATTTCGCAAGCTGGTTCGCTGGTATCGACAGACAGATTGCGATTTGATTTCAATTCTCCGCGCGCTGTCACAGCAGAAGAGTTGCAGAAAATTGAGGATCGAGTTAATAGTTGGATTGCTGAAGCCCACGCTGCGGAAGTTGCGGAAATGCCGATCGCCCTTGCGAGAGAAAAAGGCGCGACTGCGATGTTTGGTGAGAAGTACGGCGACGTGGTGCGGGTAATCGACTTTCCCGGGGTTTCGATGGAATTGTGCGGTGGAACTCACGTCAGCAACACCGCAGAAATCGGGCTGTTTAAGATTGTTTCCGAAGCGGGCGTAGCAGCCGGAACTCGCCGGATTGAAGCGGTTTCGGGTCAAGCTGTTTTGGACTATTTGAACGTGCGGGATAAGGTGGTGCGCGATTTGGGCGATCGATTTAAGGCGAAGCCTGAAGAATTGCCGAACCGGATTACTAATTTGCAGAATGAGTTGAAGGATACTCAGAAACAGTTGGCTGCTGTGAAGTCGGAATTGGCGATCGCAAAATCCGACCAATTGCTAGCAAAAGCTGAGTCTATTGGGGAGTTCAAAATCATTGTAGCTCAATTGGGAGACGTGGATACAGAAGCGCTGAAAACTGCGGCGGAAAGGTTGCAGCAAAAGTTAGGAAATGCTGCGGTTGTTTTGGCATCAATTCCTGAACCGGATAAGGTAAGTTTGGTGGCAGCTTTTAGTCCAGAAGTCAATAAAAAAGGATTGCAAGCTGGCAAGTTTATCGGCAAAATTGCCGAAATTTGCGGCGGAAAAGGCGGCGGGCGGCCTAATTTGGCGCAGGCTGGGGGACGCGATGCCAGTAAGTTGCACGAAGCGTTGGAAAGTGCTCGCAATCTGTTAGTTGAAGGGTTGGGTTAGTCAGGGGTTTGTGTGGGAGACTAAAACTATTTTTATCTCTCGTTTGTAGCGGAGGCCAGATCCCCCTAAATCCCCCTTAAGAAGGGGGACTTTGATCGGAATCTTGTCCCCCCCTTCTTTAAGGGGGGCTAGGGGGGATCTAGCCTCGGCGGTAAACAGAAGCCGGGGCCTCCGCAACCAACCCGTAATC
>JAUBOH010000256.1:0-9620 GCA_036700145.1 Microcoleus occultus BM001215366
CCAGACCGGTGGGGGTGTTTGGGTTGGAGTTCACTTCCTCGCTGCGGTAGAGCAACCGACGAACCAATCCGCCTACGGGCGTGCCGGCTGGCGTGGTCATGGCCGGAATTTCCTGTCCAATACTGCCCGATCGGCGGTGCTGCGTCCAGCCTTCAACGGGGCGCATAAACAAATCCAGATACTGCTGCTGGGCCAACACGGTCCGGTGGTTGGCGGCTGTTAGGGCGGGCAGCCCGGTAATGTAGGCATCGGCTTGCGTGGCGGGCACGCCAAAGCCCAGCAATGACTCCCGCACCCCGGCCCGCATCCGTTGCGTAGCCACCTCAAAACCACCCGTTGCAAAACCACGGGCTACGGCTTCGGCCTCCAGTAATAACTGCTCCGAATAAGAAAACGACACTTCGGGGGGGGTGAATTTCTGATCGTTCCAAATCGGCGATAAACTTCGCCAAACAGCGAATCCCATTGCCGCACATTTCCGGTTCCGACCCGTCCGAGTTAAAAATCCGCATCGTATAGTCAGTACCATTTTGCCCTGGAAGAGCAAAGATTACGCCGTCTGCGCCAATCCCAAAATGCCGATCGCACAACTCCACAGCTTGTTCTGGTGTTAAAACTGGTTCTGACGAGTGGCGGTTGTCGATCAGAATAAAATCATTGCCCAGTCCGTGATACTTAGTAAACTCGATCGGCATAAAAACAAACCTCTTTTGGTTAAAACTGATGAGATGATGTGATGACCAAATTACCCATTTCTCAGTATGTCTGAATTTGAGACCGGATTGCCCAGCGTTCGCTTAATACAAAGCTACATCAAAGACAAAGAACAGGTAGAGATCAAACTCATGACCGGCGACTTGCTAGCCGGCAGAATTTTTTGGCAGGATCATAGCTGCATTTGCCTCCTCGATCCCTCAGAAACACAAATTCTGATCTCTCGACCAGCAATTGCTTATGTCAAACCCAACGCATAAGGAGAGTGGGAGTGGAGGAGAAGCGGAGATTGGGGGATTGGGATGGGAAAAATATTCCTGATTCCCTGTTCCCAATGTCCAATGCCCAATGCCCCATGCCCCATGCTAACTAATCGCTAAACAGCTTTTCGATGACCTGCGCGGTGACAAAAGGCAGTTTTACTAAAGGTTGCAACACAGGCCCGGAAGCAGTTCGCTGCATCAAGCCGAGCTCGTAGAAGCCGCCGCACAGCAGCAAACGATCGCCCGAAAGCAAATCGGTAGTTCCGTCCGGCCAGCGAGTAAACTTCCCTTCCCGGCGGATCGCCCGCACCTGCACCCCGTACTGGCCCAGCAGATCTACCTCCGACAGTTTTTTGCCAACCCAAGGGCTGTTTTCTGGCAGCCTCAGCCATTGACAAGAACTGTCGCCCTGCGGCACAGCAACTTCGCCCTTCGCCAGCAACTCGAAGCTGGCGAGTTCTTCGGGTTCTCCCACCACCAAAACTCGATCGCCCGACTCCAAAGCTGCCTTCCCGTTGGGATAGTCTATTTCCTCGCCATCTTCGCGGACGATCGCCATCACGCTGACCCCTGTCAACTGCCGCAAGTTAGTTTCTTCCAGAGTCATGCCGGCGATCGGAGCACCCTCCGGCAAACTGTACCACTCGCTGTTCATATCTTGAACCGCCACTTTCAAATCCCGCGAAACTGCCAACGGTTCGCGCGGCGGCCGCAATTCCAGATAGCGGCTGCTGCGAATTTGTTGGACTTCCCGCCCGATCGCCATTGCGGAGACTCCCATCCCGGCCAGCAAGTGTGCAGACAGTTCTAAACTCGCCTCAAAATCCGGCTGGACGACTTCCCACGCCCCCAGTTGGTAAAGCAGTTCAATGTCTTTATCTTTGTTAGCCCGCACCACAATATCCAAATCCGGGACTAATTCCAAAGCCCGCTTCAGACACAAGCGAGTGCTCATGGGATCGGGAAGCGTCACCGCCATTGAGGCGGCCCGGCCCACCCCCGCAGCTTCCAAGACGTGCAAGCTGGCGGCATTACCGTAAATATAAGGAATTCCCTGCGTTCTACACTCTTGAATTCTGCTTTCCGACTCGTCAATTACCACAACTGCACAGTTGCGGCCCTGCAGCACTTTGACTAAATTTCTGCCAACTCGCCCGTAGCCACAAACAACAACATGATTTTGTTCCGGCAAAGTTTCAGCTATTTCCACAGGTTGAGATGTTTCGTCAAAATAGTGCTGCAAAGGCCCGAAATTTTCCGCCCACTTGAATAACTGCGGCACGCTTCTCAATACAAACGGCGTCAGTACCAGAGTGACTGCTGTCGTTCCTAAAATTAACAGGTAAACGTCTCGCGAAACCAGTCCCATAACTTGGCCGGAACTAGCGAGTACAAAGGAGAATTCTCCGATTTGAGCTAAGCCCAAACCTGCGATTAATGCTGTTTTTAGCGGATAGCCAAACAGTCGGACGATCGGCGTTATAATTAAGAATTTGCCGACAAATACTAGAAATACCAGTCCCAGAATTAACTCTAAATGGTTCCAGAGAAACACCGGGTCGATCAGCATTCCGATGGTGACAAAAAATAGGGAAGCAAAAATATCTCGCAAAGGCTCAACATAAGTTAGAGTTTGGTCGGCATATTCCACCTCGGAAATCATTAAACCCGCCACAAATGCGCCCATTTCAATCGAAAATCCCAAATATTCTGTCAGCAGCGCAATGCTTAAAGCCAAAACCACGACGCCCAGCAAAAACAGTTCCCGGCTTTCGGTTTTCGCCAGGTAGCGCAGCAACTGCGGTACGATCCAAATGCCCGCGACTACAGCACCGGCAGCAAATAACCCGATCCGCAGCAGGGCCCACGCTACCGTCATGCCGATCGCCTCTGCTGGCTGGTTGAGGGCCGGCAAAACTGCTAGCATTAGCCCCAAGGCCAAATCTTGAACCACTAATATTCCCAGCATGACTTGACCGTGGGAAGTACCGCCTTCATTGCGTTCCATCAAGCACTTCAGTACGACTGCTGTCGAGGAAAGCGACAGAATCGCTCCTAAAAACACGCCTTGGGCGGGCGATTCTACCCAGCCTACAGCCAAGGAAATTGCAGTAGTGATGGCGATCGTCAGCACAATTTGCAAGCCCCCCCCGCCCAAACTAATGGCTTTAACTTTCTGGAGTTCGGCGAAAGAAAATTCCACTCCCAAGGCAAATAACAGAAAAGCAACGCCGAATTCAGCCAGGGTGTCTACCTGGATTAATTCTTTAATCAGCCCCAAACCAGCCGGCCCAACTACGATCCCTCCCAGGAGATACCCGAGAATTACCGGCTGTCGCAACAGCGATGCGAAAAGTCCTCCTGCTGCGGCAGCAGCGAGAACTAGAACTAAGTCAACGATCAGTCGGAAGTCTTCTTGCACAACTTTATGAAAAAAGTATAAAGTTATATTATAGTCTCTAATGTGTTGACTGTGTTTGATGCGTTGACTGCTGTTGGGGAGCAAAGGCAACTGCCACTCTTAAACAAAGTATTTTCTAATGGCAAAGAGTTCAATTCCTCACAAAAAGCCTAACCTATTGCAAGTCGATCGAGGGATTGCCACTTTATTTGTGGTAATGTTTCACCTCAACCAGATGAGCGTAGAGAGATGAGGAATTTACAGCAATTAAACTAAATTCATAAAAGCCAATAACCCTGTGGGTAGCAACTATTAAAGTAGAAATATCTGGTCGGTCAGAACAAAAAACAGTAGCGCTCGTCAGGAATACTGCAACTCTTACTCCCGAGACAGAAATTGATTATTTAATCACTAATGCTACTGCGGAGCGAGCAACAGCCCAAGGGATAATTACTTATTCAAGGGCGTAATTGGGTAGAATTTTTCTATAGGGAATCTCTGATGGTGGTGAGGATGGTGCACAGTATCAAGTAAGAGGAGATAGAAGCCTCGATCGACATTGGATAGTGGTGTTGAGTGCCTACAGTTTTATTGTTTGGCATCAATTAACTGGGGATTGACACGACGAGATGCTCACCAACCATTAGAGACATTTACCGATGGGTTAGAAGCTATGAGAACAGCTATGTCTTATAGATTTGTGCTTTTGCGGAAAGCAAACATGGACGTATTTACGGCGTATAAAGCCAGTTTTGACCTTTTGGGCTTAAAATTTGTTTAAGTCCCGTTAATGGTTTGTTTCCTAGGATTTTTTCCCTTCAGTTTTGTGAGATTTCTGCATTACCTACATATTTTATAAAGACTCTCAAATGTCAGAGCATTCCTGATTCTAGCGGTAGCCACAATATAACCGACCAAAGTTTTTCACCTCTTGGGTTTTAATCGTTGGATGTGGGCTGCTTTTTCCTGCCAAACAAACCAGACATACTTAAACCAGTCACTAACAAACCAATCATTCCCATTCCGTTTAAAATCGGGTAAATTGCTTGAAGATGAAAGATTTCACCTGTATGAATTTTCAACAATAACCTCGATGAAATTCCTGTACTCACCGACCACTCCCTGCCCATCGTTGCTGCCATTCCAGTCAACACAGTCAGGGTAATTGGCAAAGCAATGATTGTGGCTAGAATACGGTGGTACTTGCGAAATGCTTTCTTCATAACGGTTCAATTTTTTAGAAGAATGAGGTTATGTTAGGAGAGAATATAGAGTGCTGGTTTCTGAGTAACTGCGATCGCAGAACTATAACCAAGCACTCAGCACTTAAATTTAGGACTTAGGAATGCTATTGATGGTCTTTTCAAGCGACTGCAATTGAGCCAGCACTTGGTCTTTACTGGGCTGAGACTTTTTGAGTTCTGCCATTACTTTTTCGGTAGTCTCTTCAACTGCATCGTAGCTTTTAGGAGCTTTAGCTTTGATGCCGTCTTCAACTTTCTTCCAGGCATTCTCGAATTTGCCAAATTCCGTTTTGGCTTTGGCAAAATTTCCAGTCTGAACTGCTGCTTTGGTATTGGAAACTACACTAAGCAATTCTGCATAGTTCGCCGGAGATGCTGCTTTGTCAGATGTGCTGACAGCAGTAGCAGCAGGAACCGCTGCGGGTGAAGTTTTCGGAGTGGAAGCTTCCTTAGCGCTGTCGCAACCAGCCAAAGCTAGAAGGCTGATGGCGCTAAGGACAAGGATTTGATTGAAACGAGCCATGAAAAATCCTCACATAGATGGATAATAAAATCTATTGTGTCACAAAGAAAGCAGATAAGTGGGCATAAATCAACATCATGCGGGATGGTGGATTTTGAAGGTGGAAGTGGGCTGATAGTTTGGTAAGTTTGGTAGGTTTGGGTTGAGGGAGGAAACGCAACTAGATGATAGTTTGCCACTGTTGACCTGAATCCAGTGCAAGCCAACCTACTGACTACCCTATTGTGTGTTTTATGCTCATAAAGCTAATTCTGGCGATCGCCCTTCCTGATTTTATGGACGATAATCAACACAGATAATTAAGCCTGTTACTAATTCTTGCACAACCGTTTCAGAAACTTTTCCGATACATCTGACAAATCGCTCAGTGGTTACACTCCGAACTTGCAAAACATTCCCGGCTGAGTCTGCGTCTAAACAGTTTTATTCAGTTCGCTGAATGAGAATCATGAAGGGGCGATTTTGAAATTTAGGTTGCCATGTAGCCACAGGAATTATCATCCGCATGGGGATTGAAGTAAACATTTCAGAACTAATCACAACCGCAGGACGTGTTTTCATAATTTCTTGCCCTCGGGTGGGATCGAGTTGTAGTAGCCAAACCTCTCCTCGTTTTGGGTTGGCAGTCATACTCAGTCTCCCAGTCTTCGCCGTCTAGTACAGAGAATTCGGTTAATTCGGGCTCTGTCAAAAAATCTTCGGCTGTGGCAGCTATATATGGTGCTAGTATTTTATGACGTTCTGCGATCGTCGGCAACCTAGCAATTTCTGTGAGGGATAGCTCGATCGCAGGTGGTTCTGTTAGCGAACTGCTAGACTCAGAATTTTCACTTAATATTTTTTTTTTCGGCTTTGTGTACTAGGAATTGCACGAAATCGAGCACTGCTTGCTGTTTTTCCGGCGGGAGGATTCGCAGATTTTATAACACTGCTTGTTCTAAATTAATTGTTTCTTTCATTTGATTTAATTTTATCAAAATATTTGAGCGGGTTTTTGAAACTTTTTGCTGGTTGTTTCCTGGGAGTTTAACACTCTCGTGAAATGAGTTCACTTGTAGGACGATTATAGCTGAACTCTCCTGTGTGCGTGCGATCGCCCTTGCCGACCAATTTTAGCTTTTGCACGCGGTAAATAGATTTTAGATTCTAGATTTTAGATTGAACCCTAAGATGTGGGATAATTTTGTACGATCGGGACTTACGCATTACTGTACAGTCGCCAGCCGTCGCGGTAAAGTAAGATCGCCCGTCAGCGGTGTTACAAAAAAATTTGCCAGTCTTGGAGGCACAAAAACCTTCATCACCTTAGTTTTTTGACAAAAACCTACGCTTTCAAGCTGATTGAGCGACAAGCAACCAAGGTGATGACCAACTTTTTTGCGTAGATTCTGTTTGTGCAATTCCTAATTATAATCAACCAGACTATATGACCCAAAATCCAACTATCACCTACCGCACCGAAAGCGACTCGATGGGAGACAAGCAAATCCCATCTACCGTTTACTACGGAATTCAAACTCTGCGCGCCGTTGAGAACTTTCCAATTAGCGGCATTAAACCTTTATCAACTTACGTCGATGCTTGCGTTATCATTAAAAAAGCTGCGGCGATCGCCAACGGTGAACTCGGCTGCATTCCCCAAGATATCAGTCAAGCCATTGTCCAAGCAGCCGATGAAGTTTTAGCGGGAAATTTGCGCGATCAATTTGTGGTTGATGTCTACCAAGCAGGCGCAGGAACTTCTCACCACATGAACGTTAATGAAGTTCTTTCAAACCGCGCTTTGGAAATTATGGGCGATGAAAAAGGCAACTACAAGCGCGTCAGTCCCAACGATCATGTAAACTACGGTCAATCAACAAATGATGTGATTCCGACTGCGATTCGGATCGGCGGATTGTTGGCGCTGGAAAAAACTTTGTTGCCGGCTTTGTTGGGGGCGATCGCAGCTCTTGACAACAAAGCCGCAGAATTTCAAGATATTGTTAAATCCGGCCGCACTCATATGCAAGATGCCGTACCGGTTCGACTCGGCGAAACCTTCCGCGCTTGGGCCCAAATTCTCAGAGAACATACCTTGAGAATTCAAATTGCATCGGGGGATTTGACATCTTTGGGATTGGGAGGAAGCGCGGTGGGAACTGGCTTAAATACTCATCCTGAATACTGTCAAAAAGTTGCTCAAATTCTCTCGAAATTAATCGACAAACCTCTGAAACCAGCACCGAATTTAATGGCGGCTATGCAGAGTATGGCACCGTTTGTAAATGTGTCCGGCGCATTGCGAAATCTCGCTCAAGATTGCGTTAAAATGTCCCATGACTTGCGTTTGATGGACTCCGGGCCGAAAACGGGTTTCAAAGAAATTCAACTGCCTCCGGTTCAACCTGGTTCGTCAATTATGCCGGGGAAATACAATCCTGTGATGGCGGAAATGACATCGATGGTTTGTTTTCAAGTCATGGGTTACGATAGCGCGATCGCCCTTGCAGCCCAAGCGGGACAATTAGAATTGAACGTGATGATGCCCCTGATTGCCTACAATCTGATTCACAGCATCGAAATTTTAGGCAATACGATTAGCGCGCTGACTACCAAATGCCTCGCCAGAATTGAAGCTAAGGGCGATCGGTGTCTCGCTTACGCAGAAGGCAGTCTCGCCCTCGTTACCGCCCTCAACACTCACATCGGCTATCTCAACGCCGCCGCTGTCGCCAAAGAATCTCTAGAAACGGGCAAATCTTTGCGGCAAATTGTGCTAGAACGGGGTTTAATGAGTGCAGAAGAATTGGCAAAAGTTCTAGATTTAGAGAAAATGAGTGCAATGCCAATATCATCTGCTAACCCTTAGCCACAAGATGGCAGTATTCTTTCAGAGTCTCAAGTTTAGGAGCAAACTTTATGCGCGCAGGTTCATTTGCCCAATTAACTCAAGATAAAGAAAACACAACTCAAGTCACATTTCATTATGTGGAAGGTCACACAGAAACCTTTACTATTCCGATGCCTGCACAAGAATTTCAAGAGGAAGTGCTGCATTTATTGAGCCAACCTTGGTTGACTTTTCATTTGGTCGATCAAACTGTTTTTATCTGCACTGCTAGGTTGGTAAAAGTAGAAGTTAAACCGTCTATTCCCGAACTTCAAGGTCAAGGAATATTCTCTAATTCGATGCGAATTAGTACCATGCAGCGGGCTGCTGCTGGTAGATTGCCGATGTCTTAAAAGTAAGGTTCGTAGTAAGGACTTTAGTCCTTAATAAGTTTAAAAAAAAGGACTAAAGTGCTTACTACAAACTTTTCGATCGCCTTAAATAGGAAACCACTATGTCTGCTGTTAGTTTAATTCGAGCTGATTCATACGATCGCCAAATCCTACAAACATCCTTAGAAAATTTGCTCGCACCCTTGGGCGGAATCTCGGCTTTTGTCAAAAAGGGCGATCGGGTTTTACTCAAACCCAATCTCCTCACCGGTTCTCGCCCTACCAAAGAATGCGTCACCCGCCCGGAATTGGTATACTGCGCGGCTAAAATGGTCATTGAAGCGGGAGGAAAACCGTTTTTAGGAGACAGTCCGGCTTTTGGTAGCGCGATGGGTGTAGCCAAAGCCAACGGTTATTTGCCGCTGTTGGAAGAACTGAATTTGCCAGTAGTTGAGTTTCAAGGAAAACGCTACGAAACTGTCAGCGAAGATTTCAATCATCTGCGAATTTGCAAAGAAGCAATGGAAGCGGATGTAGTGATTAATTTGCCAAAACTGAAATCTCACGTTCAATTAACAGTGACAATGGGCGTCAAAAATTTGTTCGGCTGCGTGCCCGGAAAAATGAAGGCTTGGTGGCACATGGAAGCTGGCAAAGATAGCGCCAGATTCGGTCAAATGCTGGTAGAAACTGCCCGGGCAATTAACCCAAATTTGACTATTTTGGATGGAATTATCGGTCACGAAGGTAACGGGCCAAGCGGCGGCGAACCTAAGTTTTTGGGAATTTTGGGCGCGTCTAGCGATGTGTTTGCTTTGGACAGAACTTTAGTAGAAATTATTAATGTCGATCCGGCGCTGGTTCCGACTGTAGCTGCGGCGATGAAATTGGGACTTTGCTCGAATTTAGAGGCGATTGATTTTCCGCTTTTGCAGCCGGAAAGTCTCAAGGTTTTGGATTGGAAGTTGCCGGAAAATATGATGCCGATCGACTTTGGAATGCCTCGGGTGATTAAGTCTACTTTCAGGCATTTTTATATCCGGTTTATCAAAGAACGGATGGGGGCTTACGCTGGTAAATAATTACAAACTGATAGGATTTGTTATTGTTTAATACCTGAAAAGTGGGGACACCGCACCGTGTCCATTCGTGTCAACAAACACGTTAAACCCGCAGTCCGACAGTCCGACAGGGGTTGAAACCCCTGTCTCAAAGCTAAAGTCCTCTGAAGAGGACTGATGAGTTCTTCAGTCCTCTTCAGAGGACTTTAG
>JAUBOH010000257.1:0-9619 GCA_036700145.1 Microcoleus occultus BM001215366
ATACCAAAAAATCCCCCGCCAGAAGGCAGGGGATTTCATTTAATTACCTAGAAACCAGAGTTCGGAATTACCCGAATTTCCCGGCTGTCGAGGCAATTACAAACGCGCCGAAAGTGAGGATGTTGCCCACAGTAAAGTGAACTAAGCCAACTAAACGACCTTGGACGATCGACAAAGCAACAGGCTTGTCTTTCCAGCGAACCAAGTTAGCCAGAGGAGTGCGCTCGTGAGCCCAAACCAAAGTCTCGATCAATTCTTGCCAGTAACCTCTCCAAGAGATCAGGAACATGAAACCGGTTGCCCAAACAAGGTGTCCGAATAAGAACATCCAAGCCCAGACTGACAAGTTGTTAGTACCGTACGGGTTGTAACCGTTGATCAGCTGAGAAGAATACAGCCAGAGGTAATCGCGGAACCAGCCCATCAGGTAGGTAGAAGACTCATTGAACTGAGCCACATTACCTTGCCAGATGCCTAGGTGCTTCCAGTGCCAGTAGAACGTTACCCAAGCTAGGGTGTTCAGCATCCAGAAGACAGACAGGTACATCGCGTCCCAAGCAGAGACATCGCAGGTACCGCCACGGCCGGGGCCGTCGCAAGGGAAAGCATAACCGAAGTCTTTTTTGTCCGGCATCAGCTTAGAACCGCGTGCATCCAGAGCGCCCTTGACCAAAATCAAGGTGGTGGTGTGCAAGCCTAGGGCGATCGCGTGGTGAACCAAGAAATCGCCAGGTCCGATCGCCAAGAACAGAGAATTTGTACTGCTGTTGATTCCTTCCAACCAGCCTGGGAGCCACACGTTAGCGTAGTTCGGCCAAGCGGTAGAAGCGATGCTGTCAGGGTTGGAAAGTAGCACGTCCATGCCGTACAGAGCCTTCCCGTGAGCAGCTTGGATGAACTGTGCGAACACTGGTTCAATCAAGATTTGCTTTTCAGGGGTTCCGAAAGCGACTACAACGTCGTTGTGAACGTACAAACCGAGAGTGTGGAAGCCCAAGAACAGCGACACCCAGCTCAAGTGAGAGATAATCGCTTCTTTGTGCTGCAACACGCGATCGAGCACGTTACCTTTGTTTGCTTCAGGATCGTAGTCCCGCACCAAGAAGATAGCTCCGTGGGCGAAAGCGCCGACCATGATGAATCCAGCAATGTACTGGTGGTGCGTGTACAGCGCAGCCTGAGTCGTGAAGTCCTGCGCTATGAAAGCGTAGGGAGGCATCGCGTACATATGCTGTGCTACCAGGGAGGTGATCACGCCCAAAGCAGCGAGGTGAATTCCCAGTTGGAAGTGCAGCGAGTTGTTGTAGGTTTCGTACAAGCCTTGGTGAGGCAAGTTGAACTGACCTTCACTCTTGCCGCCGACCAAACCAGCCTTAGAATCCAACATCTCTTTGATGCTGTGACCGATACCGAAGTTAGTCCGGTACATATGACCGGCAACGATAAACAGAACTGCGATCGCCAAATGGTGATGAGCAATGTCTGTCAGCCACAGGGACTGTGTTTGAGGGTGGAAGCCGCCCAAGAAGGTCAGAATTGCAGTTCCCGCGCCTTCGGAAGTACCGAACACGTGGCTTGCTGCATCTGGGTTCTCGGCGTATACGCCCCAGTTACCAGTGAAAAACGGAGCCAAACCAGCCGGGTGAGGGGGGGTAGACAAGAAGTTTTCCCAACCTACGTGCTGTCCGCGAGATTCGGGGATAGCAACGTGAACCATGTGACCAGTCCAAGCCAAAGAGCTGACACCGAACAAACCAGCCAAGTGGTGGTTGAGGCGAGATTCAGCATTTTTGAACCAAGACAAGCTCGGGCGGTACTTGGGCTGAAGGTGGAGCCAACCTGCGAACAGGAAGACCGAAGCCAGCAGCAACAGGAAGATTGCTCCCTGATACAAGTCAGCATTCGTCCGAATCCCTTGAGTAAACCACCAGTGGTAAACACCTGAGTAAGAGATGTCTACTGGGTTAGAAGCGCCACCTTGAGTGAAAGCCTCTACTGCTGGAGCGCCGAATTGAGGGTCCCAAATCGCGTGGGCGATCGGGCGGACATTTAGAGGGTCTTTAATCCACTGTTCAAAGTTACCTTGCCATGCTACGTGGAACAGGCTGCCCGAAGTCCACAAGAAAATGATTGCTACGTGGCCGAAGTGAGAAGCAAAAATCTTTTGGTAAAGATTTTCTTCGGTCATGCCATCGTGGCTTTCAAAGTCGTGTGCTGTGGCAATCCCGTACCAGATCCGCCGTGTGGTCGGGTCTTGGGCAAGGTCTTGGCTAAATTTTGGAAATTTCGTTGCCATAAGCCTTGATTAATCCTGAATCCTGAACGTTGAAGAGGTTCGGTTCCGAGGTTTGGATTCTGGGTTTGAGATTGCTCCCAAATCCTGAACCCAAAACCTAAAGGTAGTTTATCCTACCGAGATGATTCGCGCTAGGAAGAATGCCCACGTTGTGACAATTCCTCCCAGGAGGTAGTGAGCTACACCCACAGCCCGACCCTGAATAATGCTCAGAGCGCGAGGTTGAATGGACGGAGACACCTTGAGCTTGTTATGAGCCCACACAATGGACTCAATCAGTTCTTGCCAGTAGCCGCGACCGCTGAACAGGAACATCAAGCTGAATGCAAAGACGAAGTGTCCAGCTAGGAACATCAGACCGTAGGCCGACAGTGCCGAACCGTAGGACTGAATCACCTGAGAAGCTTGCGCCCACAGGAAGTCCCGCAACCAGCCATTGATCGTGATCGCACTTTGTGCGAAGTTACCGCCGGTGATGTGAGAAATTTCGCCATTTGCATCGACGGTTCCCCACACGTCCGACTGCATTTTCCAGCTAAAGTGGAAAATCACGATCGAGATGCAGTTGTACATCCAGAACAAACCTAGGAACACGTGATCCCAACCCGAAACTTGGCAGGTGCCGCCGCGGCCCGGGCCGTCGCAAGGGAAGCGGAAGCCCAAGTTACCTTTGTCGGGAACCAAGCGCGAACTGCGTGCAAACAACACGCCCTTCAACAGAATCAGGACTGTAACGTGAATGGTGAAAGCGTGGATGTGGTGGATCAAGAAATCCGCCGTACCCAACTCGATCGGCATCATCGCTACTTTGCCGCCCACTACTACTGCACCGCCGCCAAAAGCGTGGCTGACGATTTCCATAGCATTAGGAGCTGTTGTTCCCGGTGCCAAAGCGTGGATATTTTGCACCCATTGGGCAAATATCGGACGCAACTGAATGCCGGTATCTGAGAACAAATCTTGAGGACGACCGAAAGCCCGCATTGTATCGTTGTGAACGTACAAACCGAAGCTGTGGAAGCCCAAGAATATGCAAACCCAGTTCAGATGGGAAATGATCGCATCTCGATGCCGGATCATGCGATCCAACAAGTTGTTGACATTTCCAGCCGGATTGTAATCCCGAACCATAAAGATTGCTGCGTGAGCGGCTGCTCCAACAATCAGGAATCCGCCAATCCACATGTGGTGGGTGAACAGGGATAGCTGAGTCGGGTAGTCGGTCGCGATGTACGGATACGGAGGCATCGCGTACATGTGGTGAGCCACGATGATGCTCACAGATCCCAGCATTGCCAAGTTAATGGCTAGCTGTGCGTGCCACGAAGTAGTCAGGATTTCGTAGAGACCCTTGTGGCCTTCACCAGTGAAGGGGCCTTTGTGGTTCTCTAGAATTTCCTTCATGCTGTGGCCGATGCCCCAGTTAGTGCGGTACATATGACCGGCGACGATGAACAGCACTGCCAACGCTAAGTGGTGGTGTGCTGTATCGGTCAGCCACAAACCGCCTGTGGTGGGGTTCAGACCGCCTTTGAAGGTCAGGAAGTCTGTGTATGCGCCCCAGTTGAGGGTGAAGAAGGGGGTTAAACCTTTAGCGAAACTCGGGTAGATGTCTGCCATCAGGCCCGGTGTCAAAATCCACTCGTGCGGCAGCGGGATGTCGGCAACTGTTTTAATCAGCTTGCCGCCGACTGTCAGCGGTGCACCTGCATCGATCGCGTCCATGCAAGCGTTGATCGGCAGAGCTACGTGAATTTGTTGACCTGCGAAGCCCAAGCAACCGCAGCCTAGCAAAACTGCCAAGTGGTGGTTCATCATCGATTCCACGTTCTGGAACCATTCCAGTTTCGGAGCGCGGACGTGATAGTGGAACCAACCGGCAAACAGCATCAAAGCTGCCATTACCAATGCGCCGATCGCAGTGCAATATAGCTGGTATGAGTTAGTGAAGCCGTTGGCGCGCCACAGTTGGAACAGACCCGAAGTGATCTGAATCCCGTGGAACCCGCCGCCTACATCTGCATTTAAAATTTCTTGACCAAATATCGGCCAGACCACTTGAGCGCTGGGCTTGATGGCTGTAGGATCTGTCAGCCAAGCTTCGTAATTGGAAAATTTAGCGCCGTGGAAATATGCGCCGCTTAACCAGACGAAGATTACTGCCAAGTGGCCGAAGTGAGCGCTAAAGATTTTGCGCGAAACGTCTTCTAAATCACTTGTATGACTGTCGAAGTCGTGAGCGTTAGCGTGGAGGTTCCAAATCCAAGTGGTGGTTTTTGGGCCCTTAGCTAGAGTGCGATCGAAATGACCTGGTTTTGACCACTTCTCGAAAGAAGTTGGAACCGGATTCTTATCGACTACTACTCTAACTTTTACCTCTCGCTCTGGAGGACTAATGGTCATGAAGACTCTCCTCTCGGTAAGACAAGGAACGAGAACTGAAATACTGTACCTGACACTCCCCGGGCTTTTGGTACGGGGATTCTCGGTTCACCGAAACAGCTTGCACTTCACTCTTTGCAGAGTTAGATGCAGGTGCATCGTCTCCCCAAGCATTTTGCTTCTTTGAAGAAGCCAGTTTCCCAGTGTCGCTAACAATGTCCCTGGGTACTGCCAACTCTTCTCGTCAGATGAGCCGCCGATCGCCTCTTTGATTTAAGTTTGATGCGGCTGCTCCTTTTGAGGGAGTTTTATGAATTATAAGCCTGCTCTGAGGAGTATTAATCGCTTGTTAACAATACTTAAAAAAGCCTCAATTCTTGATGCAATCACCCCTTTAATTTCCACAACCCCTCTCAAAAGTCAAGGGGGATTGCCATTAAGTTTACAAAACTCAAACATAAAGGAATTGAACAGCAGTGATTTTGAAACAAACTCAATTCTTGATGCAATAACTCCTTTAAATCACACAAGCGCTCTCAAAAGTCAAGGGGGATTGCCATTAAATTTACAAAACTCAAAGATAAGGGAATTGAGGAATACTCCTTTATACAGAGATATTGTGGAAAACGGCTGCGGGAACGATTAGTCCCAGAGGATTGGTGGCTAGCTCCGCCGCTGTTTCCGGGCGTTGGCCCTCTGGAATTGCCGATCGGCAATCCCCAAATACTAAATTCGGTTTTGGGCTATAGTTCCCTATGAGAAGGCTTCTAGGAGTATGGTTGCGTGATTGGCACAAATTGGCACAAAACGGTTGCGGGCAGGCTGCTGGCATTATTCGCAGCATCACTACTAATTTTGGGTTTAGCAAGTTGTGGCGCAGGCCCTCGGGAATTGCCCAACTCAGGAAACAAGAGCGGCTTAGATCCCGCCCCGGTAAACAGAATCTCAGAGGTTTCTCCCCCAGAAGCCATTCAAAAACTGCGTCAGGCTCTAGAAATCTACCAGCCTCAAGTTAGTATTTTGAATCCATTACCTGACGCAGTGCTTCAGGATATAAATGTGTCTGTTCAATTCCAAGTGAAGGACTTCCCCATTTTCAAAGAGGCAAACTTGGGTGTGGGCCCCCATCTGCAAGTTTTATTAGACAACCAACCTTATGCAGCAGTTTATGATATCAACCAGCCTTTAACACTCTCGGACTTAGAACCCGGAACCCATACCCTGCGGGTGTTCGCCGCTCGCCCTTGGGAAGAAAGCTTTAAAAACGAAGGCGCTTTCGCCCAAACCACCTTTCACATTTTTACCAAAACTCAGGACAATAAGCCCGATCGAACTTTACCCCTATTAACGTACAACAGCCCCCAAGGCAGCTACGGGGCAGAACCCATCCTGCTCGACTTTTACTTGACAAATGCCCCCTTGCACCAAGTGGCTCAAGAAAGTTCCCAAGATGAGATATTGGATTGGAAAATTAGAGCCACAGTTAACGGCGAAAGTTTTGCGATCGACCAATGGCAACCTATATATCTTAAAGGCTTCAAACCGGGGAAAAACTGGGTACAGCTAGAATTGATCGACGAAGGGGGAAATACCGTCAAAAACGCCTTTAACAATACAGTCAGACTGATAAATTACGAACCAATGGGGCAAGATCCTGTTGCTAAATTAGTGCGAGGGGAACTAACAGCAGCAGAAACTCGCGGTATAGTCGATCGTACCTACCAAGCCCCCAAGCCCAAACCAACGCCAACCCCCGAACCAAAACCAACACCTGAATTAGAAAAAACACCAGTAGCCGAACCGAGGTTAGATAAAACAGTTGCTCCCGTGCAAGTAATAGAACCGAAACCAACAGCAACCCCGCAACTCGAAGCGCCCAAAGTTCTAGAACCAATTCAAGTAACAGAACCGACACCGACAGCAACCCCGCTACTCGAAGCGCCGAAAGTTGTGGAACAGGTTAAAGTCATAGAACCCAAACCGACAGCAACTCCACAACTGGAACCGCCGAAAATTGTTGCACCAGTTAAAATAATAGAACCTGCACCAAAAGCATCTCCCCAAACAAACAAACAGGAATATAAAGGATACTACAATCGGTTCCGCAACTTTTTGCATCAAGAACCCGAACCTGCTACTCCTTCAGAGCCACCAACAAAGCCAGAAATAACACAAAAAGCTCCATTACCAAAAGTAGTCGCTCCTGCGATACCAGAACAGTCTCCCAATCTTGTACCGCCAACGCCACCAGTTGCCGCTGAAACTCCCAGCCAGTCAACCGTCGAATTAGTCATTCCCGAAAAAACAGTTCCCGAACCAGAAAATCAGCCCAAATCCGAACAAAAAGTCGAATTTGAAACCTAACAAAATCTTTCTGTATTTATCTGCGTTCATCCGCGTAAATCTGCCTACATCTGCGGTCAAAAATCAAAAATTAGGAAACCCAAAAATGACCTACCTCGAAACAGCAGCCAAGTTTTACAGCGATGTTGCCGAAACACCCCAAATCGGACTTTGCTGCGTCCAAAGCAGTCCCTTGCAACTGCCCGGATTAAAAATTCCCGAACAGATGCAAGAAATGAATTACGGCTGCGGTACAACAGTGCACGCCGCCGAACTTGTCGGCAATCCAGTCGTGCTTTATGTAGGCGTCGGCGGCGGTTTAGAAGCACTGCAATTTGCTTATTTTTCTAGACAAAAGGGAGCGGTTATTGCCGTCGATCCGGTTCCAGCAATGCGAGAAGCTGCGGCACGGAATTTGCAAATTGCCGCACAAGAAAATGATTGGTTTGAGGCTAATTTTGTCGAGCTTAGAGCAGGTGATGCTTTTGCGTTGCCGATGCCGGATGCTTCGGTAGATGTTGTCGCTCAAAATTGTTTGTTTAACATCTTTGAACCTGCGGATTTAGCTAAGGCATTAAAAGAGACTTATCGGGTGTTAAAACCCGGTGGCAGGTTGTTGATGAGCGATCCGATCGCAACTCGCACAATTCCGCAGCATTTGAAGGAAGACCAACGCTTGCGGGCGCTGTGTTTGTCTGGCGCTTTGACATACGCAGAATACGTTCAACACCTTGTAGACGTGGGTTTTGGGCAAGTGGAAGTGCGGGCGCGCCGTCCTTACCGATTGCTGGACAAACACAATTACAAATTGGATGCGGATTTGCTGTTAGAAAGCCTGGATTCGGTGTCTT
Source organism: Microcoleus occultus BM001215366 (assembly GCA_036700145.1). GTDB lineage: Bacteria > Cyanobacteriota > Cyanobacteriia > Cyanobacteriales > Microcoleaceae > Microcoleus. The sequence continues at coordinate 7,873 of JAUBOH010000257.1, forward strand.
TCAAAGTGGATGTACCGGGTGACGGAGCTTGCATTTTCACTGGCAAGACGGCGATTTATGCAGGGTCTGAGGAGCTGTTTGATGACGGGGCGGGTCACGTTTTACAGCGGGGAGTTCCGGCGGCGGTGTGCGATAAAACTGCTGGGAATTTGGGCGGATTGATGCCGGATAAGGTGTTGATTACTGATTCGACTTGGCACTATAACGGCGGCGGTTGCTGTTAGATTGTGATTGACAATAAGTAATTAGATGAATACTTTTCGTCTGCTTCACAGCCTCAGAAACCCCAGGTTTGCGAGGCTCTATGCAGCTCAAACGACCAGTCTTTTAGGAGATGCACTGACCTGGGTCGGTTTAGCCCTCCTGGTTTTTGAGTTGGTTGGAAAAAACTCTAGCTTAGTGCTATCAACAGCTTTGACTATGCGGGTTACGGCTTTCGTTTTGCTGTCGCCGCTAGCGGGGGCTTTAGCCGATCGCTTTGACCGCAAGAAAATCATGGTCATCACCCACTTGAGCCGAATGTCGATCGTCAGTTTGCTACCATTCGTAACCCAAGTGTGGCAAATCTATGTCCTGATTTTCTCGCTCAATGTCTTCAACGCCTTCTTTACGCCGACGTACAAAGCGACAATCCCCTTAGTAACCGGACAAAACGACTATCCACAGGCGATCGCCCTTTCTAGCGCTACCTACCAATTGCTAAGTGTACTCGGCCCCGGTCTTGCCGGAGCTGTCGCCGCTTTCATCGGAGCAAGGCAGGTTTTCTTCTTGGATGCCATCACCTTTGTGGTTGCAGCTATCCTCATCTTGAGCTTACCCGGTCAGCTTACTGTCGAGTCGAACCAACCGCCGTCAAGGACTGTGGGTAGAACCTTGCAAGACATCAAAGAAGGTACGACTCGTCTGTTAACCGATGCTCCGATTCGTTACGCCCTGGCGATGCAGTTAGTCGCTTCGATCGCCGGAGCGCAAATCCTCGTCAACACAGTAGGCTACGTTCAGGGGACGCTCAAATTGGGAGAGGTGCAGTACGGTTGGGTGATGGCGGCTTTTGGTATCGGTGCGACTGTTTGTGCAGTAGCTGTGGGTGCGATCGATACACGTATACCGCGTACAACACAAGTTCTGATTGGTGCAGCGATCGTAACATTAGCCCTGATGCCTGCCAACTACGTCAGTTTGGCTGGATTGATGGTTCTCTGGGCGGTGGCCGGTGCAGGGCAAAACTTAGTGAACTTACCCACCGAAACTTTGATTGCAGACCGCATCCCTACAGCGTTACAAGGGCGCGTTTATGGCGCGCACTTTGCTTGGAGTCACCTGTGGTGGGCGATCTCGTATCCCCTTGCTGGGTGGTTGGGAACCAACTTTGCCGAGCACGAGTTCCTGTACGGCGGCTTGGTTGGCTTAGGGCTACTGGCGATCGTACAACTTACTCTCAAACCCCAGCCCCACGAACACGAACACTTGCACTATATGTCACACTTTCACGAACACGTCCACGACGAACACCATCAGCACAACCATGAGCCAGCGATGGCTGTGAGCGAACTCCATAACCATTCACACGAACATATCGGTCTATTCCATTTGCACCCTCACGGTAATGACCAACACCATCGTCATCGGCATTAAGATCCGCGGTGGAAACCGCTTTTGACCTCAAACTAAGTAAGTAGGCGGTAATAAAAAAAAGTATGTTAAGTAATTTAAAAATTACGCTCGCAGAGGCTCGTAGTGAGGGCTT
>JAUBOH010000258.1:0-9584 GCA_036700145.1 Microcoleus occultus BM001215366
AAAGTATGTTAAGTAATTTAAAAATTACGCTCGCAGAGGCTCGTAGTGAGGGCTTATTTCCCTGTGAAAGAGGGCTGAAGCCCTCACTACAAACCTTGAATTATTTACGCCGACTTACTTACACGAATTACGCACTTTGACCAAAGAAACCGGGTTTTTGGCCTTGGGTGCGGGATCGAACGAAGTATTTTCGTAAAAAAACCCGGTTTCTCGGCCCCCATGCGTCCAGAAATATGCAATAAACTATGGCTGCGGCTCAATTGGAACGATCGGCTCTTTGGCAATTTTGCCCAATGTCACAGAATCCAGCAAGCTTTCCCAATCAGCAGTTAATTCTGCATCATTAGGATTAGCGCGGCGAGCAGCAGCTAGGTTACTGAGGGCATCTTGCCAAATCCCATTTTCAGCATAAATAACCGTTTTCTGGCGCGGATCTGCCGAATCTAATTGACGGAGGATATCTGCACTGAGTTCAACTCGCCGTACAGTACCGATTTCCATCTGATCGCTCGATCGGTCTTGAGAGTCGCAAATCACTGTAAAATTCCAAGTGTAACTTTTGCCTGCTTCCAAGGGCGGCACATTTTTGTTAGGGGGGATACTAACGCCGATCGTCCCTGATAAATTGCTAATTGTGAGAGTCTGTTTATAAATCTGGTTGCCGCTTCGATCTAGTAGGATAAATTCGGCTAATTGCGCGTCTGTTTGAGGCAAGTAGAAAAAGAATGTTGGATAGTCGGAAACAGTCCGTCCGACCTTATTTTTAGGCACTAAAGCTGTGAAACTTAGCTGATTGCTGCTCGCGCAGCCACCGCGCACGGGTCTTCCCTGTCGAGCGGGCACCCCGATATCTTCAGGGGGCTGAACGAAGCGCGGCCCTCCCGATTGAGTGCGCGGCTTCCCCGGCGCCTCGTTTGGTATTTGCTGTCCCAGACCTGCAAATTGGCAAGCGTTAAATGCTCCTATCAATAATATGGAACCAAATGCGATCGAGTTGAGCCGGAAATTAATTTTTCCCATCGGAGTTACCTGAATTTTTACAGTTTTTTGGTCTCTGTTTACTTGCCCGATATTTCTCCTCCCAAGACGCGGTAGACGTTAACCTTTTGTTCCCTGCCTTTTAAAGCTAAAGCTCCCCAAGATTCTACCTCAAATTTTCCTTCTAGATGCACTAAAGTTTCTTCGGCTATCAAGATCCGGCAGGTATCCTCTTGCCGATCTTTTTCGCAGCTTTCCAGGCGAGAAGCGATATTTACACTATCGCCGATTACTCCATATTCCAAACGAGTTTTGCCGCCCAAACTGCCCACCATGACAGGCCCAGTAAAAATTCCGACTCGCATTTTTGCCCGTGGTAAACCGCGATGGAGCCAATTTTGATTCATTGCTGGTAAGCGCGAACTTATAGCTAGAGCGCAAGATACGGCAAGGCGAGCATCAGCAGCAATTTCTTCGGGAGTTGTGCGGGGAATGGGCACGCCAAATACTGCCAGCATTCCATCTCCGGTAAATTTATTAATCACGCCTTGATGATTTTGGACTTCTTGGGCCATTGCTGATAAATACTCATTTAACCAACTCATTACCACTTCTGGCGGTAGTTTTTCGGAGATTGTGCTAAAACCCTGCAAGTCTGTCAGCATAATTGTAGCAGTCACTCTTTGCCCCGGCAATAATCCCGACTGGAGGAGATGGACGTGCTCTTTCCACAGAGCATTTGCGATCGCAGGTGAAGTTTGCTGTCCTAACAGTTTCATCACAATTTCTTGCTGCTGCTTTGACTGCTGGTACTTGTATGTGATGACAACTCCTGCAGTGATTAAAAATCCCAGGGCTGGAGCAATCAGAGGTATCCACCCCTGTTGAGTGAATAGAAAAAATGTCAATCCCAATAATATTCCGAAAGCTGCGATCGCGCTGACAATGAAACTTAGCGCATTTTCTAGCCGCCAAGCTAAACAGCCGCCAACTGCTCCCCAAACAGCGATCCAAAGCATTTCTTGCCATTCATCCCAAAACCAAAATAGCCCTTTGCCGTCTAAAACTGCGCTGAGAATTTGGCTAGTTGCCGTTGCGTGAATCAATACCCCAGGCATTGGGCGGCTATCGCTGACAGTAGCGCTGTAAGGGGTGGAAAAGATATCTTTTACAGTTAGGGCTGTAATCCCGATTAGCACTACTTTACCCTTCACCAATTTGGGGTCAACTTTTCCCTCCAAAAGTTGAGTTAGTGTCACGGTCTTTGCGACATTTTCAGGAGAGCGGTAATTGAGCATGAGTTGATAGTTTTTAGCATCAATTGTTTGATACCCTCCTGAGTGCGAGATCAGTCGCGGAAAAACTGTCTTTCCGATCTTAATTTCGTTATTTTCTGTCACTTTTGTTTCGATATTTTGGCTAGCAAAATAGTCAAAAGCCAGTCGCATCGAAAATGAGTTGAGAGTCGATTTTCCATCATAAGTAAAAATCAAGTTACGGCGAATTATTCCGTCTGGATCGAGGACTAAATCGTTAAATCCTATCTGTTTTCTTGGTAGATTGGGAGGTGGCGGAGATCGATCGTACTCTGAGTTTCCGATGAAGGTAATGGCGATGACTTTGGGGTTTTTCAATTGAGCCGTCAATTCTGCATTTCCCGGTTCGTAGGGGATATCGCGAATTATATCCAGACCAATAGCGGCGGGTTCTAGACGCGCTAATTCGGCGATCGCTTTTGCTAAAACGCGATCAGAAATTGGCCATTTCTTAAAAGCATGAATGTCCTGTTCTGTGATTGTCACTACCAGCAACCTCGGGTCAGCGCCCGCATCTGGGCGCAACTGCACCATGAGGTCGAAAACCTTTAATTCCAAGGGCTGCAACCAGCCTAAATGTCGCACTCCTAATAGAGTTCCCGTCACGACAATGCAGGTAATAGCAAGAGGTTGCAAGTCAGCGAAGGCGAAGGACTGAGTTAAGTTTTTCCAACTCCAGCCTCTACCCTTCAACTTCTGATGAAATTGATGCAAAAATTTGGGCATATTGATAATTATTTTTTCAACTCTCCTTGAAAAAATGCACCCCATATTAACTTGCCAAATTTTTAATTTTCCTGTGCCGTTTTGGCGATCGCACTTAATTGCAATCCCTGCGGATAGCTGTTTTCTTCTTTGCTGCGCTTGATGTCGGCGATTGAAATCTTGGGCTTAACGTGTTTGGCCAAAACTTTCACCACGTCGCCACGATCGATCGTCCCTACTACTGAACCGATCGGCGAGAGCACGATGATTCGGGGTAATTGACCCGATTCCATCGTGTTAATTACTTCGGCTAAAGATGCTTTTTCTGAGACTGTGGTGATTTTTGCCAGGGGTTTCACAATGTTGTGCAGAGTCTGAATTTGCCACTGACTGCGTTCTGTCGAGCGGATATCGTCGATCGACACTAAGCCCAAATCCCGCCCGTTGCTCGCAGCAATGTAAAATGGAAACGGATTGACTTCTAACAAATATCGATCGGCAAATTCTCGCAAGGTGGAATTTGCATCTACAACTCGAAATTCGCGACTCATCGCATCGCCAGCTTTAGTTGTAAGCAGGGCTTCTTGCAAGGAAGTAAAGCGGCTGTAGGCGCTAGCATTACGAATCGCAAAGGAGCCGATCAGCGCAATCCACAACCCGCCGTACTCGCGCGCTAACAAGCATAAACTTAGACCGAAAGCAACGGCCAGCGCACCTAAAACTTGTCCGGTTTTTGCCGCCCAGCGAACTCCGGCAAATCGAGAGCCGGTGATTTTCCAAATTGCTGCTTTTAAAACTTGTCCTCCGTCCAAAGGCAGACCGGGAATTAAGTTAAATAATCCTAAAACGAGATTGATTACTGCTACCTTTTCTGTGATAATTGCCAGCAAACTTGTCGGGGGGAAAACTTGAGAACCCAAACCGAGGATTAAAAACAACGCCAAGCTGACGAGAGGGCCGGCAATGGCTACTTGAAAAGCTTGACCGGGAGTTTTTGATTCCGAGTCGATCGATGCAATTCCGCCAAATAAGAATAAGGTAATAGAATTAACTTTAATGCCTTGCGATATCGCCGCCAAGCTGTGCCCTAATTCGTGCAAGAGCACGGAAGCAAACAGCAGCAGAGCTATTGCCAACCCGGCACTCCAGGAGAGCGCTGGCCCCCACAAGCGGTAAGTGCTGGCGTATTCGCGGGTTGCTAGGGCTAAAATTATAAACCACGAATAATCTATCAGTAGCGGGATGCCAAATAAAGAGCCGATTCGCCAACCTGTCTGCATGAAAGTTTCCTGGGAAAGGAGAGCAACAAAGAGTTTCTATTATATCTTTTCTGCCCCAAGCCAGTGCCTTTCCCCTGATTTTTTACAGAACTCCGGCGTTACTCAAGCCCAAAATTACTCCAGCCCCTAGCAAGTGGCCGAAGCTGGTTGTAGCCAGCAATTCTGGTATCCCGAAGCCTTTAAACATTCCCGGGACTGCAACGGGTAAAGCTGGGCCCTTGCCTCGGTTTTGCTTGTTTATGCCGTAGTAGCCGATCGCGATCGCCAGCAAATTGCATAAAATCATTGTCAGTCCTACCATTGGCGACCACTCCGGCGTTGAGGGAACTGTAGATTGTACGGCTAACAGCAAAGATGAGTTAATCACGTTCTTATCTCCTGATTTCACAGATATATTGAGTTCCAAGATTATAAAAAGCGGTTTGCATTAAACTAAGATTTGTTTTAATAGTTAACAATTCGTTTATATTTTGATACAACTTGGGAACGGAGGACGAGGAGTGCGGGTGAAAATTTGCGGAATCACTAAATTAGACCAAGGAATGGCGATCGCCCGCTTGGGAGCCCAGGCTTTGGGGTTTATCTGCGTGCCGGCTTCCGAACGCTATGTCAACCCCCAAACAATTCGCCTCATTGTCGAGCAGTTGCCGGAAAATGTCGATCGCATCGGCGTTTTTGCTAACAGCACAATGGATAATATCTGTCAAGTAGTGGCAGAGTCAAATTTAAGCGGGGTGCAGTTGCACGGAGATGAAACAGCGGAATATTGCGATCGGCTGCGCGAGTTTTTGCCGGGAATTGAAATTATCAAAGCTTTGAGAGTTAAAAGTCGTGAAACTTTAGCCGCCGCTGCTATTTACGCTGTTCGTGTCGATACTTTACTGCTGGATGCTTACCATCGAGAGCAACTCGGCGGTACTGGCCTGACGATCGACTGGAGGATGTTAGCAGATTTTAAACCGCAGTGTCCTTGGCTGCTGGCGGGCGGTTTAACACCGGATAACGTGTTAAGCGCGATCGGCAGTTTGCCAGACACTAATTTTAGCGGTATTGACCTTTCTAGCGGTGTAGAAATCAGCCCCGGAGATAAAGATTTAACTTTAGTTGCGAACTTGTTCGAGCAACTAAAAAAAATTCAATAACGTTAGTAGCCGTAAGGTGCACAGCGTGCACCCTACATCATTAGTTTATGCGTAATATCAATATATCAATTTCGATTGCATCGGAATTAATATTACCCGAAATCAGGATACTGCAGTGCCCATAGGTGTCAACTTAACGCACAACCGATAGTCCGGCAGGGGTTGAAACCCCTGCCTCAAAGCGAAAGTCCTCTCAAAGAGGACTGAAGAGAAGAATTTTCAACTCCTTAGTCCTCGATCGAGGACTTTAGCTATTAGACAGGGACTTCAGTCCCTGTCGGACTGCGGACTCAAAGCTTAAGTTGACACCTATGGGCAGTGCCGTATCCCTACAATTAATCTGGCGTAGGGAGGCGCGGGACTCGCGGTGTCCTCTCCCATCGTTCCCGCGCAGCCGGAATTGATATAAGTCGTAAAATAACCAACAATAAATAACCAATAACTCATCACAAATGATTAATTACTTAGGATTGCTGGGACGCCGCATCACCCTGGCTTTTTCAACTGTTCCCGATTTCACTGATTGGCTGGTTGCAGCTATGCTCGTGCTAGTTTACACTTCGATCGCACTTCCCGTCGGTTTTTGGTCGGGATTTCTGAAAGTTGATGTGCAAACATCTAGGCGTACAATTGTGGGAGTGCTGATTGGCTGTTTGTTGAGTCCGGGTATCACGGAAGAATTATTGTTCCGCGTGTTAATGCTGCCGCACCCGGAGGAAAATGCTTCTGGGTTAATGTTGTGGTTTTGGGGAGGCGCGAGTTTGGCTCTTTTTGTAGTTTACCACCCGGTGAACGCGCTGACTTTTTATCCGATCGGTCGATCGACCTTTATGAATCCAGTATTTTTGCTGCTGGCGGCAATTTTGGGATCTGCGTGCTCGATCGCATACCTGCAAAGCGGTTCTATCTGGCCAGCGGTGGCGGTTCACTGGCTGGGAGTGACAGTCTGGCTGCTGCTATTGGGCGGTTACAGGAGGCTGTATGGTTAAATATAAAAAGTCCAGCACAACCATTTTGTCGGGAGGAGCTCAATCGTGGGTATCATAGGAGCGATCGTCGGTTTTTTAGCAGGGATAGCAGTTGCTTACTGGTTGGTGGAAAAACGGTTAAACAAGCAAAAGCAAGAATACTTGCAGCAAACTCGCAGAATTACTGAGGAAATAGAATTAGCTCAGATGTCTCGCGTGCAACAAGCTGTCGAATCTCAGCAAGGAGAACGGGAAAATCAGCTTAGAAAAGCTACTGTCGAACACGAAAATTTACTCAGACAAGTTACTACCCAATACGAAAATCAGCTCCAACAAGTTGCGGCTCAATACGAAAATCAGCTCCAACAAGTTCTGGCCGAACGCGACAGTCAGCTCCAACAAGTTGCCGGCGCACACGAAAATCAGCTCCGACAAGTCAGCGAGGAATTAGAGGCCTCTCACAATGCTAGACAGCAGGAAAGTCTGCAATCTTTGCAAGCAGAACACGAACATCATTTACTCAGAGTTGCTGACGAACTGCATCAAAATTATCAAGCTCAAATCGAGCAACATTTGCAAAACCTGCAAGATGAGCACGAAATTCGTTTGAGGCAAACTGCCGAGCAATATGAGAACCGCGAGGTTGAGATGCAGTTAACGATGCAGGCTTTGCAAGAGCAATACGAAAGTCAATTGCAAGCGGCTAACGAGCAGTTGAAAGCTCACGAAGCTCAGATGCAAGCTACTATCAGGTCTTTGCAAGAACAGTACGAAAGTAATGTACAACAAGAAGTCCCCGCTCAGCAGTTCAGTCAGTTAAATCAAACAGAATTTGGAGAAGATTTATCACAACAAGAAGTTTGGCAAGAACAGTCAAGTGAGTTAAATCAAACAGAAGTTGAACAAGAGTTAAATTACACAGATTTTTCGGAACCAGAATCACTTGATTTACATCAACCCGAAGTCGAACAACAGCGTCAAATTGCCAGACAAGCACCAAGCTATTCGGTGGCGCAGTTGATGGGATGCCTTCAAAGTCAGGACATAGAAACTCGCAAGTTTGCAGCGTCTGCTTTAGGTAAAATGGCTGCTGCTAATGCTCTGAGAACCGACGGTCAGCGAGCAATAGAAACCTTGGGGAAATTAGCTCAAGATTTCCACCCGGAGGTGCGCGAAGCTGCTGTGGAAGCACTAGCAATGGTTAAGTCGGAAAAAGTGATTCCGATGCTGCAAAAAGCTTTGCGAGATACAGATAGCGGTGTGGCAAAATCGGCAAGTGCTGCGCTCAATAAGTTTAAGTTTTATCCGCGCACTCCGGCGGTGAAACCGAAAATTATTGATGTGAAGAAACCAAAGCGTTAAGCAGTTGCTATAGCCTTTCTCAGAAAGATGAGGTACTCACGGGCATAGGGCATAGGGCATAGGGCATAGGGCATACCTCACTTTTTTGAGAAAGGCTATAGCATAAGTATAGCAATTCTTAATTGGCTGCAATACAGGACACAACATTGTTGTGTCCCTACCGAAACGATTGCTTACTAACCTGACTATTAAGTTAAAAACGTTGCTTTGTACCGAGTACAAATTGGATATCGCCGCCGTCGCTAACCCCCACATCTAAGCGAATTAATCCAAAAGGCGATCGCACCCTCACACCCAACCCAACACCCGCCCCAGTCCCCGGTTTGTCCCTGACTACCGCCGGTTTTCCCAACACGCTGTCTCCCGTTCCCAAATCCGACGCAAAATCAACAAATATCACGCCGCCGACATCCCTACCCACGGGAAACCGATATTCGCCCGAAGCCAAGAAATAACTCCGCCCGCTACCAATGTCCCCGCTATCGTAACCCCGCACAGAATTGCGCCCGCCGAGGCGAAAAGCTTCCGTTGGCGGCAAATCCCCGATTACCGTCCCCGCTTGCAAGTTAAAAGCCAACATTTCTGGCAAGGCTTCGGACTCGCTGATGCCGAGTAAAGTAATTGGTACATATTGTATATAATTTGCCAACAGCCTGTTGCTCACAATGTTACCTCGCCCCAAAGGTATCGACTGCTCGGTGCTGAGACTGAGAATCGAGCCGCTGGTAGGGTTGAAGGGATTGTTTCGCCGATCGAGCGCAGCGCCAAAAGAAACAGTGTATAATTCATCAACGCCCGTGCCGCTGAATGTGAGAGGATTGCCGAGTTCGTCGCGGCGGGCAATATTTAAGTTGCGATCGCGCGTACTGATGTTTGTATAATTCAATCCCAAAGTCGATTGCCAATTGCCCAAAGGTCTGGTAAACCTGAGATTTCCCCCCATCCGAATTTCCCGAACTCGGTTCCCGTTGGGCAAATCGATATCTTTGTTGAAAATTTCCGAGGTTCTGCGATCGCCAAAAGCTCTCACACTGTATCCCAAACGGTCTTCGGCGGCAACATAAGGGCTGACAAACAGGACATCGTACTGGATACCTCGGAGGCTGGGCTGAAGTTCCACCGCCAACCGCTGCGGATTTGTGCCGAAAGTTCGATCGGTATACGAAAGAGGAACAGCAACGCCAATATCATCGCTAAGACTGGCACTCACGCCAAAAGAACGAGCCGATCGCTCTTGAACGTTGTAAATTACATTAATATCCGTGCCAACTTCCTCAGTAGAAACCGTAACTTTCTCAAACAATCCCAACTGCTGCAACTGCTGCAAGTCCGATCGGACAACTTGCGGGCTGTAGTTATCCCCCGCCTTGAGTTTGAGCTCGCCTCGGATAAAATCTTCCGAAATTCTGCCCTCAATCGGATTCCCTTTTCGATCGACTGCTTCGCCCCTAGAATTGACAAAGCGAATTTTCACCTCCGCAACGTAAACGCCCTCAGCATTCGCAGCTTGACTGATTTGTAGAGTACCGCCTAGCTGTCGGGCGTTGCTGTTTACTGCTTCGGGGATTTCCGAAGCGGGCGATCGCCTCGCCGGAGTTTGTAACACAGATGTAAAATCTTTAGGGCGATCGGACTTGAGTGAGGGCGATTCCCTACCCGATAACTGCGCCCCGCGTACTTCCACCGCAACTGCGAACTCATCAGATTTCGGCAAATCCCCCACAGTTGGACTCACTTCATCCGATTGGTGACTATTTAAGACTGGAACCGATAACAAATGTCGCTGGTCGTCCAGTCTAGATCCCCCTAAATCCCCCTTAATAAGGGGGACTT
>JAUBOH010000259.1:0-9553 GCA_036700145.1 Microcoleus occultus BM001215366
TGTTTTTCGGTTTTTTCCACGGTTTTTTCCAGGGTAAGAATCGGCGGTTGAAACCGCTCTGCAAGTCAAACGAAGTCCAATCCAAGCGGACTGAAGAATTGTTTTTGTCAAAAAACTGGATTTCTACATAAGTTATAATTGACTCAGGTGCTGAGGGCGCATCATAGATTTAGGAGTCTGGTTTGGACTGCAAACAAACCGCTAAATCTAGATTGGTTAATTGCTCAAAAGCTCGATCGATCGATCCTTTTCCACGCAAAAAGCCAGTATTCGCAGCGGGGCAGATATATTGCAAAGTATCGCGCGAAAATCGATCGATAATTGACTGAACGCTGTTAATTTGCCACGGCCAGTGAAAAGTTTTTGCCGTTCTCTGCGCTACAGGGGCGCCTTCTCGGTTGGGGAGCAAGTGTCTGCCGGAAAACAGCACTCCACCACTGCCGCTATCATAAAGGCAAGAGGAACCTGGAGAGTGGCCGGGAGTCCAAAATGCTTTCATTCGATCGCTCAAACCAAATTCTCGCTCAAAAACCGTCACCTTCAATCCCGGGAGCAAATAAGCTTCCTGCTCTTGAATCAGGATATCGCACCCCGTGGCTTCCTGAATCTCCCGCGCGCGGGCGATCGCGCCGCGGTGGGTGAGAAACAGCAGTCCCACGCCGCCGCGTTCCCGCAAAAAGGTATGGTTAACCTCATCCCAAGCGGGACAATCCACCAGAATGTTAGTTTGGTTTTCTACAATGAAATAGGCTGTCGCACCCAGCGTGTCCCGGTTAGGTGGGAAAGCAAAGATATTCTCTAGCACAAGCCTGGGCTGTTTGGATACTGAATTCTGTTGTTTCAAGGAAGTATTGATAAGGACTGGAATAAATATTATGTTCTTTTTATGGTTGTTCGTATTGGGACTGATATCGTACTACTTGTTGCAGAGCAGCATCAGTCGCATCACGCGAACTCCAGTGTGGCTGCTGTGGCTGGTCATCATGGCGCCGGCGCTGATTTGGAGCGGTTGGGTTTTAGTGAACGGCGCGAGCAAAACAGTACCGCCGGAGTTGGTAATTATACCTTTTCTGGTTTGCCCTTTTTTGTACTGGTTTTTGGTACAGTTGGGGCGCCAGGAAATTACCGGCTCCGCTGCTGAGATCGAAGCCGGAGCGGAGACTGAACCAGCAGAGCCAAAACCGCCGGTGCGCCCGATCGATCGAGCGGAAGAAGCGAGTTTGCGCGATTGTTTTCCTTGGTCAATTTTCAGTTTGCGGGATTTGGAATTTCGGCCGCAGGCTGTAATTTGTCGCGGACAGTTGCGTACCAACCCAGAAGCGGCTTATCAGGCGATTCGGGAGAATGTCCAGAGGCATTTTGGCGATCGCTTTTTAGTCATATTTCAAAACAGCTTGAGCGGTCAACCTTTTTTTGCCATAGTTCCCAATCCCAGCCGCGAATCTGGGGAAACTATTGTCAAAACCGAATCTCTAACCAGGCCATTTTTTGCATTAGCCTTGGTGCTGATTACGGTGTTTACGACTACGCTTGTCGGGGCGCGAATGGCCGGAGTTACTGAACAAGCTTTGCAGGCCAACCCGTTAATATTGCTCCAGGGTTTGCCTTATTCGCTTTCTCTAATTACATTTTTGGGAATTCACGAATCCGGCCACTATTTAGCTGCTCGATTTTATAAAATTCGCACAACTTTGCCTTATTTTATTCCAATTCCTTTTTTCTTGGGAACTTTTGGCGCTTTCATTCAAATGCGGAGTCCAATTCCCAACCGCCGAGCTTTATTTGACATCAGTATTGCCGGCCCGCTGGCGGGTTTGGTTGCGACAGTACCGTTGTTGATTTGGGGTTTGGATCGTTCGACTATTGTACCGCTGTCTGACAAGTCGGGAATGTTGAATTTTGACTCTTTTAGCCCGAAATTTTCGCTGCTGATGACTTTGTTGAGCAAGTTAACTTTGGGCGGCGCTTTGAATGCGGAAACTGCGATTAATTTGCATCCGGTAGCGGTGGCTGGTTATTTGGGTTTGATCGTGACGGCGTTTAATTTGATGCCGGTGGGACAATTCGATGGCGGGCACATCGTACACGCGATGTTCGGCCAGCGAGCGAGTATGGCGATCGGGCAATTTGCTAGAGTTTGTATGCTGCTGCTGGCTTTTTTGGAACAGGGTTTGCTGCTGTGGGCAATTATTTTGTTTCTGACACCACTGAATGACGAACCGGCGTTGAATGATGTCAGCGAGTTGGATAATCGCCGGGATTTTTTGGGGTTGCTGGCGATCGGGCTTTTGTTAATTATTTTGTTGCCGGCGCCCAAGGTACTGGTTCACTGGTTAAATGTTTAGAAGGAAGAAGGAAGAGGGAAGAGGGAAGAAGGAAGAGGGAAGAAGGAACAGGGAAGAAGGAACAGGGGAGAGGGAAGAAGGAAGAGGGAAGAGGGAAGAGCGAAGAAGGATTGAGTTATCTAGGAGAGAAGGAAGAGGGAAGAGGGAAGAAGGAAAAAAAGAGGTTCACAAATTCGGCAACGGTTGCTATATTAGGACTTACGCACGGGGGGTCATAAACCCGGTTTCTTGCTAGATACTTCTCTACCAAACCAAGATTTCTCGCAGAAACCGGGTTTATGAGGCGCAACTCCTGGCTTTTTATCTCGATTTAATATCGTTTCCGGTTGCATCGTCAGGTCATAAATTAGGGGAAAATTCATGAATTATTCTAACAAGTTGCCACTTCATATCGGCGCAAGTTTCAGTTGTTAGATTCACTCTCAACGCCGTCAACCGTCAACCCTGACGGTGTTACCGGAATTGATGTAATGTTTATTTCCACCGACTTATCAGAGAAATATGTCTTACAAATCCTTTACTTTCCAACAATTAAAAGAGCTGTTTGGATTGCAGCCCTCACTCAGTCCTCTTTTATCGATTGCCAAGGTTATTCCTTTAGAACCCTCCGAATGGCTGTGGAGAACCCTGGAAATTACTTCTAACACTGCTGTGACAACTGAAAAAGAACGTTCGGAACGGATTATTTCTCCTATTTTGTTAGAATCTCGAGAAAGGAACAACAGACAATTTTCTGTTTTTTCCGGTTGGTCGTTTGATGTAGATGTTTCTAGGGGATTGAATGGGAAATGCGACTTTCTACTGTCTTCCGTGCCGTTTGATTTTGAAATTAAAGCTCCGGTTTTTGTATTGAAAGAAACTAAAGGCGGAAAAATAGAATCTTGCCTGCCGCAGTGTGCTGCACAAATGGTGGCGGCTCAGCTATTTAACGAACGCGAGCAAAATTCAATACCTGCGGTATTTGGCTGCGTAACTACTGGCGTTGTCTGGCGGTTTCTTAAAATAGAAGGAAATAATTTAATTATTGATCCTGATGTTTATTATCTAGATAATGTGCCTCTGCTTTTAGGGGTTTTGCAAAGAATCGTTAATTTATACTAATAATCTAACGACTATAATAGGTTTGTAGTGAGGACTTTAGTCCGCATCAATTCCCGAGGACTGAAGTCCTCACTACAAACTCAATTAACTTTGTGACCGCAAATCAAATAATATAGCTGTAGAAATGACAACAATTACTCCCGAACAAACAGCGCTAATTCCGATTTATCGCGAGAAGTGGCGGAAAATTGGACTTTCGATAAAACCGATTGATCGCCCGATCGCGACAGCCGCCATCCACACCGCCTACAACATCATCGACTTTCGCGCACCGTCGATTATTTTCTGTGACAGCCCTTACATAGCTTTGCAAGCTGTGGAACCGCTAAGGATGCGCGATTCGGGTCTGGAAACTGGCAGCGAAATCCGAAATAAAATTCACAATGAATTGTACGATATATTGAGGAGTCAACTCGGCAGACAACTAGAAAATAAGATTTACAGCAAACTCTATAACCCGCTGTACGCTCAACTGATGAATCAATTCCACCTTCATGTTAAAGATGAAGTTTACGTCAAATTAGCAAGGAAGTTGGGCGGGAGATTTCAGAGATTTTTTATCGACCAGACTTATCATAATAACAGCATAGTTTCCCAACTGCCAGCCTGTCACGGCAGTTGGGTTGATTTTTGTATAGACGTGTTAAATTTGGAGTACGATCGCCCTTTATACTCAGCCTTTAAATCCCTAACCGAAAATTGCGGCTGGATTTACCCGTTTGAGAAAATGTGCTTTGTGTGCGATCGCCCGCGCCACCTTCATTTTGATGGCGAATATTTGCTCCACGCAGAAGGCAAACCGGCGGTCGAATTTGCTGACAAGTTCAGCGTATACTCTTATCACGGTGTTCTGCTGCCGGCAACAATCGGTCAAGTTCCGCCGCAGTCTTGGGAAGCTTCATGGCTGCTAACAGAAAAGAATGCCGAAGTGCGACGAGTTTTGATTCAGGCGATCGGCTATTCGAGAATTTGTCAAGAATTGCAAGCAACAGAATTAGATACTTGGCAAGAATATACTTTGTTGAAAATTGAGAATAATGTTGACATAGAGCCAATTTATTTGTTAAAGATGACTTGTCCGAGTACGGGACACCTTCACGCTTTGCGAGTGCCACCAAAAGTGCGATCCTCTTCGAGGGCTTCGCTAACGGCTAAAGAAGCGATTGGCTGGGTAAATTGGGGAATAGATCCAGCAGAATTTCAAGTGCAGACTTGATGGGAAAGTTGAGAGTAGGGAAGTGCGCTCCTTTTACAGTTAAATAATTACAGGGCGACAAAAACAGCGTTCTGCACAAGTCCAGAACAATTAAAAAATGTAGAATTGCAGCCACTGCTTGATACTATGTACTCTGGCAGCTAAAACCAAATAATTCAAATCGACATGAGCCAGCATCCAGACCGCATTGCGCCTCACGGCGGCATCCTGGTCAACCGCATTGCCACATTAGACCAAAGACAAGAATTTTTCGACAAAGCAGAAATCTTGCCGCGAGTCCAGTTGTCAGATCGATCGATCTCCGACCTGCAAATGATCGCGATCGGCGCCCTGAGTCCCCTCAAAGGGTTCATGAACGAAGCTGATTATCGATCGGTCGTCAAACAAATGCGGCTTTCCAACGGCCTCCCTTGGTCGGTTCCCATCACCCTCAGTGTCAGCGAAGCAGTCGCCGACACCCTCGCAGAAGGCAATTTAGTGCGCCTCGACTCCCCGGCGGGCGAATTTGTCGGGCTCTTAGAGCTCTCCGAAAAATACCGCTACAGCAAAGAAGAAGAAGCCATCAACGTCTACCGCACCGACGACCTCAAACACCCGGGCGTCCAAGTAGTAGACAAATCCGGGCCAGTGAACCTCGCAGGCGACGTTTGGCTGCTGGAACGCGAACTCGATGTCCGGTTTCCCCAATACCAAATTGACCCGGCGAAATCGAGACTGCTGTTCAAAGAAAAAGGATGGAAAACCATAGTCGGTTTCCAAACCCGAAACCCGATCCACCGGGCCCACGAATACATCCAAAAATGTGCATTAGAAACAGTAGACGGCTTGTTCCTGCACCCGCTAGTGGGGACGACTAAAGATGACGATATTCCGGCTGACGTGCGGATGCGCTGCTACGAAATTCTGCTAGAAAAATACTATCCACAAGACCGCGTAATTTTGGCAATTAATCCGGCGGCGATGCGCTACGCCGGGCCCAGAGAAGCAATTTTTCACGCTTTAATCCGCAAAAACTACGGCTGCACTCACTTTATCGTGGGGCGCGATCACGCTGGAGTTGGCGATTATTACGGGACTTACGATGCCCAATACATTTTTGAGGAATTTGAGCCGGGAGAATTGGGAATTGTGCCGATGAAATTCGAGCACGCTTTCTATTGCACGCTGACCGAACAAATGGCTACAACTAAAACAAGTCCCAGCACTCCCGAACAGCGGGTGCATTTGTCGGGAACCAAAGTTCGCGAAATGCTGCGCGCTGGAAAATTGCCGCCTCCGCAGTTTTCCCGGCCGGAAGTCGCGGCAGAATTAGCCAAGGCCATGAATATTTTCAATTACGAGATTTAAGTCTTGAACCTTGGTGTTGGCGGCATTCTGAATAGTTGTGAATTTTGAGTTTTGAGTTTTGAGTTTTAAACTTTAGTCCGGGACTCACGGGCGCGTCGAAACCGGGTTTTTCACCAAAACTACGTGCTTAAAACCCTGAATTTCGGTTAAAAAACCCGGTGTCTTTATTCGGAGTGCGTCCAGGAGTCAACTGAAAACTAAAAAGTTAAAACTTAAAGAGTCTCTTAATACTAAACAGTCACAATCTAATTAAATCCCCTAAAATTTTTGAGGGGAATTTAACTTAAAATTCCAAACATTAAATCCAAAGCTATTTAAAAATGGGACTGAAGCGGCGGGAATTTTTGCAGCAAGCTGGTCGGGTGCTGGCCGCCGTCGGAATCAGCGAGGCTTTGTGGCTGCAGTTGGGCGATCGCTACCTCCAAGCTTTAGCCCAGCCGAGGGCCCGCAAATTGGCTTTGTTGGTGGGCGTTGACAAATATCCTGACTCGCCCCTGCGCGGCTGCGTCACGGATGTGGAATTGCAGCGGGAATTGCTGATCTATCGGTTTGGGTTTGCGCCGTCGGATATTGTGACTTTGACTGACGCTCAAGCTACGAGGGAAAATATCGAGACGGCTTTTGTGACTCACTTGATTCAACAAGCAAAACCCGGTGATGCGGTAGTTTTTCATTTTAGCGGCTGCGGTAGCCTGGTTAGTTCGATCGAGTCTCCCGGTATAATCCAAAACAGTTTGGTGCCGGCGGATGATGTTTTGCTGCTGTTAGGGAACCGGGCGGTGAACGATATTTTAGAGGAAACGCTGCTGCTGTTGGTTCGATCGCTCGCGACAGAAAATGCGATCGTCATCCTCGACACCAGCTACACCTATCCAGATTTTCCCAAAAACGACAACTTTCGCATTCGCTCCCGTCCCCGTCCCACCGTCGGGCAGCCGAGTCCCGCAGAATTAACGTTTGCAGAAGGTCTCCAATCCCGCCCAAATCACCGTGTTCCGGCCGTCGTGCTTGCCGCCGCAGCTAATTCCCAAATCGCTGCCGAACAAGAGTGGAACGGATTTAGTGCAGGTTTGTTTACCTACGCCCTGACTCAAACTCTGTGGTGGGCAACTCCGGCTAGCAGTTTCAGCGTCAGTTTCAGTCGCGCGGCGGGCGTTTTTTACAGCCAACTGGCGGGGCGATCGCAGCAACCGCAAATTCGCCATGACAATTTAACAGCTGCGCCGGCGGTGAATTTTGCAAGTTTAATGTTGAATTCCCCTGCTGCTGATGGCGCTGTGACGGCGGTGGAAGATAGCGGCAAAACTGTGCAGTTGTGGCTGGGCGGGTTGTCGCCGTCCGTTTTGGAGTGTTGCGGTGGTTCTGTGTTTGCGGTGGATGACAAGTCGGAGGGCGCGAGGCTTTTGCTGCGGGGACGCACGGGTTTGTCTGCGAAAGCTCAAATTTTAGATAAGCCCGATCAAACTTTCGGTCAACTAACAGCCGGCCTCCTGGTGAGGGAAGAAATTCGGGTATTGCCGCGAAACATCGGTTTGACAGTAGCTTTGGACTCTGGTTTGGAACGCATCGAGCGGGTGGACGCTACCAGCGCCTTCGCCACTGTCCCCCAAGTTTCGGCTGTAGGCAGCGAGCAACCGGCTGACTTTCGGTTCGGCCGAGTCCCGGAAACGACTGTCGCTCAAACTTCTTCGGCTTATGAGCCTGCTTTGATACAAAGCCGTTACGGTTTGTTTTCTTTGAGTCAAATGCCGATTCCCGATACTCAAGGCGACGGGGGAGAAGCGGTTAAGGTGGCGGTGCAGCGGTTGACTCCGCAGTTGAAAGCGTTGCTGGCTCTGAAGTTGCTGCGGCTGACGGCTAATGAGGGGTCTTCGCGGCTCAAGGTGCGGGCGGTGCTGGCAACTCTGGCGCCGATCGCGCGGGCTGTGGCGCAGCGGGAGCCTGTGCGGGCCGGCGGTGATTATCGGCTCGAACCCCTGAGCGCGGACAGTCAGAAATCGGCAAATATTAATCTACTAAGTCTGGCAAACGGCAGCCGAATTCAGTACAGATTGTATAATGAGAGCGATCGCCCGGTTTATGCTGCGGTATTTTCTACCGACACTGCGGGACGGCTGTTGGCTGTGAATTCTGAGGGCGCAACTGCGAATGGGGGGATGTCGCGGGCGATCGATCCGGGGGAGAATTCGATCGTGCCGGCGGCTGGGGCTGTTGGGTTGGCGGTATCGGGGGCGATCGGACTGGCGGAAACTCAGATTATCTTTAGTGTCGCTCCGTTCGATCGAACTCTGGCTGCGATCGAATTCGAAATGCAGCAAATCAGAGATGCCCTGCCCGTAGTGCTGTTGAATCCTTTAAATGTGGCGCGGGCTGTGCTGGAAGATTTGCACGCCGCTAGCATTCCCGGCGTGCAGAAGGTGGGGATATCCACTGACGATTTAGCTTTGGATGTGAATGTTTGGGCGACTCTCAGTTTTGTTTATCGGGTAATTGGAAATGGGTAATTGGGAATTGGTAATTGGGAATTGGGAATTGGGCATTGGGCATCGGCCAAACAGGGCATTGGTAATCACAATAGTCAACCGTCAACCGTTAACAGTCAACCGTCAACCGTTAACAGTCAACCGTCAACAGTTAACAGTTACCTGACTGATAAACCTTCTCTACCATTTTAGCCAGACGTTTCATCGCAGTTTCAATCTCATCATTTGTCGCAGTCAAACTAATCCGCAAACACTCCTGTTTATGACGCCAATCTTCCCGCAAACCAGGAAAGAAAGAACTTCCAGGTACGAGAATTACACCGACTTGCTTCAATTGCTGATAAAATTCCCAATCTGTCATTGGCAAATCTTTCAGCCACAACCACGCAAAAATAGCTCCTTCACCACGATGTAAAAACCACGGCAAATCCTTCGGCATTGCTTGCTCTAAAGTCGTTTCAACCACATCAAATTTGCTTTGATAGTACGGGCGAATTACGTTGAGACCGATGTCAGCCAGAGCGCCGGAATTAATCGCCTGCGCCGCGATCGCCTGTCCGTATCTCGGCGAGTGAATGCACATATTAGTCTGAAACGATTCTAAAACTTGAATAATCTGCTCATCGCCGATCGCAATTCCGATTCTTTCTCCCGGTAATCCGGCTTTCGACAAACTCATGCAGTGGATAATATTGCCCCCAAAAATCGGCGTCATCTCGGTAAAATTCAAGGAGGGGAAGGGAGGGCCGTAGGCGGAATCAACGAACACAGGCACGTCGAAAGCGTCAGCTAAATCGGCGATTTTTCTAACTTCGTCGTCAGTGAGAACGTTTCCCGTGGGGTTGCAGGGACGGGAAAAGATGACGCAACCGGTGGAAAGGTCGATCGACAGTTGGCTGAAATCCGGGCGATATTTGAACCTGTGGGCGGCTGCATCAATATCGAGAGTGGGTTTGCAAGCAACTACCGCTTCGGGAATCAAGCTCACGCCGCCGTAACCCGTGTAGTCCGGACTCAGCGGTAAAACAATTTTTTTAAGGCTACCCCCCCTCGCCCCCCCT
>JAUBOH010000260.1:0-9527 GCA_036700145.1 Microcoleus occultus BM001215366
CCCCTTAGCAAGGGGGGGCTGGGGGGGGTTAATTACACAGCACGTTCGGTCAATTTTGTCAACACTTGATTCGATCGCTCTACGAACTCCTTCATCCCCTCAGCATCAAAACCCTTCTGGGCCATCAGCGCCAAGTCGTAAACATGGTGACAAATCATACTCGCCAACTGGGCCGACGGAGACTCGCCGCCGCCTTGAATAATCGCACCCTGACTCAAATTAGCCAGATTTTGAATCAGCGGGTGCGCCGTATTCACCAGCAAAACGTGTTCTTCGGGGAATTCGGCCGCTTGCTGCTGCAAAAGCGCCGTCATATCGCGCATCCGCCGCAAAGCTTCGGGTAACAGGACGATCGCAGGTGGTGCAGCCTCCGCAACATCTGACTTCAAAGCTTCTGTGCGGATGTTGACTTTGGGTTTGCCGATCGCCTTTTGGAACAATTCTTTAACTTGTTCGCTGCGAGTTTTATTGGTAGTCGGATCGACAATTTCCGCTTCTTTTTCTTTGTCAATCAGCGTATCATCTAAGTCAGAATCAACTCGCGAGAATTTGACATCCGAATATTCTCGTTCCAAGAAACTGATAAAGTGCGTGTCGATGAAAGAATCCATAAACAGCACTTCCAAACCTTGGCTTTTGTGCAAAGCGACATAAGTTGCTTGGGATGCTGGTTCTGTACAATAAAACACGCGATTTTCGTGAGTTTTTTGATTGCGTTCCAAATACTCTTTCAGCGTCGTGTAAGGTTGTGTCGAACCCGAAGTTTCCGATTTGGGAGTGACATCTTGCCACAAATCTCCTGCCTCAGCTTGTACTTGAACTTCTGGCGTTTCGGTTTCTGGCTTTGCCACTGTTGGTTCGTAGGTGCTCCGGTAGATTAGGATATCTTCGACTTGCTTTTTGAATTTGTCATCGTTGAGAGTGCCGAACTTGACAAATGTGCCGATATCTTGCCAGCAGCGGATGTATTCGTTGCGATCGTCCCGGTAGAGTTCTTTGAGCCGATCGCCTACTTTTTTCGCGATATAATCAGCTATTCTCCGCACAGTGCGATTGCTTTGCAGCGAACTGCGAGAAACGTTCAGGGGAATGTCGGTACTGTCAATGACTCCCCGCAGCGGCATCAAGAATTTCGGAATAATTTCTTCGCAGTGATCGCTGACAAAAACTTGGTTGCAAAACAGCTTAATATTGCCTTGGGTAACATCGACATCCGGCCGCAGTTTCGGAAAGAACAGAATGCCGTTGACAATGAAAGGATAATCTGTATTCAGGTGTACCCAAAGTAGCGGCTCGTCTTGAAACGGGTAGAGGTAGCGGTACAATTCTAAGTAATCTTCTTTCTGCAAATTGCTGGCTGATTCCCGCCAAATTGCCTTGTGCTTGTTGAGTTCTTCACCCTCAAATTTGATGGGAACTGGCATGAAATCGCAGTAAGTTTTGATTAACTGCTTAATCCGAGTGGGTTCTAGATATTCTTGTTCTTCGTCTTGGAGAGTGAGAGTAATCGTTGTGCCGCGTTCGGTGCGGGTTGATTCTGATAGTTCAAAAGCGGGTGAACCGTCACAATGCCAGTGTACAGCTTGGGCGCCTTCTTGGTAAGAAAGGGTGTCTATGTCTACTTTCTGAGCGACCATGAAAGAAGAGTAGAAACCGAGTCCGAAGTGACCGATAATTGCGTCGTCGCCGCTGCCTTGATATTTTTGAATAAATTCTTCGGCGCTGGAGAAAGCGACTTGATTGATGTATTTTCTTACTTCGTCGGCGGTCATGCCGATGCCGTTGTCGGTAATTGAGAGTGTTTTGTTTTCTTTGTCGATCGCTATGTTGATTTGTGGTTCGCCCATGTCGCCGCTGTATTCGCCCGATCGAGAAACCATTTTGAGTTTGGCAATAGCATCGACAGCGTTGGAAATTAGTTCCCGCAAGAAGACTTCGTGGTCGGTGTATAGCGACTTCTTGATAATCGGGAAAATATTTTCGGTATGGATGGAGATTGTTCCCTGTTCTAAAACTGTCATAATTTTTAGGTGGTAATTGTGAGAAATTAACTGTCAACTGTCAACTGTCAACTGTCAACTGACTATTTATTGATTTTGGGCGATCGCGCTACATATTGGCAAAGGGATTACCCGAAATCACTGATTCGGTTTACCTCACATGGTAACTCACAAAGGCAATCGCAGGAGAAAGGTGCTGCCCGAACCCAATTCGCTGCGGGCGCTAAGGCTGCCGCGGTGGGCGCGGGCGATGGTTTGGGCGATCGCCAATCCCAGTCCCGAACCTCCAGTATGGCGCGATCGATCGCTATTGACTCGGTAAAATCGATCGAAAATTCGCCTTTGTTCGATCGCCCCAATCCCAATACCAGTATCTTGAACCTGAATTATCGCCTCGGTATGAGTGCAATCTAAAATAACTGTTACTTTCCCCCCAGCCGGAGTGTATTGAATGGCATTCACAATTAAATTAGCAACTAGACGATAAAGTTGGTCGGAATTGCCGACGACATTTAATAGCTGCTGCACCCGCAATTCCGATGTTAGCGCTACCCCGCTAGCGATCGCCATTGCGGCCAATTCCTCGACTAAATCGCTAACCAGGTCATTCAAACAACACAATTGAGGGATCTCGGCGATCGGTTGATTATCCATGCGCGCCAGCAACAGCAAATCGGCTACTAACTGAGTCAGTCGTCGGTTTTGGCGATCGATCGTCCGCAAAATTTCCCGTGCCTCTTTTTCATCCAATTGAGGCATCAACAGGGCTGATTCTACAGTCGCCTGGGAAGCTGCTAAAGGAGTCCGTAATTCGTGAGCAGCATCCGCTGTAAACTGTTGAATTTGTCGGTAGGAAGCATAAATCGGTTTCATGGCCAATCCTGCCAATAACCAACTAGAAAAGCCTACTAAAATTAATGCTGCCGGCAATCCCAATTTCAAAATCAATCTAACTGTACTGAGATAATCATTGAAGTCTTGCAAACTCCGCCCAACTTGAAAATATCCCCAATCTTGCTGATTGTTAGTGTGCAGCCCTACAGAAATTTGGTGATAAATATTGCCTTTGCTGTCAGTTATTGTTTGCCAGTGTTGCGAGTTAAATTTTGCTGGCAACTCTTCGGGATAAGCGCCTGCTGTAGCAATCAAATTACCCGAACTATCGAATAAACGAATATAGTAATAGCTTTCGCTAATAGCGCTTAAAATATGGCGGTTTTGCGTCGGTTCTTTAATCCCGTTAACTCCAATTAGGCGGAGGTTGGGCAAAAGTTCGTTTACGATGGGTTCCAAGCGTCCTGGCTGCTGCAATTTGAGTTCTAGGCTGTCGTGCAGCGTCCCCGCTACCGATTCTAACTCCCTGTCTATGGCTACCCAGTGCGCGTGGGCGATCGCCCTATATACCCCAAATCCCAGCAAGCTTAAGATCAAACCCATTACAGCCGCATAGGAAATTGCTAATTGCGATCGGGTTCGGTTAAATAGTTTATTTTGATTCATTTTTTATAACGACAATTGACCCGGAGATCCCCCCTAACCCCCCTTAACAAGGGGGGGACAAGAAGTATTCATTTCTTAGTCCGCGGAGGCGGACTTTGTTTGTGTAGACGCGGTTGAAACCGCCGAGTCTAAAAGGAATTTTGAAGGCAGAATTTAACTTCTCATCCGGTATCCGACACCGTGTACAGTTTCAATTAAATTCGCGTCGCCAACCGACTCAAGTTTGCGCCGCAGCAAGCGCACTTGAGCCGCTACCACATTGCTAAAGGTATCTGCACTAGCCTCCCATAGCTGATTCCGAATTTGGTCAGTTGTGACAATTTGATTCGGATGTTTCATAAAGTATTCTAGCAGTTGAAACTCTTTGTTTGTCAGAGAAATTATCTGGCTGTTGCCACTGCGATCGAGATGACAGACAGTTCGATTTCCACAGTCCAAAAGTAGATTTCCTACCTGTAGCTGTTGCGGTTGTATTTGGGGCGATCGCCTTTGCAAAGCCCGCAATCTGGCTAACAGTTCTGCCATCCCGAACGGCTTCACTAAATAATCGTCAGCCCCGGCATCTAGTCCCGCTACTTTATCTTCCATTCTGTCTTTTGCTGTCAGCATCAAAACTGGCAGTGCACTATGTTTAGCCCGCAATTTACGCAGCAGTTCTAATCCTGACAATCCCGGTAGCAACCAGTCAAAAATAGCCAGGTTATATTGAGTCCAATGACTGTCTAAATATTCCCAAGCTTCAGTGCCATCCTGGGCCCAGTCAACTATATATTTTTCCTGCTTCAAAGTGCGATCGATCGCTTTTCCTAAATCTGGCTCATCTTCAACTAGCAAAACTCTCATAACTCTAATTTATAGTGGTAAATCTGTATACATTGTTAGCGATATGCCCCCAACATATAAGCTCACATACTGAGATGAAATCAGCATGAAATTTTCGGGTTTCGCAGAATAAAAAGATAACAGTTGACAATGATTGACAACAAGCTGGTAATGTCTTATAATCAAATGCGACCAAAGTTTTGAGAATAATTTTCAAGAAGTATGGCAGACTTATCCGATCGTTCCGTCATTAAAATGGCGGGGCGCTTGAGTCGCCGTCAACTCCTACAGCTAGGCATAGCTGGTGCTGGGGTAGCGGGCGGCGCGATCGCACTTCAAAACTTCACCCAAAAACGACCCGCAGCCGCGAGAATACCGCCAATGCCGGCCGATGCGCCCGCAGTCAGCAACATCAACCCGATGCAAATTGCGCGCGATTTTGATTATGGCACGGTGACGCGGGAAAACGGGCGCACGGTGCGGGAATTTCGCATGGAAGCTAACACTTCGATCGTTCAGCTTAACAGTGCCGTAACTTTCAACACCTGGAACGTGAACAATCGCGTGCCGGGGCCGACATTAAGGGCAACAGAGGGCGATCGAATTCGCGTCATTTTTTCTAACAAAGGTGGACATTCTCACTCCCTGCACTTTCACGGCTTTCATAGCAGCGAAATGGATGGCATTAAACCAGTGAGAAGCGGTTCGGTATTCATTTATGAATTCGATGCTGCTCCCTACGGAGTGCATCTATATCATTGCCATATTGCTCCTGTAACTAGGCATATTGGTAAAGGACTCTATGGTATGTTCATCATCGATCCGCCAAAACCCCGCCCGAGTGCGGATGAACTAATCTTAATCATGGGAGGATATGACGTAAACGACGACGAAAAAAATGAACTTTACGCTTTTAACGGGTTGCCACATTATTACATGAACAACCCTATTTCTATCTACAAAAATCAGCTAGTTCGGCTGTACGTTCTCAACATGATTGAGTACGAAGCGGCAGTGACTTTTCACTTGCACGGCAACTTTTTTGATGTATATCGCACGGGAATGACTTTAACTCCCAGTGAAAAAGCCGATGTCATCACAATGGGAGTAGCTGAAAGACATATTTTAGAATTCAGCTACGGCTACGGCGGAAAATATATGTTTCATCCCCATCAAGATGCGATCGCCGAAGCAGGCTGCATGGGTATATTTGAAGTCATCACTTAACCCAAATTCTGCTGTCAAAGGTGCGCCAATTATACTGAAAAAAGTATTAAATCATCTACCAAGTTCGATCGCAAATAGGTATAATGAAAAGCTTCCAGATAATTGAGAATCTTTCTTAATAACTGGGAATCCAACTGCACATAACGTCAAAATTAGCAACTGCCATGTTCTCAACCTTTCGCTTATTACCCACAGCCACTGCTACAGCCATCCTCCTTGCTCTGGCCGGTTGCGGTTCAACCCCCACAGCCAGCAACACCGAGAGCACAGCCTCACCCGTCACCACAGCTACCCCCGTAGCAACAAGCGAACACAGCATGAACCACGGCGGCAAAGGCGCAATCAACATTAATACGGGTTTACTCTCCGACTTGGACAAAATCGAAGCCAAGTTAGGAGTGCCGGCACTTTCTAACAAAATTCAAGCCAGCCGCCCTTACGGAAAAGTAGAAGAATTGGTTTCAAAAAATGTGATTACTCAACCCCAATTCGACAAAATCAAAGACATGGTAACTATTCAAGATGTCGTACTCACAGGGGAAGCCAAAGATGTAGACTTTATGACGAAAATGGGATTGATGAAAGGGCATCTTTTCGTCGCCAAAGAACTCTTGGATCAAGGCAAACCAGACCAAGCAGAACCGCACATCGGGCATCCAGTCGAAGAAATTTATGCCGATGTAGAAGATCAGCTAAACGAGCGTAAAATTCCCGAATTTAAGACTACTTTAATTAAATTGCAGGATTTAGTGAAAGCAGGAGCAAAAGATCCGGCTAAAGTAAATGCAGAATTTACCACATCAATGCAAGCAGTTGATGGATCAATTGCCGCCCTTCCCGAAGCGCAGCGCAAAGATCCAAAATTCGTGCTGCAAGTTATTAACGGGTTGCTAGATACAGCTAATTCTGAATACGGAGCGGCAGTTGCAGGGGGCAAAATTTCCGCAATTATTGAATATCAAGATTCGCGGGGTTTTGTCATGTACGCGGAAATGCTGTACAAAGATATCGCCTCGCAAGTGGCTAAAACCAACCCGGAAACCGACAAATCAATTGTTGCCAGTATGACTGAACTTAAGAAAAATTGGCCAACTGCGATCGCACCAGCAGCCCCCGTAAAAACGGTCGAAGAAGTCACCAAGTTAGTTAAAACTATCGAAACCGGCAGCCAAAAAGTTCTCAAACCAGCATCCTAAAAAAATCCCTCTCATCAAGAGCGGTAATTGGCAAAGAATCTGCCAATTACCTCCTCATTAACCAGTCCCATTACCACAATAAAAAGATGAATCTTGGCGAAGCATTACCCACATTTGTAATTACCCTGCGCGAAGGAGTAGAAGCAGCCTTAGTTGTCGGAATTGTTCTAGCTTGTCTCAAAAAATCAGGACAAAGTTATTTAAGTCCTTGGGTTTTCGGCGGTGTTGCTGTTGGACTGCTCGCCAGCGCTTTCATAGGTGTACTTTTCGGCTGGACTATTCAACTTTTATCCACATCCAATCAGCCTTTCGCACCGATTATGGAGGCGCTGCTAGAGGCAACTTTTGGGCTTGTCGCGATCGCAATGTTGAGCTGGATGCTGATTTGGATGACGAAGCAAGCGCGATTTATGAAAGCCGAAGTCGAAGGCGCTGTCAGTGCCGCCTTAACCCAAAATTCTCATGCCGGTTGGGGCGTATTTAGCTTAGTTTTGATTGCCGTTTTACGCGAAGGATTTGAAACAGTTTTGTTTGTCGTTGCCAAGTTTCAAGAAGGGATTATTCCGGCACTCGGCGCTTTGGGCGGGATACTCTCAGCCGCCGGACTTGGTGCCCTGTTGTTTAAATGGGGAGTCAAAATTAATATCCGCCTGTTTTTCAAATATATGGGCATTTTATTGCTGTTTATTGTAGCGGGTTTAGTGGTATCTACTTTTGGACTTTTTGATACCGTAGTCAATACTTTATCGCAAGCAAGTCGCGAGTCAGCAGGGCTGTGTTTCTATTACGAAAGATTTGCTAAAGTCCACTCTTGCATTCTGGGGCCGATGGTCTGGGATACCTCGAAAGTGCTGCCAAAAGACCAATTTCCAGGTTTGTTGTTGAGTGCGCTGTTTGGCTACACGGATAAGCTGTATGTCGTGCAGGCGATCGCCTATTTGATGTTTTTAGGTACTGTGGGTGGCATATACTTCCAAAGTCTGGCAGGTCGAGTCTTTTTCCCATTCAAAAAGACTGAGCCAACGAAATAGGAAATAAAGTGCGATCGAAATAGAGGGTGCATTTATCTAATCGAGTAGAATGCGTGAAAATTGACCCGATTAATATCAAGGATTTTTTTTAATTGCAAATCGTAGATTTTAAATTGCAAATTTAACTAATTGATTC
Source organism: Microcoleus occultus BM001215366 (assembly GCA_036700145.1). GTDB lineage: Bacteria > Cyanobacteriota > Cyanobacteriia > Cyanobacteriales > Microcoleaceae > Microcoleus. The sequence goes on from JAUBOH010000260.1 coordinate 7,913, forward strand.
AAGTTTTTTGCAATTTAAAATCACCAAAGACCAGCTACATTTAGTAGGTTTGAATTAAAACTGTACCGAGTGGTATTTCTGCATTTATTCCCACCATTTTAGCAGCGATCGCGTACATCCAATTGCGACTGTAACCTGGAGTTTGAATGCCCCGCATATCAATTGATATGGTGGTGTCAGGAGAAACAGGTTGGGAGAAAACCACTGTCGCTTTTCGGTTATTAACAGAAACTTGAGACTCGATTTTTTGACCAGATTGATTTGTTACCTCAATTCCGCTACGCATTTTCACATCATCCGGCAAATCAATTGCAAGTACCGAAAGAGCTCTTCCCTGAACATGAACTTCAAAATGATGAGTAGCACCCTGAAATCGAGCTTTATTGGGATGAGCGCCGCTGTGGACAAGGTGAGGAACATTAGCATTTTGCATGGCTCCTCCTGCAAGAGTAGCGGGGGCATTAGATGCCAGCATGACGGTGAATGCAGCAGCGTAAATTAACTTTTTCATTCCGGTACTCCCTGAAAATTTAACTAATTATTTCTCTTATTTATTAGCTTGACTTTCAGGGATGAAATTTGAATGAATTTTTTACATAATTTTTCAGTCAAATTAACGATATAGAAGGGTGCGTTTTTCCATAATTACGCACTTTAAAATCGACTAAGAAACCTACCGAGTGAAGGTGAATCTACCGTCTACTTTTTGACCGTTAATATCAGCAGTAATCTTCATCTGATACTGACCAGCAACTTTTCCAGGCAGTAGAGCCGTATAGTGCTGGTCTTTCTGGTCATAGGTGAAGGTAAGTGTCTTTTGAGTGCGATCGGGCATTTGAATTTGACCTGTTATCTTCGCATTAGGTATTGTCTGGTGGTTGTCGCCTCTTTGCAAATAGAAATCCAGGTGAGTTTGAGCGGCTTCTTTCCCGACTACCAACTCTAAATGATAAGGCCCTGATTCCACGACTTGACCCCCTTTTGATGAGTTAGAATGACCGGGAGTTGCAGCTATTTTTGTAGGAGCATCGTGATGGATTTGAGCCGTGGTTTTTGTCGCAGAAGCATTTGGACTAGCAGCATTTGTGGTTTGCGTAGCATTGCTAGAGGCTGCTACTAACATCAGTCCCGCAGTACCAGCAACGATTAAACCTGTCTTTATAAATTTCATTTGTTTGAGTCTTTGCGTACAATGATTAAAATCATGACACGCAAAAATGAAATCAGGATGAAATCTTCATACTTTCATACAGGTATTCGGATCGCGGCATTTGATTTACGGAGTTCAGTAAGATTCATTAGTTTGCTATTTCAGCTTTAACTACCTTCCCGTCTTCAATAAGTGGCTGAGGTTGTTGAGGTCGTAAAAATTTACCAAATTGAGCATACAAAGCTGGCAAAACTAACAGCGTTAGTGCTGTAGAAGTAAATAATCCTCCTAAAACTACTACGGAAAGCGGCTGCAAAATTTCCTTTCCTGGGCCGCCTTCTAAGACTAAAGGCGCTAAACCTAAAGCTGAAGTTGAAGCCGTCATCAAAATAGCATTGAGCCGTTCCATTGAGCCTTTAATAATTGCTTCCTTAAAAGGCATTCCTTCGGCAAATTTAGTGTTGT
>JAUBOH010000261.1:0-9475 GCA_036700145.1 Microcoleus occultus BM001215366
TCAACAGTCAACAGTCAACAGTCAACAGTCAACAGTCAACAGTCAACACTCAACAGTCAACACTCAACACTCAACAATCATGTCTCCTGAGTGCAACCGGAATATCAATCTCTGACTTTCGGGAAAAAATGACCGTAGAAGTAGAGAAATGACTAGAAAATGAGCGAAGTTTGGTCATACGTGGTAGTGTTTGTAAATCCTTATGGGTTTTACCCTCAATCTTGGTAAAAAGGTTGTGGGGCTTTTGCTGCGGTATCCCAGCACAGCAGGCGGATAGAAATAAAAAGAATGCAGGAAATATGCAACCGCCCAAAATTAGTCTGTTGGCCCAGACCCCAGACCCCATTCTCTCTGACCTGCAATTTTCGAGCTGTGACTGTTCCGGAAAACTACTCGGTACTAAGTCATATAGGATACAAGACAAACATCTCTACAAGTCCCGCAAATCAAGGGACGCGCCGAGAATTTTGTACAAAATCTCTAGCGAACTGTATCCTGAAAAAACAATTCTTGATATGATATCGCGTGTTATTGGCGTGGTGTGGTGTGTGAGGAGCGAAGATGCCGAGTTCTGTTGATTTCAGCGGTAGACCATTTCATTTCATCGGCATTGGTGGGATTGGGATGTCAGCCATTGCCTACATTCTAGCTAAACGCAAGTTGCCTGTGTACGGCTCCGATATTAAATCGAGTCACATAACCGAGCGCTTGCAAGGAATGGGAGTTCACATTTTTTGGCGCCAAGACGCCAGGAATTTTGAAGTATTTCAAACGGCCCTCAACGGTAGCAGTCCCGATCGCGGGCCGCAGGAAAGGGCCGTATCCTCGGCAGCCGCTGGCACGGTAGGGACTTCCGTCGCGACAGCCGAAGCTCTCCAATTGAACGGCAACGGTTCAAGTGTCCAAGCAATTCCTGGATTGCCTCAAGTAGTATGTTCTACGGCAATTCACCCGGCAAATGCCGAATATCGAGCTGCGATCGATTTGGGCTGTCCGATTTTTCATCGATCGGATGTGTTGGCAGCCTTAATTCAAGATTACCAAAGTATCGCCGTAGCCGGGACTCACGGCAAAACTACTACTAGCAGCTTAATCGGCTTCATGCTGATGGCTGCGGGTCTAGACCCGACAATTGTGGTAGGAGGCGAGGTAAATGCTTGGGAAGGCAATGCCCGTTTGGGGGAAGGCCCCTACTTAGTTGCCGAGGCTGATGAATCGGACGGTTCTCTCGTCAAGCTGGTAGCCAAAATTGGCATAGTGACGAATGTGGAACTGGATCATCCCGACCATTACGATACCCTCGACCAGGTAATAGACACATTTAAGGTGTTTGCCCAAAACTGTCAAACCTTGATAGGCTGCATTGACGACGAAATCGTCAAAGACTGCCTGCAGCCTCATGTCAGCTACAGCTTGCAGCCGGACAGCGGTGCTGACTACACGGCTTCGGGCGTGGAGTACGGGGCCGAAAGCACCAAGGCTCAGATTTGGGAACGAGGAGCTTTGCTGGGGGAAATAAACTTGCAGTTGCTAGGAAAACACAATCTCAGCAATGCACTAGCTGCAGTAGCAGTGGGTCGATTGTTGGGGTTAAAGTTTTCGGCGATTGCGAAAGCGATTGTCGGCTTTGAAGGAGCTCGTCGCCGTTTTGAGGTGCGGGGTTTTCACAATGACATTCTGTTTGTGGACGACTACGCCCACCACCCGAGCGAAATTCTCGTCACCTTGGCTGCAGCTCGGTTACGCATTGCAGGTAGCGAAAAAAATCCTACTAAATCACGAAGAGTAGTTGCTATTTTTCAACCCCACCGTTACAGTCGGACTCTGACATTTTTGCCAGAATTTGCTCAATCTTTTGGGGATGCTGATTTGGTTGTGGTTTGCGATATTTATAGTGCTGGGGAACCGAATTTAGGAGAGATTAGCGGGCAGCAGGTTGCTGATTTGATTGCTAAAGAAGGCCGATCGGTTGAGTTTCGGTCTTCCCTGGAGTCGGTAAGTAAGTTTTTAACCGAAAATCTGCAACCGGGGGATTTGGCTCTGTTTTTGGGTGCTGGCAATCTGAATCAGATTATTCCAGAGGTTATGGCTTTTTATCAAGCAGCCGATCGCCCGCACCCGCTCGATGGCCCATTCGAGTCGATCGACAGCCCCCCGCACCCAGCAGGTTGTACCGACACTGCTGACTCGAGCGGCTGGGAGGGAGGGGCGGCATAACCACGGGTAAATGAAATTTCAACCACGTCTTCTCGAAGCAGGTATTTTTAAGGATTTTCAAGATGGTGACTATCTCGAATGACTCCTCTGTTAAGGACAATCGGCGAGTGTATTCTCCTATTTCTTTGCGGGGAACTGACTGCAAGATTAACTCCCAAGTTTCACTGGCGGGGCTGACTTCCTTCCGAGTCGGCGGCCCTGCCGAGTGGTATGTTGCTCCCCGCAGTATGGATGCTTTGCAAGCGAGTTTTGCCTGGGCACACGATGAAGGGATGCCGGTGACTCTGTTGGGTGCGGGTTCTAATTTGTTGGTGAGCGATCGGGGTTTGTCCGGTTTGGTTGTCGGCACTCGCTACCTCAAGCAGGTCAATTTCAATCCAGAAACAGGTCAAGTTACAGCCGGGGCGGGGGAGTCAATTCCCCGCCTCGCTTGGTTGGCGGCTAAACGGGGCTGGAAAGGTCTAGAATGGGCAGTCGGCATACCGGGCACCGTGGGAGGGGCTGTGGTGATGAATGCAGGCGCTCACAAGGCCTGTACTGCTGATATTCTGGTCAGCGCGATCGCCCTATCCCCTGGCGGCAAGGTGGAAATTCTGACTCCCCAAGAGTTAGAGTACCGCTACCGGACTTCGGTGCTGCAAGGGGGCGATCGGCTGGTGACAGAAGCGACTTTCCAGTTACAGCCGGGATTCGACCGATCGCAAGTAATGGCAGAAACTAATGGCCATTTCAGCCAGCGGCGCACAACTCAACCTTACCACTTACCGAGCTGCGGCTCAGTGTTCCGCAACCCCGGCCCGAAGACTGCGGGTTGGTTCATCGAACAAGCGGGACTCAAGGGATACCAGATCGGCGGGGCACAAGTAGCTCAGCGCCATGCTAATTTTATTCTTAACTGCGGGTCGGCAACGGCCAATGATATTTTTCAAGTGATCCGCCACGTTCAACAGCAAGTCGAGCAGCGGTGGTCGCTGTTGTTGGAGCCAGAAGTTAGAATACTGGGAGAGTTTCCCTTCTAGGGCATTATTAAAGTAATCAGGAAACGGCAGACTGCCAGCCCACACACAATCGCAAAGTAGCTATGACAAAATCAGGACAAGGATTTGGCTTCGGCCTGGGCAAAATGAAAGAACTGACTGAAGCTTTCAAAAAAGCTCAGCAGGTTCAAGAAGGAGCTAAAAAGCTCCAAGAAGAGTTGGATGTAATGGAAATTGAGGGAACTGCCGGCGGCGGCTTGGTCAAGGTTTTTCTCAGCGGCAACCAAGAACCGCGCCGCGTTGAAATCTCCCCGGATGCCCTCGGTGAAGGTGCTGATGTGGTTTCTGAACTCGTCACGGTGGCGATGCAGGATGCTTACGCTAAGTCTACGATGACGATGCGGGAGAAAATGGAAGAACTCACCGGCGGTCTGAATCTCCCCGGTTTCGGTTAGTCATTAGTCATCAGTCAATTGTTGACTGTTGACGGTTGACTGATTAAACTTTCTGGAAAACGCCTATAGTAAGGTGCGTCGCTGCTCCATGTTCGATGGAACTTGCAGATTGACTCTGAAAGCGACGCACCCTACAAATTAGCACTGTTGACTGTTGACTGACTAATAACTAATAACTAATAACAAATAACTCATAACTAATAACTCATAACAAATGACTAAATTATTGTTTGTCTGCCTTGGCAACATCTGCCGATCGCCCTCAGCAGAAAATATTATGAATCACTTAATTAAACAAGCTGGTTTGGGCGATAAAATTACCTGCGATTCTGCCGGAACTGGTGGCTATCACATTGGGAGTCCTCCCGACAGGCGGATGACCTTGGCGGCGAGGAATCGAGACATTGAATTGTTAGGCGAAGCCCGTCAATTTCAAAAGAAAGATTTTGAATATTTTGATTTAATTCTGGCGATGGATCGGGACAATTATCGAAATATTCTTACTCTTGATAATGCGGGAAAGTATAAAGATAAAGTGCGGTTGATGTGCGAGTTTTGCCAGAAATACGACCTTAAAGAAGTGCCCGATCCTTACTACGGTGGCGCGGAGGGATTCGATCGGGTAATTGATTTGTTGCTGGATGCTTGCGAGGGTTTGTTGCATTACGTGAAGAAGTTAGAAGTCAGTAGTCAGTAGTCAGTAGTCAGTAGTCAGTAGTCATCAGTTAACAGTTAACAGTTAACAGTTAACAGTTAACAGTTAACATTCACCAATGCCCAATGCCCCATGCCCCATGCCCAATGCCCAATTCCCAATTACCAATTACCAATTCCCAATTAAATGGTGTTCCATCGCAAAGCGAACGAGTTCTGCTCGGTTGTTGCTTTCGGTTTTTCTGAACAAGCTGCTGACGTGCTTTTCGACGGTTCGGGGACTGAGGTGGAGCCGATCGCCTATTTGAATATTAGAAAGACCTTCTGTCAACAAATTTAGCACTTCTCGCTCTCGCTCAGTCAAACTCGGAGCATTAAGGCTGTTCCAAGCGCGATCGCCTGTTTTTGAGTTTTGAGTTAAAAAATCCGCTTCTGGCTTGCCATTGGGTCTGCTGAGTGCCTCTGTTAGCGTCGGTTCGGGTTCCGGGGAACGAGACGGTGCCTGAGCGATTAGAGCGTAGCGATCGAGCAAAGAGCGAATTACCGCCCCCAATTCCGGGAGTTCAAAAGGCTTAGCGAGATAATTGTCGCACCCCATCTGATAGCCGCGAATCCGTTCCTGCGTGCTCGTGCGTTCCGTCAAAAAAATCACCGGCAGCAAGCGGAAAGCGGGACGAGTCCGAACTCGCCGCACGAATTCGTAGCCATCCATCTCGGGCATTGTAATGTCGGTAACAATCAAGTGGGGCCCAAATTCCTCTACCAAGCCCAAAGCTTCTTTGCCGTTCTCAGCAGCGATTACAGAGTATCCGGTAATTTCCAGATAATCGGTAATCGACAAGCGAGTCGCGAAATCGTCGTCAGCAACCAGAATCGTCAAGGGCATGGGGGGGATTAAAAATTAAACATTAAAAATTAAAAGTGACTAATTTCACTTTTAATTTTTAATTCTACTGTTTAATTCTGTTTATAACTTGCAGTTAAAGTAGCAGGCTGCGCTAATTTTCCCTCCAAAGCTACGCCGCGCCCGTTGGCTGCCAAATGCCGCAGAGTTTTGTAAATTGTCTCTATTTGCTCTGGCGTTCCTGCTTTATTGGCTATTTCTGCTACAGACAGAGGTGTTGGAGCGTCTTTGAGGACTTGCAGTACCCGTTGCTGCAACTCCAACACAGCAGCGGCGGCTTTTTTGCCGGCTTCGACGCCCGGTTGGTGATAAGCATTGACATTCACTATGGAACCGTAAAAACCTACGGCTCTTTCGTAGAGGGCGATTAATGCTCCTACTGCCCGAGGGTTGACTTGGGGAATTGTGACAGTAATTGAATCTCGGTGATTTTCGTACAAAGCTTGTCGAGTTCCCTGCAACAAACCAGACAAATAATCTCCTGAAGTGACGCCGGTTTCTACTTCTGGGGAAATGCCTTGTCTGTCTTCCAAAACTTCGATAAATGTTAGGAAGAAATTCGGGACGCCTTCTCGCAGTTGCTGGACGTAGGCGTGTTGGTCTGTGCTGCCTTTGTTGCCATAGACTGATATTCCTTGATAAACTGTGTTGCCGTCTAAGTCTTTTTCTTTGCCTATAGATTCCATCACTAACTGCTGCAAATAGCGGCTGAACAATAGCAGGGAATCTTTGTAAGGCAAAACTACCATGTCTTTTTCGCCGCGTCCGTTGCAGGCATAATACCAGGACATTGCTAAAAGGGCGGCGGGATTGTTTTTAATGTCGGGAATTCTAGTAACTTCGTCCATGACTTTAGCGCCGTCGAGCATCGCCCGAATGTCGATGCCTTGCAAAGCTGCTGGCAAAAGTCCGACTGCTGACAGTTCCGAAGTGCGTCCTCCCACCCAGTCGGCCATCGGGAAGCTGCCAATCCAGCCTTCTCCTACGGCTAATTTGTCTAGTTTGCTGTCTGTGCCGGTGATGGCAATTGCTTGTTTGGCGAAGTCGAGTTTTTGGGCGGCGAAGGCTTTTTGAACTTCGATCATGCCGTTGCGGGGCTCGGGGGTGCCGCCGGATTTGGAGATTGTAATTACTAGGGTGCTGGCGAGTTTGTCTTTGATTTTGTTGAGGATGCGATCGATCCCGGCCGGATCTGTGTTGTCGATAAAATGTATGGCTAGAGGTGGGATGTCTGGGGATAAAGCTTCGGAGACAAATTGGGGGCCGAGGGCGGAACCGCCGATGCCGATCGAGATAATATCGGTAAATTGCGGAGCAAATGGCGGTTTAATATCGCGGCTTTGAACTTTTTTGACAAATGTTTCGACTTGTGCTATGCCTTCGACTATTTCTTGTTTTAATTCTGGAGTGGGAGCTAAATCGGGGTTTCGCAGCCAGTAGTGGCCCACCATGCGGTTTTCGTCGGGATTGGCGATCGCCCCTGCTTCTAAAGCTGCCATGTCTTTGAAAGCTTTGTCAAATTTGGGTTTGATTGTGGCGACGAAAGCGTCGTCGAATCCCATGCGGCTGATATCGAGGTAAAGTCCCAATCCAGAGTGATAGTAAAGCCAGTCTTGGTAACGTTGCCAGAGTGCTGCGGCATCCATAGGAATTCTCTACAATTTTTATAATGTTCGATCGGCGTAGTCGGGAATCCACCAATTGTAGTTCAAAACTCACATATTGCACCTTTCTTAAGAACAGGCTTTTCGGCCTGTTCTGTCAAAGAGTCAGTTTTCTTGTGGGGCTTGTATTCATTTTTTACTTTATTCAAGTATAAATACTCAATGTTGTAGAATATACAGACATTAGAATTAAAACGCGATCGACTATGCTTGCTCTCTCTCCCGAATTACAAAAAAGATTAGCAACACCGCTGAAAATCGGCGATTTTGAAGTTAAAAGCCGCGTGCTGCAATCGCCCTTATCCGGCGTTACAGATTTAGTATTTCGCCGCCTGGTGCGCCGCTACGCGCCGGATTCGATGATGTACACGGAAATGGTGAACGCTACGGGTTTGCACTACGTGAAGCAACTGCCGAGAATCATGGAAGTTGACCCCAACGAACGCCCGATTAGCATTCAATTATTTGACTGTCGGCCAGATTTTTTGGCAGAAGCGGCACAGAAAGCAGTGGCAGAAGGAGCGGATACTGTTGATATTAATATGGGCTGTCCGGTAAACAAAATTACTAAAAATGGTGGCGGTTCTTCTCTGCTGCGAGTACCCGAAACTGCCGAGGCAATTGTGCGGGCGGTTGTGGAAGCTGTGGATGTTCCGGTAACAGTGAAAACTCGCATCGGTTGGACGGACAAAGAAATTAATATTTTGGATTTTGCGAAACGGATGGAAGATGCGGGCGCAAAAATGATTACCGTCCACGGCCGCACTCGATCGCAAGGTTACACCGGCCCGGCAAAATGGGAGTGGATTCGCCGTGTTAAGGAAGTTTTATCGATTCCAGTGATTGCTAATGGGGATATTTTTTCAGTTGAGGCGGCGATGCGCTGTCTCGAAGAAACCGGCGCAGACGGAGTAATGTGTTCGCGGGGAACTTTGGGCTATCCCTTCTTGGTGGGAGAAGTAGATTATTTCATAAAAACAGGTGTGGAAAAGATAACTCCGACACCAATTGAACTGCTCGAATGTGCTAAGGAACATTTGCGGGCATTGTGGGAATATAAGGGTGAAAGCGGTGTGTGTCAAGCGCGCAAGCACTTAACCTGGTATGCTAAGGGCTTTCCTGGTGCTGCGGAATTGCGGGGTTTGTTGGCGGTGGTAGAAACGGTTGAACAAGGTTGCGATTCGATCGATCGCGCGATCGAGCAATTACCCACAAATTGAAATAAACTTAGATATTGCACCATTGTCAGCAACAGGCTTTCCGACCTGTTCCACAAAAAGTCAGTTTTCTTGTGGGGTGGGCATCCTGCCCGCCCATGAAAGCCCTATTAAGAATGGTGCAAGTTGAAATAAACAAAGCCCGCCTCTTCAGGCTAAAATTTAACACAGTTAAAAATTTGTGTGGGGGAAAGCATGGATTCATTAAAAGGACGAGATTTATTAAGTCTGGCAGATTTAAGTATTGACGAATTAAATTATTTACTGGATCTAGCAGCCAGTTTAAAATCGGGCATGGTCAAGCTGAAACGTCCTAAAGTTCTCGGCTTATTATTTTCCAAAGCTTCGACACGGACACGGGTAAGTTTCACTGTGGCAATGTATAAATTGGGAGGGCAAGTTGTTGACCTAAATCCCAACGTTACTCAAGTCAGTCGCGGCGAACCTTTAGTCGATACAGCGAGGGTTTTAGACAGATATTTGGACATTTTGGCGATTCGGACTTTCGAGCAAAAGGATTTAGTAACTTTTGCTAATTATGCCAAAATTCCTGTGATTAACGCCCTGACAGATGACGAACATCCATGTCAGGTGCTAGCAGATTTAATGACAGTCAAAGAATGTTTTGGCAAGCTGGAAGGAGTGACTTTAACTTATTTAGGCGACGGCAATAACATGGCTAATTCGCTGATGTTAGGCTGTGCAATGATGGGGATGAATGTAAGAATTGCTTGTCCTGAAGATTTTATGCCAAATCCTGAAATTGTCGAAAAAGCCAAAGCAATTGCTAACGGAAAAACAGAAGTTACTGTGACTGTTGACGCTAAAGCTGCTGTCAAGAATGCTCAAGTAATTTATACCGATGTTTGGGCGAGTATGGGACAGGAAGAGGAAGCAAAAACCAGGATTCCTTTGTTTGAGCCTTATCAGGTAAATGAAGAATTGGTAGAATTGGCAGATAAGAATGCAATTGTATTACATTGTTTGCCAGCGCACCGAGACGAAGAGATTACAGATGCGGTAATTGAAGGAAGTCGATCGCGCGTTTGGGATCAAGCCGAAAATCGGCTGCACGTTCAGCAAGCTTTGCTGGCCGGCATTCTCGAAAGCGATTAGGAATTAGCTAAAAATTATTCTTTCCAGTAGTTTTCAACCATAGCTTATGGGGTGTTGACTTTGTTATAAATCCGGCAAAAATTGTTCGTACAAGTTTTGTGTTTAAAACCAAAGCGTCAAAGTAGGTATTATACCAGCTTTTTAGCTGGCGTCACGAGACACAAATTATGCGTGAAAACTGATTGTCCGATCGCCCGATCGAGTCAACACCCTAGCTATAGCGATCCTAAATCATTTGCATAATTCTTGTAGGGGCAATCCCCCCGTGGTT
>JAUBOH010000262.1:0-9473 GCA_036700145.1 Microcoleus occultus BM001215366
AAAATAATTTACTGTCTCGCATTTCAATCGACTCGAATATCTGCTTTGGCAAACCCTGTATTCGCGGCCATCGCATCTGGGTTTCTCTGATTCTTGACTTTCTTGCTAGTGGCATGACTTTGGAAGAATTGCTTGAGGAATATCCGGGAATTGAACGAGAAGACATTTTGGCTTGTATTGCTTATGGGGCTGAGTTGGCAAGAGATTGTTATGTCGAAATTCCTGTGGGTGAAAAAAAGGTAGTTTTAAAGTGAAGTTAAAACTTGATGAAAATTTAGGCAGCATCCGCGTTGTTTCGATGTTGCGTTTGGCTGGTCACGATGTTGCGACTGTACGGGAACAAAATTTGAGTTCAACAGCGGATGGATTGTTGATTGATATCTGTCGGAGAGAAGGTAGATGTTTGGTTACTTTGGATAGGGGGTTTGGCAATCGCCTCCGCTACAATCCTTCTGATTATTCTGGGATTGTGTTACTGCGTCTGCCTTCTCAAGCGAAACCGCAAGATTTGCAAGCAGCAGTAGAAATATTAATTCGCGGATTGGATGCGGCAGAAGTTGCGGGTAAATTGTGGATTATCCGAGGGGAACAGCTTTTGGAGTATCAAGCAATGTGAGGACTTCAGTCCTCTCTTTGGCGTTTCCAATCTCGATACAAAATTGCTAACAGCACTACATCTTCAAACACTTCCCACTTTCGGACTCGCTGACACAGCACGCCTTCTTGAATAAACCCGTTTTTTTTCAATACATTACTTGATGCTGGGTTCCTCAACATATGGTAGGCATAAAGCCGATTGAGGTGCAGGTTTTCAAACCCGAAACAAAGTATCGAAGGGAGGATTTCGCTCATGTATCCCTGTCCCCATGACTCAACACCCAACCAAAAACTCAATTCAGCGATTGAATGTTCCCGATCGATATCTCGGATTTCGATCGCGCCCCTCACCAACTTTTCCTGCTTGCACTCGATCGCAAACGCCACAGAATGCCCATCTCGAAACTCAGCAATTTTATTAGAGATATAGTTCTCAGCTTCGCCTTCTGGATAAGGATGAGGAATCGAAATCATCGTATCAGCAACTGCGTGATCGCTGGCAAGTTTTTGAATGGCTGGCGCATCAGTTAAAGCGAGCGGGTGTAAAACCAACCGGGCGGTTTCAAGCGATATCTGAGGAAGCATTAGGGCTGTTTCCTTATCATCATCAAGAGTCATTTATAGTGCGAGCGTCCCCGCTCGCGATCGCATCATCGAGAGTGCCAGCGTCCCCACTATAGGGTGCGTGGTGACGCTCGACAGTCTCGCAATACCGAATTTTATTTGAAATTTCATAAATAAGCAAGGGCATCCACAAGAGATGCCCTTACCGCAATCCAAACTACGCGCCGACAGATTCCTTGGCCGCGTACAGCACCTCAACGGTAATCTTCTCAATCCCCCGATCGCGCGCGAACTTCTCAGTATTCCGCTTGACTTTCCCGCGCACAAAACCAGGGATCTTATTCAATTCCGCCTGTCCTTCCTTTGTCCAACCCATATCGGAATCGGCCGAAATTCCCTTGGTAATCACTTCCTTGGTATCGTGGCCGCCGAAGATTTCCAGCAAGTGATCTTCCATTCCCAAAGTAAAGGAATTGTAGACCAAATCTACGCACTGATTTGTGCCTTCATAACCCAAAAATGGCTTGTAGCCCATCGGGAAATTCTGCACGTGAATCGGCGCAGCAATCACACCGCACGGAATGTCCAACCGCTTACCGACGTGGCGTTCCATTTGCGTGCCGAAAATTGCGGAAGGTTCCGCTTTGGCGATCGCATCTCCAATTTGCCCATGATCCTCCGTCACCAGCACTTCATCGCAATACCCTTTTACCTCTTCCCGGAACCAGTCAGCATCGTGTTTGCAGTAGGTTCCTGCCCACACAACGTGAATTCCCATCTCGCGAGCCAAAATCTTCGTCATCGCCGCCGCGTGCGTATTATCGCCAAATACAACGGCTTTTTTACCCGTTAAGTTTTGGCAGTCGATCGACCTTGAGAACCAAGCAGCCTGCGACACAAACCGCGTTTGTTCGTCGATAAAAGCTTCGTAATCAACATCCGCACCTTGAGCATTCAAAACTTGCTGAATCTTGCGAATGCAGCGCGCAGTTTCCACCACACCCATCGGCGTAATATCCACCATCGGCGTGCCGAATTCTTTTTGCAAATACTCCCCGGACATCATCCCCAATTCCCGATAAGGAACGAGGTTAAACCAAGCCCGCGGCAGTCTTTTTAAGTTGTGAACCGAAGCACCTTCGGGAATAACTTCGTTGACTTCGATGCCTAAATCTGCCATCAAACGCTTCAACTCGGTGCAGTCGTGCTGGTTGTGGAAACCCAGCGTAGACATCCCGATGATGTTGACAGATGGTTTTTCGCTTTTGGCTTCTACTAAATCGCCTTTTTTGCGGGCTTTGTTGATGTAAAATTGGACGATTTGATCTAAGGTGCGATCGGCAGCTTGGAGTTCGTTAAACCGATAATGGTTGACATCGGCTAGCATCACATCGCCTTTGGCATCCAATTGAGCTCGGTTAACAAAGTTTTCCAAGTCTTCTTGCAAAATGCTGGAGGTGCAAGTCGGAGTCAAGACGATTAAATCTGGGTGTTCTTCTCTGTCTTTGCGGGTGATGTTGTCCACCACTCGTTCTTGCGAACCGCGCGCCAGTACGTGTCTGTCAACGACGCTGGTGGTGACTGGGGTGAAGTCGCGTTCCCTCTCCAGCATCGATCGCATGACGTTAAAATAGTCGTCTCCGATCGGTGCGTGCATGATAGCATGGACGTTTTTGAAGGAAGTCGCAACGCGCAGAGTGCCGATGTGGGCCGGGCCTGCGTACATCCAATAAGCCAATTTCATAGATATTTTTCCTGTGCTGGTTGAGAATTGCCCGATCGGGCGATTACTGCTAAATTTTAAGGTTGTTTCTGATTTTCTCACCGGATGAATCCTTTAGAAATAGTAACTTTCTGAGAATTTACAGATTTTGGAAATGCTCAAACGCTTTTGCAGCTTGGGATTTGACTCACAATTCAAACAACTTTACCTGGGTTTTGTGGCAATAATTCTTAATCTTTCCTCAAATTTTCTTTGATAGCGCCGGCAAATTCGATCGCTTGACGGGCGAACCCGTCAAGCATCTTGCTCAGCTTGCAGTTGCGCGCCAACCGGGTTTTTTACCCAAATACTTCACTGCACTCCTGGAACACAGTTAAAAAATCCGGTTTTTTTGGTCGCCAGTGCGTAAGTGTTACCAGCATCATAATTCTCAATTTTTTGTCACATTTTGTTAAGATTCAGGCAAATTAGATTAATGTCTGGTGCGCGGAGGCGCCCCAGACAAGGTGCAATAATTCTGCATTGTTTGTCAAATTTAGTCGGCTCTAAGCGTCAGTTAGAATTGTTAATCCATCGGCCCGAACAGATAGAATTGAGGCAAACGGAGGCTGAAGGAAGCAACACTTACTTCCTCGATGGCGAAGGCGCCGCCAATTGCAGTTAAGACTTGCAGCGCCCGGTTTTTTTAGCACCGGCAATTCGCGGCTTGTCACCAAAAAAAATAAATCTTTCAGCACTTGCGTATGTTCACGGGATGTGGCGCGATCGGCTAAAATCAAGCAATTCCTTAGAACCAGAGATGATTGAGTTATCAGGGTCGCGATCGAGCATCACAGTAAATCCTTGCACAAATCCTGTATTTGTGCTTTTCTTTACCTAACTGCTGAGGTGACGAAAGCCCCAGCACTCCAGCAAGTCAGCACCAGCTCTTTGCTGGATACGGCCTGTCTTCCCACACATCCCAAAAGATAGCTCTTGAGTGATAATGAAGAATAACAGAGGATTTACGAAAAGAAACCCGGTTCATACGAAAAAATCTTGGGTTTGTCAACCACTAGCAACGAATAAACCGGGTTTCTAGCCCGCCGCGCGTCTAGGACTGTAACATTGACCAACAAGCACACCTAATTTGAGAGAACCCAACTATGATGGCAATTCCCGGCGTTGCAGTTCTCGCTCTCATTTATGAAAGCAGCACTTCTCTGGTTTACCGCGGCCGCAACGAGCAGGACAACCAACCTGTTATTATCAAACTTATCAAAGAAGACTATCCGACTCCAGAAGAACTGAATAGATACAAGCGCGAATATGACATTACTGCCAACTTAAACCTGCTGGACGGAGTTGTTAAAGTTTACAAGTTGCAGCAGGTCAGAAATAGTCTGGCAATGATATTAGAAGATTTTGGAGGCGAATCTTTAAAAATATTTATGGCTTCCCAAAAATTTACCACTTTAGGATTTTTGACGACGGCCATCAAAGTTGCTGAAACTTTGGGAGAGATTCACGCCAGAAATGTAATTCATAAAGATATCAACCCCTCTAATATAGTTTTTAATCCAGCTACAGGACAAGTTAAACTCATAGATTTTAGCATCTCCACTGCATCAAACTCGGAAAACGTTCCCAATAAAAATCCCAATTTTTTAGAAGGCACTTTAGCCTATATGTCGCCGGAACAAACCGGCAGAATGAACCGCGTAGTCGATTACCGCACCGACTTTTACTCCCTCGGCGTCACCTTCTATGAAATCCTGGCAGGACAGCTCCCTTTTCTCACTACCGATCCAATGGAGTTAGTTCACTGTCACATCGCCAAACAGTCAGTACCTCTGGCGGAAATAGCACCAGAAATTCCTCAAGCTGTTTCAGATATTGTGATGAAATTGTTAGCAAAAACCGCTGAGGATCGCTATCAAAGTGCTTGGGGACTCAAAGCCGATTTGGAATCCTGTTTGTTTCAGTTGCAAACATCTGGGGTTATTTCTGAGTTTGCTCTCGGCAGCCAAGATATTTCCGACAAATTTCAAATCCCTCAAAAACTTTACGGCAGACAGCGAGAAGTTGAAACTCTTTTAGCGGCATTTGAACGGGTAGCAGCAACAAATAATCGAGCCTACCGCATCGAACAGTCCCAAATTTCTGTCATCAAGAAAGAACTCAAATCGAAAAAAGAAAGTGCCCTGTCAGTGATAGCCAGAGGACAGCATAAATCCCGCAGCGAGATGATGCTGATTGCTGGTTATTCCGGCATTGGCAAATCTGCAATGGTGAAGATATTAGACAAACCTATTACCCGCAGGCGCGGCTATTTTATTTGGGGAAAATTTGACCAGTACAAGCGGACTATTCCTTACTCTGCCGTTGTCAGCGCTTTTTCGGAATTGGTGCGGCAACTGTTAACTGAAAGTGAAGCTCAATTGGCAGTTTGGCGAGAAAAACTCCGCAATTCCTTCGGTCAAAATGGGCAAATTATTATTGATGTAATTCCCGAAGTTGAACTAATTGTCGGAGTTCAGTCTCCTGTAGCTGAATTGGGGCCGACGGAATCTCTGAACCGCTTTAATTTAGTCTTTCAAAATTTCATTCGCGTATTTTGTCAGCCAGAACATCCGCTGGTAATTTTTCTCGACGATTTGCAGTGGGCTGATTCTGCGACTCTCAAATTGATCGAATTGATGATGACAGATGAAGCTACGGAATATCTATTTTTAATTGGCGCTTATCGGGATAACGAAGTCAGTCCCACTCATCCTTTAATGATGACTGTGGAGACGCTGCGAAATCAGGAAGCCATCATTAATCAGATTGCTTTGTCGCCTCTGGGGGTGGAAAACATCACTCATTTGATTGCCGAGACTTTGCACAGCGATCGCGAATCAGTCAAACCCTTAGCTGAACTGGTTGTTAGTAAAACAGACGGCAATCCCTTCTTTGTCAATCAATTTCTGCAAACCTTGTATCAGGAAAATCTCCTAATTTTTAACCCGCCGCAGTCGGGGAGCAAGGGCGGCTGGCATTGGGATATGACTCAAATTGAGCAGTGCGCTATCACTGACAATGTAGTCGATTTGATGGTACAAAAATTGAGGAAACTGCCTAGTTCAACGCAGCAGGTTTTGCGCTTAGTGGCTTGTTTGGGCAACGAATTTGATTTAAATACTCTTTCTCTAATTAATGAAAAAGAAGCCTCGGAAACTTTTTCGCAGTTACTGCCGGCGATTCAATCTGGACTAATCCTGCCCACTTCGGAATTGGAAAGCAAGTCACTCGATTACGTGATGTTTCCGCTGTTAATTCTGAATTATAAATTTTTGCACGATCGCGTACAGCAAGCAGCTTACGCTCTGATCGACGACTCGCAAAAAAAGGCAGTTCACCTGAAAATAGGCAGGCAAATCCTAGAAAACACTCCGGCTGAATATCGCGCTGACAGAATTTTTGAGTTAGTCGATCACTTGAATGTAGCTCGATCGCTAATTCGAGACGAGCGAGAATTAATTGAACTCGCAACGCTGAATTTAGACGCCGCCCGCAGAGCCAAAGATGCCACTGCTTATGTTGCAGCCTTGCAGTATTTAACCGCAGGTATGGACGGTTTGACCGCCGATATTTGGGATTCCCACTACGATTTAGGCTTTGCTCTGCACATGGAGCGGGCAA
Source organism: Microcoleus occultus BM001215366 (assembly GCA_036700145.1). Taxonomy (GTDB): domain Bacteria; phylum Cyanobacteriota; class Cyanobacteriia; order Cyanobacteriales; family Microcoleaceae; genus Microcoleus. The sequence goes on from JAUBOH010000262.1 coordinate 6,548, forward strand.
ATGTTGAGTATCTCAACGGCTATTTCGAGCATTCTGAAGAATTTATCAACATAACTTTGGAAAAAGCGCGATCGCCCTTAGAAAAGGTAGAAATCTACAATCTGCTGATCGTGCAGTATACCCTGCGCGCCAAGTACGAAGAAGCCGTTAAAGCCGGAATCAAAGCTTTGAACTTGCTGGGAATAGACTTACCGCTAGACGGGCTGCAAAAAGTCATATCCGAAGAATTTGCAGCAGCCACAAATATTTTAGCAGGTAGAGAAATAGCTTCCCTGATTGACGCTCCCGAAATGACTGTCCCCGACAAAAAAGTTGCCGTCAAATTAATCACAAACTTGTTAACATCGGCTTACCTCAACAACCCCGATTTGTGGAAAGTCAGCGTTTTAAAAGGAGTCAATCTTTCTCTCACATACGGTTTAGTTCCCGAAGCATCTCTCTGCTACGCTGGCTACGGTATGTTCTTAAACGCTGTTTCGGGAGACTACAAAGCAGCTTATCAATTTGCCATGCTGTCGCTAAACTTGAGCGAAAAATCGGGCAATATCGGCTTGAAGTGCAGAGCTTGTTCGTCCCTAGTCAGTATTTTTCATTACTGGTTCAACCATATTAAAGAAGCACACGCGATCAGCAATGAAGGATATCAAGCAGCTTTAGAATCAGGAGATTTAGAGTATGCGGGTTATCTTCTGTCCAATCGCATAGCCAATTACTTTTTTCAAGGTAAAGAAATCTCGCAAATTCTGGCCGACACGAGCAGGTATTTGCAGTTCAGCCAAAAAACCAAAAATCAGCTCGTAACCGATACATTATTAGGGGTAGAGTTAATCCTCCGCAACTTGAGCCAACTCACTCCTGAAAAATTTGTATTTGAAAGCGAAGATATCACCGAAGCTGAATATGTACATAACTGTCAAGCTCATCAAAATTTATACTCGCTGTGCCTTTATCAGATTCGCAAATGCCAGGTAATGTACTGGTACGGCAACTTCAACGAAGCGCTAAAACTAGCTTTGGAAGTAGAAAAGCAGCTATCTTTCATTACCGGAGCGATACCGGCTACCGAGTGGAATTTTTTCTTTTCTCTAGTTTTAGCGGCAGTTTTCCCCAATGTTTCAGAAGACAAGCAAAAGCAATACTTGGAAAAATTAGAGACCAATCAAAAACAGATGAAAATTTGGTCAGACAACTGTGCCGAGAATTTTCTGCACAAGTACCTTTTAGTACAAGCAGAAATAGCTAGAATTTCCAAGAAAGACTCAGAAGCTGTAGAATTGTATGACCTCTCCATAACTTTCGCTCAAGACAATGAGTTTGTCCAAAATGAAGCGCTAGCCAATGAACTAGCAGCCAAGTTTTGGTTGAGTAAAGGCAAATATCAATATGCCAAAATCCACTTGCGCGAAGCTCACTCGTGCTACTTGCGGTGGGGTGCAGTCCGCAAAGTTGAAGATTTAGAACAGAAGTATCCGCAGTTGCGGGAAATGACACCGCTCCACGGCAGTTTTAACAACAACAATCCAACTACAACAACTATTCATACTTCTACTGGCAGCGATGCGAGAGTGTTGGATTTAGCAACTGTAATGAAAGCATCTCTGGCGATTTCTAGCGAAATTGTTCTCGACAAGTTGCTGGCTTCTTTGATGAGAATATCCCTCGAAAATGCGGGCGCACAATCGGGTTTTTTAATCTTGGTTAGAGATGAAAAACTGTTAATTTCAGCTAAAGCATCAGTAATTGCTGAAGATGTAGCGGTGATGCAGTTTACGCCTGTAGAAGAATGTCAAGATTTGCCTGTGACGGTGATTAATTATGTGGAAAGGACTCGCGAAGATTTGGTGTTGAGCAATGCGGCTGAGGGGCGATTTACCGCCGATCCTTATGTCGCCAAACACCAGCTCAAATCTCTTTTGTGTACGCCGATCATCAATCAACGCAAACTAATCGGCATTCTTTATTTAGAAAACAACTTGACTGTAGGTGCGTTTAATGCTCATAGATTGGAAGTTTTAAGGCTGCTTTCTTCTCAAGTTGCTATTTCTTTAGAAAATGCTCTGCTTTACAATTCGGTGGAGCAGAAAGTGCAAGAGCGGACGCAGGAGTTAAATGAAAAAAACGAGCGTTTAGAACAAACTTTGCGCGAGCTAAAACTCACTCAAGCTCAATTAATTCAAACGGAAAAAATGTCTAGTTTGGGGCAAATGGTGGCTGGTGTAGCTCACGAAATTAATAATCCGGTAAGTTTCATTTACGGCAATCTCAATCCTGCTACTGAATATGTAAAAGACTTGCTGAAGTTGATTGAGCTTTACCAGCAGCACTATCCCGAACCTGCTGATGAAATTATAGACGAAATAGAAACAATTGAACTGGAATTTTTGATTGGAGATTTGCAAAAGCTGCTGGATTCAATGAAGGTGGGAGCTGAAAGAATCCGGGATATTGTGTTGAGTTTGCGGAATTTCTCGCGCCTCGACGAAGCGCAAATGAAGTCGGTGGATATCCATCAAGGTATTGACAGTACGGTGATGCTGTTGCAGCCGCGTCTGAGAAAAGAGGGCGGGCGTTTGGGAATTGAGTTGATTAAAAAGTACAGCAATCTACCGCTAATTACTTGTTATGCTTCGCAGTTGAATCAGGTGTTTATGAATGTGTTGACAAATGCGATCGATGCGCTGCTGTTGGCGAGGGATTGTCCGTCTAATCCTCAAAACAATCCTACTATTACGATCGCAACGGAGGTGACAGACCGGCATTCTGTTATCATTAGAATGGCTGACAACGGCTCTGGGATGAGCACTGAGGTGCTGCACAAGATATTTGACCCGTTTTTTACTACTAAGCCGGTGGGTTCTGGAACTGGTTTGGGGCTATCTATTTCGCACTCGATCGTTGTTAGTTCTCACGGTGGGAGTTTGACTTG
>JAUBOH010000263.1:0-9468 GCA_036700145.1 Microcoleus occultus BM001215366
CCCCTTGGTAAGGGGGGGTTGGGGGGGTATTTTCTCCGCTGCTTGGGTGGAAATTATGGCGGCAATTGCACCATTGGCGATCGCACTTTTCCAAAAATCTCCCCCATCTACCCGCGTTCCAGGCATTCCCAAAAACAAATCACCCGCCTGACAAGCATGGGAATTAGTCGATAAACCCGTGACTTCAGCATCGAGTGCCCGATGTTGGGCGTGAAAGGAAATGCCGGAAACTGCTGCTAACAATTCTCTCAAGTTCATATCAAAAACTCCTCACTTGAATGTCTTCAATCTATTCTGACTCATCGGTTTGCAAATATTTCTGTAACATTTGCTCCAATTGGGCGACACTGCAGCGGGGAGAAGGACGGGGTAAAAGTTCTTCCGGGGAGAATGCAGCATCAACCGCAGAATTTTTTGGCTGGGGCTGCACTTTAAACAAAACTGGAACTTCGTACTGATAAGCTTGAAACCAATCGTCGCGTTCAGTAATATCTCGTACTTCCAATTGAAACTTGAGGTTTTCAATCTGTTCGAGTTTTTCTTGCAGCCCTTCGCACAAATGGCATCCGGGTTTGCTGTACAAAATCAATCGCATCATAACAGTAAGATTAAACTAGATGTTAAATTGTCAAACGTGCGATCGCAAGGAAAGCGAACCCAACGGGAGCAAGACCCAAGTCACGGCTTTATTGGTGGCAATGCGCGATCGAAGCTATTTTAGCATTGGCGGCGAAAAGATTAGTGCGATCGACCATCAAAATACTACAAGCCGATCGCTCTCTTCCTTCTCTTCCTCTGTGCCAATAGCGCCTCTGCGGTTAAAAAATAAATCTCGTTCACAAATGAAAGAGTTAGATTTATTAACGCCTAATTGTAGGCTTAGTTTTAATCTATTTGACTAATAAATCAAGGTTTAGTATAGTATATAAGTAGCCCTACAAAAAGGAGGCAGCATGGACTACACCGAATACGCAGAAGCCAAACGAAAAGCAGCTAAAAAAATTAGCGCCGACATTCGAGAACGCTGGAACAATCGCATTGTTCAGCGGGAATTGCACTTGATGGGTGAAGCGGGCTCTGTACAATATTTATCTGATTATGGCCGCGGAATTGGTACGGCAAAAGTTATCGGTTTTGCACTGTGCGCGGAGTCGGAAGGATACCCGGAAATGGCGATCGGTTTTTGGAAAAGAGCCTTTGAGTTGGAAACCGGAGAAAAGCCGATCGCCCTCAACGCTCCAAATAACTCTAGCACCAATCTTGCTCCTGCTACAAAATCAACTGCCGCGCCAAAACTAGAAACTGCCAACAATCCCATAATTGCCGAATTACCGCCGCACTTGCAGCCGGGAAAGATTGTGACGATGCAGCCAGTTGACGCGCCCAGCGAACGTTCTTATTACATCGAAAATCCCGATTATTGGGGACAGCCAAAACGCGACGGCAATCGAGTAGTTGTCATAGCGACGCCAGATCGAGTATACTACCAATCGCGATCGACAAACCTGCGACAACAGCCCTCAATTGCGATCGAGAAAGCATTAATTGAAACCGCTGCTAAAATTGGTACTTTTGTTTTAGATGGCGAATTGTATTACAAAAGCTGTACCGGCAGCGAACACCGCACGGGCGCGCAAGCTGCTACTGTTAATATTGAAAGCGGTTTTCCGACTATTCAGCCATCGGCAATTTATGCCATTTTTAAATGTTTGTTTTTCAAGGGAAATGATTTAACTCAACTTGCAGAAGCCCAACGAATTGCTGCGGGAGTTGAAGTTGGAGAAATGCTGGCCGATTTATCGAAAGAATTTGAAATCGTACCGACATCTCGCACCGCCGCCGAAAAACTTTTACTCGCTCTTCAACAGGAAGCTCAAAACAGAGAAGGAGAAGTTTGGGTTTTGCATAACTGTCGGTATGTTGGCGGCAAAGATGTTAAGAAATTCCCGATGGTGAGGACTAAATACTGTCAGGAACACGATTTGTTTATTGTCGGGTTGACAGCGACAAAAGTTGCGGGGCGGCCATTTAGCGCGATCGAAGTCGCGCAAGAAATCGCGGGCAAATTAGTGCCTGTGGGAACAGTGGGAACGGGTTTTAGCAGCGGGGAAATGCTGGAAATAGCCCGACTCTATGAGGCTAACCCTCGGGGAGTCAAAATTAAAGTGCGATCGCAAGGCTTGACAGAAAGCGGCAAACTGTGGCACGCCCGATTTTTGGAGTTGTGTTAAATTTGTAGGGAAACGGCAGTGCCGTTTCCTTGACATTTGTAAGGACACGGCAGTGCCGTTTCCCAACCCGGATAAGCGAATTTCAACAAATAGTATCAAATAAAATCAGCGGAGGAAACATCAATGTTTGTTAGCAAAAATAATTTCTACATTTCCCCAGAAGAGTACCTAGAAGGCGAACGAGTAAGCCCCATCAAACACGAATACAGACGCGGACACGTTTATGCAATGACGGGGGCAAAAAACCCTCACACTATTATTTCTAGTAATCTAGTTCGCCTGTTGGGAAATCATCTTCTGAATACGCCATGCTTAGTTCTTACCTCTGATATCAAGGTTCGACTGGAAGAGGCAAATTGCTATTACTATCCTGATGTAGCGGTGACTTGCGACGAAAGAGATACAAGTTCAATGGAAGACTTCATTCTCTATCCATCTCTAATTATTGAGGTGCTATCTCCTTCAACTGCATCTTTTGACAGGGGCGATAAATTTGTCGATTACCAAACTGCATCGAGTTTGCAAGAATACGTACTCATCACTCAATCCGAAATCAAAATTGAATGTTTTAGACTCAATGCTGAGGGAAATTGGGTTTCTCAAACTTACCGACAAGGAGATAGAGTAGAATTGGTTAGTGCAAATTTTAGTTGTGCAATTAGCGAAATTTATCAAAAAGTCCCAGGCATCATATTATGATGTATGTAAATTTATTTTCATGGGTTCGTAGTGAGGACTTTAGTCCTTCTTCTGAGGACTAAAGTCCTCACTACAAACTAAAATGAACGCTAACAAATAGAAAAAACAATGATTAAAATCTTACACCTTTCAGACATTCACATGGGAAGCGGCTTTTCCCACGGGCGCGTCAACCCAGAAACTGGGTTAAATACACGCTTAGAAGACTTCGCAGCTACCCTGAGTAAATGTATGGATAGAGCGATTTCTGAACCCGTAGATTTAGTTATATTCGGCGGCGATGCTTTCCCCGATTCGACGCCCCCACCGTTTGTAAAAGAGGCTTTTGCGCGTCAATTCAGCCGCTTGGTAGATGCCCAAATTCCGACGGTTTTGTTAGTAGGAAATCACGATCAACATTCCCAGGGACAAGGCGGCGCGAGTTTAGGTATTTATCGGACTTTGGGCATACCTAAGTTTATTGTAGGCGATCGCCTGGAAACTCACCTGATTCAAACCCGCAGCGGGCCGGTACAGGTGGTAACTTTGCCTTGGTTGACGCGATCGACCTTAATGACACGTTCCGAGACTGAAAGCCTGTCTATGGGCGATGTTAACGACTTATTGACCGAAAAACTGACGATCGCCCTAGAAGGAGAAATTCGTCGCCTCAACTCCGACATACCAACCATACTATTAGCGCACTTAATGGCAGATAAAGCAAGTTTAGGTGCAGAGCGTTTTTTAGCAGTTGGAAAAGGCTTTAACATTCCCGTCTCCATGCTAACTCGCCCGTGTTTCGATTACGTTGCTCTCGGCCACGTTCACAAACACCAAAATCTGAATGCTTCTAACAATCCGCCTGTAATTTATCCCGGAAGTATCGAACGAGTTGATTTTAGCGAAGAGAAAGAAGACAAAGGTTTCGTGTTAGTTAATTTAGAACGGGGCAAAGCTGACTGGGAATTCTGCGCTTTACCCGTGCGCGTATTTCAGACGATTAAGGTGAATGTTTCGGAATCGGAAAATCCGCAAGCTGAGCTGGTGAAAGCCATTGGGAAGAAGGAAATCGCAGACGCGGTTGTGAGATTGATCTACCAATTGCGATCGGAACAATTAGACTTAATTGACAACGCAGAATTGCACGCACTTCTGGGCGAAGCGCACAGCTACACAATTCAACCGGAATTAGTCAGTCAGCTAGCAAGGCCGCGGTTGCCAGAATTGAATGCTAACAACAGTATAGAACCGTTAGACGCTTTGAAAACTTATTTAGCAAGTCGCGAAGATTTGAAAGATGTTGCGGAGAGTATGTTAGAGGCGGCGCAGGGTTTGTTGGGCGGCGCAGAGGAAGTTATGGTAGAATTCTAGTAAGTTAGATCAATTTCGGCTGTACCGAAATGATTTAACCGCAGAGAAAGCAGAGAACACAGAAGAAGAGAAGAGAGAGATGAATAATTCCGATACCAACGGATTTGATATAACTAGAGGGAAAAATGAGAATCAATAAGATTTCTGTCACCAAACTTTTTGGAGTTTTCAACCATCCGGTTTCCCTCAATATGGAAGATAGAATCACGATCATTCACAGTCCGAATGGATTTGGTAAGACAGCCTTACTCAGGTTAATTAATATTTTTTTTAATTCACCTTACTCAGAACTTCGGACTATTCCATTTGAAGAATTTAGAATAGACTTTGATGATGGCAGTTATCTGAAAATAACTAAATCTATTGATACAACTGAAGATAAAAAAGATAAAAATTTGATATTTTATTTTTCTAAGCCTGATGCAGAAGCAGAGATATTTTCACCTAATCTATTAATAGAAGATTCATTGGCAGAAACAAATGTTTCTTTGGATATCACAGAAGAGAGACTACAGTCACCAGGTGGTATAGAAACACAAACTAAAAATTCGGAATCAACCGACTTTCAAAATCTTATCAAGAGCTTGACTAACGTGGCTAAACAGTTAACTTCAAGCATAAAAGTTAATAAGGAACCAAAGTGGCTGTCAGAACTAAAAAGCTCCATCGACGTTCATTTTATAGAAACTCAACGTTTGTTAACTCCCTCAAATGTTCCTGAAGTGGCGGTAAACACGAAACACCCATCAATGATTCCTTCAGTTAATATATATTCCCAGGAACTTGTAGAAGAGATTCAAGCAAAACTGGCTGAATACGGTGCATTGTCTCAATCCCTTGAAAGAACGTTTCCTGCAAGAATTTTCAACAACAAAGCACCCTCGGATATGACAGAGGAAACACTTCGCAACAAATTAAATGAAATTGAGAAAAAGCGTTCTCGTCTCAGAGAAACTGGTCTTTTAGATAAAGACGAGAATTCTGATTTTCAAGTAGAACAAAATATTGATGGAGTTACAAAAAACATTCTGTCAGTTTATGTTGAAGATGTAGAACAAAAACTCATGGTTTTTAAGGAACTAGCCACTAAAATAGAGCTTTTCAAAAGGATTATTAAACAGCGATTTCTCTATAAAAATATGAGCATCAGTAAAGAGAAAGGTTTTACCTTTACAACGCCTGATGGTAAGCCTTTGTCGCCGACAGACTTATCTTTCGGGGAACAGCATGAACTGGTAATGCTTTACCAGTTGTTATTCAAAGTTAAACCTAACTCGCTCGTGCTCATTGATGAACCAGAGATTTCGCTGCACGTAGCATGGCAAATCGAGTTTCTCAAAGATTTGCGAGCAATTATTAAGCTGGCCAACTTTGACGTGTTGTTAGCAACTCACTCTCCAGATCTGATCGATGATAGCTGGGATTTGACAGTCGAATTACAAGGGCCAGTTGAATGAGACAAGAAGACCTTACACCCGATCGCATTGCCAACAGAATTCGCCTGCTGAGAAATGAATCTCAATACACTGGATCTTTTTTAATTGCTGAGGGAGATACAGATACGCGGGTGTGGAAAAACTTAGTAGACTCTGCAAAGTGTCGTGTAGAGAATGCTCATAACAAAAACAAGGCTGTGAAAGTGCTCAATATTCTTGAACAAGGTAACTGTGCTGGCGTTTTGGCTGTTGTTGATGCTGATTTTGATATATTAGAAGGAAGTGTTTCACTCAGTCAAAATTTGCTGTTCACAGATACTCACGATTTGGAAACTATGCTGCTGAAGTCGCCAGCACTTGACAAGGTGCTTTTGGAACACGGCTCGGAAGACAAAATAAACAGTTTTGGTAAAGATATTCGCCAGACTTTACTCGAAAGTGCCAAAGTTATTGGTTATTTGCGATGGGCTTCGCTGAAATTTGATTATTGTTTAAAATTTGAAGGTTTAGCTTTTAATAAATTTGTAGATGATAGAACCTTGGCACTAAATGAATCGAAGTTGCTTCAAACTGTGAAAAACAACTCTCAAAAGCCGGGACTTGACGAGCAAGAAATTAGAGCAAATATGGAGAACTTAAAAACAGATACTCAAGATATGTGGTACGTTTGTTGCGGTCACGATATGGTTGATATTTTGTCGATCGCACTTTGTAAAGCATTAGGTTCCTGTAACTCTAAGGAAGTCGAGCGAGTTGTACTAGAAATATATTTAAGGCTAGCCTATGATTCTGCTCATTTCCGAGAGACAAAACTTTATGTAGCTATTCAGACATGGGAACAAACTAATCAACCGTTTCAGGTTCTTCCTAACCCTTAACCTCCACACCCCCAAAAACTTCCCCCACAACCAATCGGGTTCCATTGGCAAAATCCACCCCCGACTGCACCTTTTTCCCCGCTAACTGCACTTCCCGCAATAATAACAAACCATTGCCAGTTTGGACGATCGCCCCCAAGCCCTTCACAACCTTAACAACAGCCCCATTCTCCCCCGACAACTTGGCTAAAACAGGCCATTCGCGTTCCAAAACCCTCAACTCAGGCGGCAGTTGCAGCCAATATTCCGGCCCCACGGGCACAGTAGCCATCACTTTCAAAGAATTACCTCGAAAAGTCGTCGCGCAATCTGGGTAAAAACCCCTAACTTGATTGTGAAGGTCGATCGCACTTTTCGACCAATCCAACACAAAATCAGCACTCTTAATCATCGGCGCGTAAGTCGCCTCAGCATCATTTTGAGCAACCGCTTCAATCTTCCCATCCCTCAATTTTATCAAAGTTTTCACCAACAAATCCGCCCCCATTTCTGACAGTCTATCCCCCAAAGAATCAGCATTATCCAAAAGCGTAATCCCCGCAAAAACCTTCAGCAGCATCGCCCCAGTATCCATCCCCGCATCCATCAGCATAGTAGTAATTCCGGTTTCCTTTTCCCCGTCAAAAAGACACCACTGAATCGGCGCCGCCCCGCGATACTTCGGCAAAATCGAACCGTGAACATTCACGCAAGCCAAATTAGGAATATCCAGAATTGCTTGAGAAAGAATCTGGCCGTAAGCCACCACTACAAAAACATCAGCTTCCGCTTCCCGCAACTTAGCAATTGTTTCTGCATCTTTCTTAATTCGCTGCGGCTGCAAAACCTGCAGATTGTGATTTAACGCCGCCATTTTGACAGGTGAAGGCATCAATTGATTGCCTCTTCCCCGACGTTTATCCGGCTGAGTTACAACAGCCACAACCTCAAATTCGGGATGACTCAGCAAACTGGATAAAGTAGGAACAGCAAATTCGGGAGTGCCAAAAAAGACAATTTTCATAAGTTTTTAGTGAGTTTATATAATAATAACAACAGAACTACGCCATTAATTCATCCACCCCAACCCTAAATCCTGGCAAAACAACCTGAGTTATCGCCACCTCACCAGGCTTGAACAAAACCACCTGACTTTGAGTAATTACTAACACCCAACTACTCTTAGGAAACAGCAGCCAAACTTCCAAACATCCCGATTCTAAATATTCCTGTGCCTTAGCAAAAACATCATCTGCAAAATCGCTTGGCGAAACAATCTCAGCTAGCAGCGGAAAACTCTGGGGCAAAACTGAAAACTCCCCAACTTGCGCCAACAGTTCAGGAGTAATATAAGCTACATCTGGTATCCGCCCTTTTTTCATAGTTTGACAAGTAACTTCCACATAAACCTCGCCCCCTTGGCCGCTTGAGTCCATGTAAATGCCCCAATATCGTACTAATCTAGCTTGAATGCGGCGAGTCTTTGCAGTCATTCCCGGTTTCCCTACTACTTGTCCATTTACAAATTCTACAGGATGTTTGACTATAACTTTACCGTCCGCCCACTCCGTCCCGTCAGGAGGATTTTGCATCCATTCTTCCAAAGTTAAATTTAACTGTTCTACACTAGGAATTATCATCTGATTTACCTGGTTTACTGCTAATCTCAATCTTATCATATCTCCCGGAACATGGAAAACCCGTCGAATCTCCTGCTTAAACTCAGCCGCAGCTTATTTGCAGACACCGCAGAACAAGAAAAATTTATTCATGCCGTCACCAATCCCCAACCTTTTAATCCCGCCATCTTGTGGCTGCAACCAAAACCAACAGAAAACCCCTTTCATGTCGAAAATCCGGTTTCTTGGCAACCGGAATTTGTAGATAGACTAGCATTAGAATCCAAACCGGGAAAACATTCCTTACATCAAGCCGGACATTACTACTGTCTCGACTTTTCCTCAATCTTCGCAGCCTCCACTTTATTAACAATTTCGCAGCCGATCGAACTAATCTTAGATATGTGCGCCGCCCCCGGAGGCAAAAGTGTATTTGCCTGGAAAACATTAAACCCAGAATTGCTCTTGTGCAACGAAGTCATCGGCAAGCGCATGGGAATGCTGACATCTAATTTAAGACGCTGCCAAATTCAAGCATCCGCCGCTGCGAACCTCGATTCAACAATCTTCGCCGAAAAGATACCGCAAACTGCTAACTTAGTTATAGTAGACGCTCCTTGTACGGGTCAATCGCTGTTACCAAAAGGAGACAAAGCACCTGGATGCTTTCATCATGTTACCATCAACAGCAATGCCAACCGCCAAAAAAGAATCTTAGCAAATTCTGCTAAAATTGTCGCGCCGCAAGGTTATCTTGCATACATGACCTGCACTTATTCAAGCGCCGAAAACGAACAAGTTAGCGAATGGCTGTTAAGTAAATTCCCAGAATTTCAGCCTGTGACAGTTCGTCATTTAGAAAAATACCGATCGCACTTGACCGAAATTCCTTGCTATCGGATGTGGTCGCCAGATAAACTAGGAGCAGGAGCTTTCACAGTTTTGTTCCAAAATACCTCGGAAGGAGAGACAAATCAGCTACCAGCAGATTTTCTATATTTAGCTCGTTTCACTCTGTAATTATCCGCTTTTCTTGAAAATGATTTTATCTCAATTAGCCACAGCAATTTACCGACAGCTACACAATGCGATCGTAGCAGTAGGGACAGGGCACTGCCGTGTCCCTACTTTGAAATACAGTAGGGACACGGCACTGCCTAGGCGTGACAATTTAACGTCAAACCGACCGTCTCTGTTGTTTGTATCGAAGTCTAGATCCCCCCTAGCCCCCCTTAATAAGGGGGGGACAAGAAATAGTCTCAAAGTCCCCCTTATC
>JAUBOH010000264.1:0-9447 GCA_036700145.1 Microcoleus occultus BM001215366
TTAGCACTGATATTCACCTACCACCTGAGCAAATTGTTGAATATTATCAGGCTCGCTTCCAGATTGAATTTATTTTTCGTGATGCCAAGCAATTTACTGGCTTATCTGATTGTCAAGCTCGTCATTTGCCACGGCTTGATTTTCATTTTAATGCCAGTCTTATTGCCTTAAATTTAGCCAAGTATGAACTCTCTAGTTGTCATTCATCTGCCAAATCTTTTGTGTTTTCTATCTGTTCTTATAAACGTCTGGAATTCAATAAGCATCTACTTTGTACCTTTATTGATAAGTTAGATTTAGACCGGGATTTGATTTTAAATCACCCTAACCTTTCTTCAGTCTTGTCTTATGGTACTTTAGCTGCTTAAAAACTGTCCGGAGTATTGCTATGAAAGCTGCACTTGCTGCTACGTCCACTCATGCGTTTATTGTTTTAGCTAAGAGGTTTTTAGATTGATGAAATATTTTATTGATTCAGTAGTGGCCGCTACTGAAAGATACCGTGAGTTACCAAATAAATTTATCGATACCAATACTATGTTGTTGGGATTGTTAATTGTTTGTTTAACTATTGGGGTTTCGGTATTGTATTTAAAACTCCTCATAGTTGATAGCTGTGTAATTTCTGTATTTCCTTTGGAGGTAAAGTAATGGTTCTCGTTCAAAATGAAATTTTTTCGATCGATAAAGAGCAAGTTGCTAAGCTCAATGATTTATTTTGGAAGACTGAATCTTTCAAATCTGCTAGAGCTGTTGCTGTTGCTGGTGCCGTTTTAGGTGTTGGTGGTGCGATTATGACTGCTGGGGCTGCAAGTGCTACTGGTGCTGGTGCTACTGATGCTGCTGCTGGTGCTGCTGCTTCGATCGCTGCTGGCGTTACTAACGCTATTAACATGATTAAGGCGATCGACGGCATCGGTCTTGCTGCGTTTGGAGTGGCTCTGGCTCCTATGGGATTCATGGTGACGCTTCGAGTTCTTAATATGGTGCTTAGCCGCGTCTGATGCCTTTTACTGCCATTTATGGCTTGCCGGGTCGGGGCAAAAGTTTGTTAATGTTGCAACACGGTTTGAGGATTGCTGAAAAGTATCGTCTTAAATTGGTAACTAATTTTTGCCTTGACCCGTTAAATTTGGCAGATTATTGCAAAGTCAATAATCTTTTTTGGTTATTCCAAAATATTCCTAAAGGAATTGTTTATTATGTTAGTGGTAATAAAAATTTTGCTCAATTTATTCAGATTAAAAATGCAGTAATTCTTCTTGACGAAATGGGTTTGTATGCTCCTAGTGCTCAGTCTTGGACTTTACCGCCAGAGGCTTTTAATGCAGTGGCAAACAACCGTAAAATAGTTCAGCATATTGTTTATGCAGCACAGTATCCATCACAGGTACATAGTTCCATTCATCAAATTTGTTCGGAAATTTTGTATGCTGAGGGAATGGCAATATGGGATAATGAGTTGAGAAACGATCGCCTTTTATTTAAAGATGTTCATTTGTTCGGGCCTTCCGAGTTTGAAGTTTGGTTTCGAGACCCTAAAATTAGGAAAAATCCTGTTAAAGTTTGGGTTTTAGCTACTAAACACTGGAAGGGAATAATTAATGCTGCTGATCCTCAAACTTTTAAAGTTTATGATAGCTTCGGATTGCTTGAGGAACAGGATTTAGAGACTTCTAAATTTGGTCGAAAAATTAATTTTGGTTATTATACATACATTATTGATTCTGCTTTTTCTATTGAAGTTTCTTCCAATAATTTGTTAGAATATGGTTACAGTTTTAGTGAAATAGAGGAGAAACTTGATGAATTTTATAAGGCAGATAGATTTAAGAAAAAGCGTATTTACGAGGCTAATAACAATCATCCGTTTGTAGCTTGGAAGTTGCAGGGCGAGGTTCCTTTTCCTGGTATTCATTATTTTCAAAATCAAATGATTGTTTTTTGGCAGATGCTGCCTGCTGCGAGTTATGAGGGTTTGAAGAAAATTGACTTAGCAATTACAAGGGAGTGTTTGATTTGGCAAAAAATGGACAAGTTGACGAAGGATGGTTATAAATTTACTTGGAATTTTTTTGTAGGGTTAGTGATTTGGATTGCATTTTCTATTGTGACTAATTTTTTTTTGCCTAAAAATCCAATTATATTTTTAATCATAATGGGATTTTCGTTTTATATCCCTACTAAAGTATTTAAGTGATATGCACCAAGAATATTTGCCTCGTAATATTAAAATTGATTGGCTTCGATTTCAGATGTACAGTTATTCACCCGGTCAAATTTCTGTGATTAAAAAAACTTTAAATTTACCTTTTGAAAGAAAATAGCAACAGATGGCTGATGTTCGTGATACTAATGTACTTGGTCTTAATAAAGTGTGGCATGAAGTTCATGAGTTTCAAGGTTCGTTGATTGGGGTATTTTATTCACCAGACGGCTCTGATAAGCCCCACAAGTATTTTGTGGATTTGAACGGATCGACTTTGGCTGGTGTTGATTTTTTAGTAGTTTCTCAGTTGCTTTTTTTTGCTCAGTATGAGGATAAGTTTGTGGCTAATCGGATTGATATAGCTCTTGATTTTCCATTGCAGTCACCTAGGTTGTCTATGCGCCATTGGGAGAGTTTTGTTGTTGATAAGCTTATCTGTGGATATCGGACTGTTCGGCGCGTTTCTGGATTTGGCGGCAGTCGTTTTGGAACAACTGTTTATTTAGGTTCTCGTGAATCGGATCGGTTTGTGCGTATTTACGATAAAAATATTGACGGCGTAGATTACGATCGGCTTGAAGTTGAGTTTAAGCGTTTTCGCGCTCAAGATATCATGGAACGGATAGCTGTTTGTTCTGTTGATAAATTGCCAGAGCTGTTGAACGGCGTGGTTTGCAGTCAAATTAAGTTTTCTCGGTTTCATTCTGATATCGAGTTTTTTAAAAGTTACAGTTTTGGCCCTGTGCAAGTTCCGGCGCCGGTTTTGCATTTGGATATTGAGAAATCGATCGCGTTTATTGAGCGGCACTGCGCGACTTTGGCAATGGTTGAGGAATTTATGGGAGTTGAGCGTTACGATAAATTTATGCGATCGCAGTTGGCTGCTGGTAAGTTGAGGATGAGGCCTCGGCATAGAATTATTCTTAAAGCTGCTCAATTTTTGGGCGTAACTGCTGTGGGAATTTTATTTGTGTTAATTCAAACTTCTGGTGCGATTGCTAGTAATTTAGTTTGTCCGGCACCTGTTTCTTTACAATCTCAGATGGTGCAGAAGTTTCCGATTGATATTGCGATGCCTAATCCGGCTGAGCAGCAATTTTTAAATGCAGTTGGCGATGGTTGTTTTCAAATTAACTCAGGTTTAAAATTTGATAAAATTTGTTTGCCTGGTATGATTGTTAATGCGTTGCGCCCTTTTGTAATCATGGGTCTTGGAATAAAATTTATATTTAGCGATTGATTATGCTGTCATTTTTATTGCCAATTTATTTAGCTACTGCCCCAGCGCCCCCTCCTCCGAGCTATACCTGGTGCACTTTTCAGATGATTCAGACTGATTCTAGAGAAATGATATCTGCGGCTTACGGGATGGGGAACGTACCTGCTGGTATAGATTTAGCGGGATTGTGCGGTGCATTTTATACTCGCGATATTCGCGCTGAAAATAAGCCTTTAGAGCTTTTAGCTACTCGCGGCGAAACACTTACCAGCAATCCTGATGTTTACTGGGTTGCTAATACTTGGCGTCGTCCGTTGACTGCTGCTGAATTGCAGCAATATGCTTGTTTGTTAGATAAAAATGCTGGTGGCTTATTGACTTCTGCTACATCTAAAGCTATTAATTTAATGCCTGCTTCTCCAGATTCTATTCGCATACCGGCTTTGATGATTGCTGCGATTAATTCTACTAATTCGCCAATTTTGAGGTACGCGGCAGTTGTTCTTTATAATACTGGAATTCCGATTATGAGCATTGCTGCTCTTGTTAAAGCTTGGCGTTTGACTCGTCGCTGATTTTTTTTCCTATTTGACAAATTTTATCCCATTCTTTTGGTCTTCTAATTTTTTTTATTTCGTTTTCAAGTTCGTCGTCGCAATTTTTCCATTCTCTTTTAAAGGTTCCAAATTTTTCTTCTTGCGTTAGTTTCACATTTTGTCCTATTTCTTCCATGAATTTGTAGGTTGTTTTTCCTTTTATTATTTTAAAGATATTTTTTTCCGTATCTTATTAAAATTGATAGTTTTACTAATCGTTGCCAAGTTAGTGGACTTTTAAAGTAAAATTCAATTTCGATTTTTACTTTTCCTTGTATAATTGTGTTAGATCCTTGATTGTTTACTTTTTCAATTTTTAAGCTTGTTTTCATGTTACTTAGATTTGCTAAATTAGCTGGTGGTCTTAGACTTTTGCTTCTTCAAGCAGCGCCTCTTGTTGCTACTTCGACTGCTTTACTCAGTGCTCGTACTGCTGCTTATTTACTTGGATTTGCTTTGGTAGCATAGGAGCTAGTTGGATGGCTATTATAGCATTATTGGTATCGGTTACTGGTTTATTTGGTGCTGGAGCTAACACTGCTGAATGTGAGGCTTACCGCGCTCAGATTCGGGCTATAGATAATGCTAACCGCGTTGCATTGGCAAATTATCAGCAACTTTATCAAAATTGGTACCTTACAGTTTTTACGCCTTGGCAAAATGCTAAAATTTAACACGATCGAGATATTAATGCTCCTATTATTTTAACTAATTCAGCTAATTTGTCTGCTTATCAATCTTCTTTAAATCTTACTTCTGCTCAATTTGCTTGTGTTAATCAGTCAAGTAATTGTACTACTCAATACGGTTCTCCTAATCAGTGTGTTTCTATACCTGCTTGTTATAGGTGTGGATTTCTTTGCCCTCCTGCAATGATTGCTAGCATTCCTTATCCTAGTAATTCACCTTCATTTAATTTGTCTATGCCTCAACTTCAAACTTATCCTGCTTGTTCTTCTCCCAATTGTCCTGCTGGTAAGAAAACTTGGCTTCAGGTGCTTTGGGCTTCTCCAACTGGCAATTTTTCGGATTCAAAACGATGTTTTATAGCAGCTTATTCTCAGGATGCACCGACGCTTCCTGTTAAAATAGAGTACAACCCATTTTTGCCAGAAACATTTGTTCGATCGCGCGCTATTTCCTATTATTTAGTTGATGACGATCTGTTTCGAGGTTTGCAGGACAAGGAATGGAGAAATTTAGAATCTGTTACTGGTTGGGACAAGGGTTATTGGAAGGCTGAGCAAATTGATTCTGAGTGCCGCGGTTGGCGTCCTGGATGGAGTCGTAAAGTAAAATGAATTTAAAGTTAATTTTGTTAAAGTCTTTTCGTTTAGGGATTATTGTTAATATTTTTTTTTATTTTATTGGCATTTTATACTTGCATTGTTGAGTATTTTGTTCGTCCTTTTAATTTTAAATCTTCTATACAGTTAGGGACAACTGCTGTTGCATATCGCATTTATGATACTTTCGATCCTAAAAATTATCGTTTTCGATCTTGGATTAATCAAGTTCAGCCTAAATTTGATTTTTTTGTTCCTGAATATCAGTTTAGGCCTGGTCAAAAACCTGCTCCTAGACTTGAGAAGTGGTGTAAATCTCAAAATTGTTGCGTTCATAGATTGGGTTTTAATGATGTTCGCAAGGTTAATTTTAATTGCTTCAGTTTAGATAATTGGTATATTTTTAATCGAGATTTTTTAGGTTATAATTTAGATATTACTGTTACATATTCTCTTGATATTTTTTTGCGTTCTCTTCCAATTGATTCTCGCATTATTGTTAACGAACCGTACTCTCTTTTTGCCGATCGCCGCAGTTTTCTTAGCTTTACTCAGTGGGGTTTTGGTTTTGGCGTCCAAACATCCTCAATTGAGGTTTGAGATTGGGGTTCAAATTCATTTACAATGGCTGGATAATTATTGGTATCAGTATCATGGTTGGTTGTTTTCTGCTTTAGGTGAATTTTCATATCGGCATCGCATACCTTGGGGAATTTCCGAGTTTTCGATTTACGATCGTGTTTGGAAGCGACGCCTTTCATTTGCTGGTAGCATTCCCGATCGCGCTAAATCTTTGGTTTTTG
This sequence comes from Microcoleus occultus BM001215366, assembly GCA_036700145.1. Lineage (GTDB taxonomy): Bacteria > Cyanobacteriota > Cyanobacteriia > Cyanobacteriales > Microcoleaceae > Microcoleus. The sequence goes on from JAUBOH010000264.1 coordinate 6,114, forward strand.
TTGAATCGTTGATTCCCGATCGCTTTCGTCGGGCTGTGGTTTTGCATCAGGCTTATCTTGTTCACCATGATGCTGTTAAATATGGAGCTAGTTTTTCCGTCCAGTGGGGTAATTTTCCGTCCTTGTGGTTTGTTAACGAGATCGATTCTGATTACCGATCGACTTTTGCGCTGTTTGATTGGGATGGCAACCCTCAGTTGATGTATTGGGCGATCGCTCGCGGCATACAAGATGGTAAAAAGCCAAAAAATTAAAATTAGCTTTTTAGACATTTAGATATTTAGATGAAAACGTGGGCCGGGGGGGGAGCCGGCGTCAGGCCCGCCCCCCCGGCCGCGACAGGTAGAATTTTGGGCGCCGCAGGCAACCGGGTTGAGTAATACCCGGTATAACCATTTAAGAGTAGAAGAAAAGTGCAATAGTAAATGTTACTTGAAAATTAGTAGTGCGTGAATGTGGATAACGTTATCCACAATTTATGATATTTTTGCAAAGATTTTAGATCAGCTATTTAAGTCCAGGGATTAGCATCTGGTTAAATTTTTCGAGTGGCGGCTTGCCCGCTGCACAGTTTGTTGTAGAGCAATTTATTTTTGACGGGCAAGCTGACGCCGAAAAATTAGCGAAGCGGTCGCCAGTTGCGATCGGGTGAGCGCGTTAATCGGTGATGATTTTTAAGATTTCTGCTACTGGGCAACCCATTGCTAGCGCTTTTCGGACTGCTGGACACTTGCTTGCCGGACAGTATTTGGCGCGCTGCCGTTTTTTTTCTCTCCATCGGTAGCTGTAGTAAGGGCCGGTGCATCCAATTTCGGGACAGTTTATGGAATGCTGTTTACCATTGCGGCGGATTTTGTAGTGGGTTTCTAGAAAGCCGTTTTTGCTGTAGATTTTTTCAATTTGCTCTACAACAGGTTCGACAGTCAACTTGGTAATTTGCCCTACAACAGGCTCGACAGTCAACTCGGTAATTTGCCTTACAACAGCCTCGACAGTCAATTCGGTAATTTGCTCTACAACAGACTCGACAATAGGTGTTACAGAATCAATTTCCGGAGGCGGCACCAAGGTGAAGTCATCCGGATAAACATAGCCCCAAGATTTAGTTCGATCGTTCCAAAATTTGCAGCTTCCGTCGCGGGGGTGAACGGCTTCAATTTGGATAATATCTCCCTTTTTGAGGCAAGCCGCGTGGGCGGACTTTCGCCGCAGCTTCACAAAATCGCCAACTTTGTAGGTGGTCTCCACCGCTGCGGGGGGAAAAAGCGAAAGTTGAGTGCAAGTCATTTTAAAAATAGTGTTTAAGTGCAAAACTTGCGATCGGCTTTTTTATCCGAAATTGAGGTTCAAAAGCCGATCGTGCTTTAGAAATAGTGCTTAAACGCAAAAGGCCGATCGCTCATAAAGGGCGATCGGCTTTTTGCTACATATCGGTTGGCTGGTGTCGCCTGTCAGTTTGCACTGCTACAGAATCCTCTACTTTCACCAGTTCCAAGTTTGGGAAGATGCACTGGAGTTTTTCGTTGATGTAGTCCAACTCCCAGTCCTCTATATGCAGTCTCGGTTCACCTGGACAGTGGACGCTAGTCTTCGTAAAATCGATTCCCCGATCGAGATTTCTCTCGCAGATTTTGATGTACTCGTTCATCAAGCCGGTGAACTCAACGAACGTGTGGCAGTTAGTTGCGATCGCCTCCCGATAGTAGTTGCCGCTGGCAGCCTTCATTGCCGCCAATATCTCCTCTAGTGTCTGGGGATAGTCTGGGAGCTCTTTCTTGGAACCCCCTAACAGATTTACTGCTTCTTCTCTGTTTATCATTTCATCGCCTCCTTAAACTCTTTCCCCGGTGAGAAGATCGGCACTACAGCAGCGGGGATGTCGATTGTTTCACTGGTCTTAGGGTTGCGGCCTTGGCGGGCTTTGCGTTCCCGGGAATCGAAGGTACTGAACCCGACTAAGGTTACTTTTTCGCCGCTGCGGGCCGTTTGGGTGATGGAATCAATGAAGGCGTTTAGCAGACCGGTTGCTGCTTTTTGGGTGGTGTCGGCTTTGGTGGCCATCAGTTCCACCAGTTCTCCTTTGTTCATAAGTGCGATCGGTTATTGGGTATTGGTTATTAGTTCTGTTGCTAGTTTTGCCGAGTGCGATGGAAACTGCATTAGTCGTCAGATATTACTGGAGAACGGGTCAATAGCCTGTCATCAGGAATCTTACCTACATCTATTTGTAATGAGCGGGTCAATGTTTTTAACGACACGCCTAGTTCAGCAGCTAAAGCCGCTGCGTTATCCAATCGCGGGATTTTTCTTCTTTTTGTCCAATTTCGTATGGTCAGCTCAGTGACACCCAGCGCGATTCCCAACTCTCGCTGAGTCTTGCCACTAGCTTCAATCAAACTTTCCAAGGTGATCTCCGGTACATCTTGCTCTAGGTCGTTGCCATTCATAGTAACATAAGTACCGCAACTTTAGTATTGATAACAGGGCTGAAAGAAACTAAAGTATCGGTAGGTAGACACAACAAAGAGATTCGGCTGGGCCGAGGGAATATTGGTTTTGCAGAATCTCTACGTTCAGTCTGCCGCGATTGCATTGCATACCCTGCAAAATCTCACCGGGCTTGTGCTAACCCTCAAGCCCTTTATTGGAAAGATGTACACCCTGGAACAGTTACAACAGAAGAATCTCAAGGAATTGAAGGAAATCGGCTGGCAGCTCAATGTGCTCCCAGCGAACGACAGACGGTGCCGCCAAAGCTGGATTGATGCTTTAGTCGGCGTCAATCCCCCGCTGCTGCAACTGCTGGAAACTCCCCCCGCGGCCCAAGTCGAACCAGTCTCTGAGGCGATCGAAGTTCAAGCCACCGAGCCGATCGAATTTGATGCTGACGAATTCCGGCAGACTCACGCGGTTGAAATTGAAAGCTATTTCAAAAGTTTCACAGAAGCCGATCGACCTCCGAACCGTGGCGACGGTCGGGGGCGGGTGGAAGCTGAGGTAAAAGTGAGCCAAAGTGCGATGGCGTTCCGCCCCGCAAGCTACGGCTTTCATGATTCCCCGGTGACTTTTTCGCCTAAGTTTCTCGCGACCTACCCGCCCTACTTCGGAGAGGTTCATTACAAAGCCGATTGCACTGGGCAACTGAATTTGCTCGAACCGGAAACAGAGGACGAGCCACCAGACCCGGATGATTTTGAATCCCTTGATGCGTTCCGTGAGGCGATCGCACTTTGGGATGCCCAACACCCCGAACCGCTGGAAATTTCCCTCGATTCCTTCTGCGAGTGGGCTCCGTGTCCGCTGGAATGGTACGAACCCGACACCTCGATCGAAC
>JAUBOH010000265.1:0-9443 GCA_036700145.1 Microcoleus occultus BM001215366
GTGGCCGCCGTGGCCGCCGTGGGCATACCTCACCACGCTTGAGAACCGCTATAAGATTGTTGGATTCCTAGTGTAGGGTCGGCAATTGAGAATTGCTATCTTCACCGAACCGCTGAATTAAACACTTGGCAATTCTGGCTGCTGCACCGGGTTCTCCCATGCGGCGCCAGCCATTTTCAGCGATTAGCTGCAACCTGTCGGGGTCTCGGAACAAAGACTGCACGGCGCCGGCAACTTCGACGGGATGTTTGACTAAAATTAATGACGGGCCTAACAGGCGACTTTGAGCTTCTGCAAAAGCGGGAGTAAATTGCGGCCCGTTTCCGGGAATGGCGATCGCCGGTTTTCCTAAACCGACAAACTGTTCTGTAGCTGTTCCGGCCATTGCTATTGCTAAATCGGCTTCGTACAAACAATCGTTAAAACTTTGCTGAGTCAAAATCATCGTGGCGTTTCTCTGCACAAATGTCAAGGGCAATAGCAAATTAGGAGATTCTTTCTGAATTTCTTGAGCGCTAGAAATAGGAGGTCGCAAAATACTTCCTTCTCGCCGCTGCGTTCTAGTTTCGCCGTCAGGGCGCCAGCCGAAAAATTCTAAACTAGGTCGCAAAGCTTCTAAGTTTAATTCTCTCGAAATCGCTCCGAAAAATAACAATTTACGATCGGCAAACAGCGATAAAATTCCGGCTACAGCCTCTACTATTAGCAGCCAATTAGCATAGGCTTCCGGCGCTCTAGAACCGGGCAGTAAGGTGATGACGAGCGATCGCTCCCTTTCCCGATACTCTGCGTCAGGCCCGTAAAAACCCGCTGGGTTTTCGGGTTCGAGTCCGTCCATCATCGGATTTCCGAGATTGTAAGCCGGAATTCGCAGCTTTTCTAAAGTCTCGGCGGTGAGCGCGTCCCTGACAAAAATGGCCCGACAGCGTTTTCTAGTCATCAACCAGCGCTCCCAAGGGAAATAAACCGATCGCGACCAACCCCACGAACCAAAGAGACTGGATTTGCGAGCCAGAGGCCCGTTTTCGTCTCGCAAATAATACTCCGACTTGGCGGTGCCGACAAAGGCATAGGGCGCGCCGCCAAGGTAAGCAAACAGCAGCGGCACAATATCCCCGCAGGCTAAAATAATGCCGTCTTGATTCCCAGATTGTTTTTGCGTCCGCACCCAAGCGCGGATCGCCTTAAACTGAGCTAGGGTCAACTGAAGCAGTCCGCCTTTGACATCGCGCAAAAATTCCCTCCCGTCCATGTAAATAAAGCCGCCCGAAGGCATCCGCTGCACCGGGCCGATGATGCGGACGTTTTCCAGTTGGGCAAAAGCTTGCCCTTGGCCCACTAGCGGAAACACGGCTAATTCTGGGGGATGCGGGTGCTGTTGTAGTTCCTGCAAGATGCGAAGGGCGATCGCGTCTTCTCCGTGGCCGTTACTGAGGCAAAGTATTTTCAATCCCAACTCTCTCAAAAACTGTCTCTCATATTATCGGGCATTGGGCATCGGGCATCGGGCATCGGGCATGGGCATTGGGCATACCTAACTTTTTTGAGAAATACTATATAGCGGAAAAAATGAAGTAAGTAGACCCGCCCGAGTCGGGCACTTTTTGGTAAAATAGCAGATGAAACTCCTATTTTAGAGGTGAAATCGGATGGTACAAACCCTGCCAAAATCTCTGACACTCGAAGAGTTTCTGAAGTTGTCAGAAACCAAACCAGCCAGCGAGTACATTGACGGTGCAATCATTCAAAAACCCACGCCTCAAGGAGAACATAGTGTCATTCAAGGCGAGTTGACAAGTGCTGCTAATGCTACTCTCAAACCTCAAAAGGTGGCGCGAGCATTTCCCGAACTACGGTGCATTTTTGGCGGTCGAGCGATCGTTCCCGACATGAGTGTATTCACTTGGGAGCGCATTCTGCGTAACGAAAATGGTGGTGTGGCAAATGTGTTTGCGATCGCCCCGGACTGGACAATTGAAATCCTCTCCCCCGACCAAAGCCAAACTAAAGTTACTAAAAATATTTTACATTGTCTGAAACACGGAACTCAAATGGGTTGGTTAATCGATCCAGAGGAGCAATCGGTTTTTGTAGATCGGCCGACTCAATCAACGGAGGTGTTTGACGAACCGGAACAGTTATTGCCCGTGCCATCTTTTGCTAGGGAATTGCAACTGACAGTAGGAGATTTATTTGGTTGGTTGTTAGATTGAAACAACAGAATATTATAGTATAGCCTTTCTCACGCTCCATGAGGTACGCATTGGGCATTGGGCATTGGGCATTGGGCATTGGGCATTGGGCATTGGAACTGACAACCAATAACTAATAACCAATAACTAATAGCTAATAACTAATGACTACTGACTACTGACTAATTCCCCTCGATATATTGCTTTAAAATATTCCGAATTTGTTTGAGCTGAAATCCCTTAGCAAGTTGGCGCAGCTTCGAGACAAACGGCACTAATTTTTGCTCCAAACTTTCCAGCTTAGCACTCTCCTCAAAAATTTCTTCAATGTCGCCCATAGCCGCGAGTTTCAAGATTTTTGCTACCGACTCAGCAGCCGCAGGTAACAGAGAAGAATAAGCAGGAAAACGAGATGCTGGTGACAAACTCGGAGGTGTCTGGTTTTTGCTTTCCGCAGATTCCTCGTAAATCCATTCTAATCTCAAATGCACGCGCAACTGTTCCAAAAAGTGATTTGCTTCGATCGGCTTGGGAAGAAAATCATTGCACCCTGCGAGGATGCTCTCTTGCTGCGTAGCCTCGAAAACGCTAGCTGACAGAGCGATTAACACCACATCTTTTAATTCCGGCAACTTCCGCAGTCTCCTTGCAGTTTCTAAACCATCCATCACAGGCATCCGCAAGTCCATTAAAATCACATCCGGTTGAAATACGACTGCTTTGCAGAGGCATTCTTGACCGTTTTGGGCCTCGGAAATTTCAAATCCCAAACGCCCCAGCATCCTGCACAACAAATCACGATTTAGTTGATTGTCGTCCACGATTAGCACTTTCCGCTTGTTGCCGACAAAACCGACAAGCCTGCGTTTTTCCCGCAAAGGAGACACTTCTAAGTATTGTTTAGTTGCAGGCACTTCTAAATCTATCCAGAAAGTGCTGCCTTTTCTAAAAGTGCTCCTTACACAAATTTCGCTGCCCATTAGTTTCGCCAATCTCTGGCTAATTGAGAGTCCGAGACCCGTACCTTCAACAAATCTATTGCCTCCTACTTGGTGGAAGGGCAAAAATATTTCTTCTAACTTGCTTTGCTCTATTCCCGTGCCGGTATCCTCGACTTGAAAGCGGATTTTTAAAGCGTGTTTGGCTGCGATCGCATTATGAGCGAAGCGCAGATAATTTTGTTTTAGTTCCGAACTTAAAGTTAAAAACTCATGACTGTCTCCTTGGCCTCGACTCCAGGCTCCTGCGCCGACATAGCCTACTTTGAAACTTACTCCGCCACTCTGGGTAAATTTAACGGCATTGCTGAGTAAATTTATGAGAATTTGGCGCAATCTTTTTTGATCGACACGGACGCAGCTTGGCAAGGGAGATACTTGTTCGTAATTGAAGGAAATTCCTTTTTGAGCTGCTCGCATCTGAAAGAGGTCGGCAATGTTTTTCGTTAAATTTATAAAATTTAACTCTTCCGGGTTGAGTTCCATTTTTCTAGCTTCGATTTTGGAAAGGTCTAAAACATCGTCGATTAACATCAGCAAATGTTCACCGCACTGTTGAATGTTGCTAAGACTTTCTTGGTGATCTTCGCTTAAGTCTTTGTCTATTTTGATGATTTGAGCGTAACCTAAAACACCGTTTAAAGGTGTACGCAGTTCGTGGCTCATGTTGGCGAGAAATTCGCTTTTGGCGCGGTTGGCGGTTTCGGCGGCTAATACGGCTTGTTGGAGGGCGGATTCTGCTAGTTTGCGATCGGCAATTTCGGTTTGTGCTTGTTGAAATAGTGTCGATTGCTGGATTGCGATCGCCAATTGCACGCACAATTGCCGCAGGGATTCTATTTCTGAGGAATCCCAGGAACGGGGGCCGCTGCAATCGTGGGCGATCAGCAGTCCCCAGAGCTGATTTTCGGCGATCGGTTCCGTCTGAGAAATGGTGTTTCGCGCTTTTAAAATCGGCACTACTAAGTTAGCTTTTACTTCAAATTGTTCGAGAAATTTAATGTGGCATTCGCTCAAGTCTTCACTGTAAATATCTTCGATAGCTCGAATACAGCCTTGCTGGTAAGTAGCAACAAATTCATCTCTAAAACAAGGATCGAAATTGTTAAAATCTCGGACAGAAATTCGTTTTTTTTCCACGGATTCCACAACTACCAAGCCGCTCCAGTCGGGATTAAAGCGGTAAATAACTGTGCGGTCTGTTTGCAAAAGTTGTCGCACTTGTTCGACGGCAGCGGTGAGGACTTCTTCTAAATTGAGGGAGGAGCGAATGCGATCGAGCATGGCAACTACCAGCCGTTCTCGCCTTAATTGGTGCAGCAGCGCGATCTCGGCTTGTTTGCGATCGGTGATGTCGGTAATTACTCCCACTAGCCCGATTAAACTGCCAGTTTCATCTTTGATGCAGTCGGCGCGAAATAAAGTTGTTACCACTTCGTTGGTTTTAGTTTGGATTTTGAGTTCGCCTTGCCAAGATTTGCCTTTACGGATCGTCTTAAACATTTCTAGCAGCACTTGACTTTGCGGGTAAATTGCTGTAGCTCCGCCTGCTGCGTTCAGTTCTTCTGCTGTGTAGCCGTACCGCTGAACAAAGGCTTGATTGTGGTAGATCGATCGCCCTGTCAAGTCAGCAATGCCGATCGCATCGCTGGTGCTTTCTACCGCTTGAGTAACTCGCAGTAAATCTAATTCTGCTTGTTTGCGATCGCTAATATCAGTAATAGTGCCGATATAGCCTTTAATTTCGCCAGCATCTCCAATTTCCGCTACTGCTTGACCGATCGCCCAAATTACACGATTGTCTGGACGCAAAAAGCGGTATTCTGATTTAAAAGGAATTTTGTCAATAATTGCCCGATACCATTCATTTTTTACCCGCTCCGCATCATCGGGATGTATGGCATTCAACCAGCCAGTTTCTGCTGCTAATTCTGCGTTTAATCCCGTAATTTCGTTCCACCGCTGATTGATATAAAGGCAATTGCCAAACGCATCGCTGTGAAATATGCAAACCGGCGATGTTTCTGCCAAAGTTTGATAGCGGCGCTGGCTCGATTGCAGTGCTAATTCTGCTTGTTTTCTTTTGGTAATATCGCGGACGATCGAAATCATCTCGCCGTCTTCCAGCATGGTCAGCGACAATTCTTGAGGGAACTTAGTACCGTCGCGGCGCTGACCAATCGCTTCTATATTGCAGTATCCTTTTTGCTGAAGTACCGGCATTATTTGTCGTTCAACATATTGAACTTCTGCTTGGCTGTAGAGCATTTTCCATTGATTCCCGCACAGTTCGCTAGCGCTAGCAAAACCATACATTTTGAGATAAGCGTCGTTTGAATAAATACATTCTTTACGATCGTTGAAAATGGCGATACCGTCATAAGCAGCGGCCATTGCTACTGCTTGTCGTTGTAGTTTGGACTCTGCTTGTTTGCGATCGGTAATATCGTGACCGACTGAGTAGATTAAACCTTCTTCGCTAAATGGCGATGCCGTCCACAGCAGGCATTTGTAAGAACCATCTTTGCAGAGATAGCGGTTTTCAAAAGAGATACTGGACGTACCGGCTATTAGTTTTGCCCCTTCGGCTGCGGTAGCTTCTCGATCGTCTGGATGCACAAAATCTAGCATCGGCTTGGCACAAAGTTCAGCATTACTGTAGCCGAGAGCCATTGACCAAGCCGGGTTTAAACGTTTAAAATAGCCGTCGAAACCGATAATGCAAAGCAAGTCTAAGGAAATCGTAAAAAAGCGATCGCGCTCTGTTTGCGCCTGCTTCAACTCAGTGATATCCATCACTAAACCATCCCAGAGGAGATCGCCTTCGCTCCCAGATTTGCTCTGATGATTGAGTTTTTCCGGTCTCGCCGCTCCTTGCAGCCACTTAACTTTTCCCGATGGCAAAATCTGCCGCCACTGCTGCTGCCAAGGTTCCAGGGTAGCGGCGGAAACTTCGATCGATGTTTCTAAATCTAAGATATCGTCGGCGTGAATTCCTGTGAAAAGCAGTTCCGCATTTTGCTCTATTGCTTCGGCTTCTAATTCGTACAGTTGGCGGCTGCCTGAAGAGACGTAAGGAAAAGATTTTTCTCCAGTTGCTGAAGAGCGGAATTGATAAATTATCCCCGGCAGGTTAGCTACCAATTTTTGAAATCGAGCTTCGCTTTGTTCCAAGGCTCTTTGCTGCAGTCTGTATTCGGTAAAATCTCTAATTGTGCCTACGATTACTTTACTGCCGTCTGCTTTTTTAAACACTGTTTTCTTGGTAGAAATGATGTGTTCTTTTCCTGCGGTGTCTGTGAATGTTTCTTGGTTTTCTAAGCAGATATCCGTTCTCAATACTTCTTCATCTTCTGTCCAAAAAACAGCAGCTTCTGATTTTAGAAAAAAATCATAATCTGATTTGCCGAGCAGTTCTTGCCGCGATTTGCCGATTAACTGACAACAAGCATCATTTAAGATTATCCAGCGGTGCTGCTCGTCTTTGACAAAAATCGGGTCTGGCGTAGCATTTATCGTGTGGTTTAAAAATTCTTCAGACGCTTTCAGTTGTGCTTCGTAGCGGTAGCGATCGCTCACGTCCAACACTACTTTAATCATCCTGTCGATCGACCCATCCAGCCTGCGGATGCAGCGCAGCGAAACTCGCGTGTGAACTATTTCACCATCTTTTTTCAACCACCTTTTATCTGAGATGTAACCATCGATTTCACCTGCAAAAACCTGAGACATTTTTTCACAATTTTCAGCAAAATCTTCAGGATGAGTCAACTCCAGCCAATCCTTTTGCAGGAGTTCGTCGCGCTCGTATAAGAGCAAACTGCACAAGGCATCGTTAACTTCTATCCAATTGTAATTTTCAGAGCTTGCGGGGTCAATAATTGGAGCGACAATGGCAATTCCGATCAAAGAATTTTCGACCACCGAGCGATATTTTTCTTCGCTTTTTCGCAAAGCATCTTGGCTGTTCTGGCGTTCTATGGCGTAACGGAGCGATCGCATTAACAGTTCGCCGTCGATTTTTCTTTTGACTAAATAATCCTGTACGCCAGCCGAAATCAACCGCAGAGCAAGCTCTTCGTCGTTTTGGGCTGTCAAAACTACGATCGGCACATTCACCCCGTACTCTTGTACCCGAGCCACCGTCTCGATTCCCCGACTGTCTGGGAGTGAAAGGTCTAATAAAATGATGTCAAAAGTTTCTTGATGCAATCGCTCCTGCGCTTCGCTGAGGCGCTCAACTTTCGTCAGCAATATACGCTGGTGCCCGCTAATTTCTGACAGCAAATATTCAATAAGCTCAGCTTCTTGAGGGTTGTCTTCTACTAACAGAACTTTCAAGCAGGTAGGAGGCACAGCTAAGTTAAAAACTGCTTTCATAATTAATAGTTATTAATCAAAATTTTTGGTCAAGCCAACTTGGATTTTACCTGGGATTTCCGGGGCAGTTATTGAATTGCACCTACACAGACATCGGCGGTCAGATTGCGGTGAGAGCGATCGCTACAAAAATTGTGTTTAAGACCTAAAATTATATCACGAACTAACTCTGCTGTCAACAAACATTTTTTTTTATAACTAGCAATTTATACCATTTTAAAAAAAGAATGCAACAGCAGGCAAGCTCTCAACCCCGATAGTCATCAGTCATGCCAAATCTCAAATCTCAAATCTCAAATCTCAAAGGCTATTAACTTCTACCTTGTACCTTTTAGCTTCTACCTTAAAATATAATATTTTATTCAGATTCCGCTGCCTTCTAGCTGCTACCTTCTGCCGAAAAAATGTCTCAATTAAGCGAGAGTAAAGTTAAAAATTGAACCTTGACCCGGTTCCGACTCCACCCAAATACATCCGCCGTGACGTTGCACAATCTTTTGACAAATTGCTAAACCAATACCTGTCCCAGAATATTCTCTTTGAGTGTGCAAGCGCTGGAAAATTTGAAAGATGCGTTCTTGATGCTGCAAAGCAATCCCAATTCCATTATCCGAGACAGAAAATAACCAGTTTTCCTTTTGTTTGCAAGCAGTAATATGAACCGCAGGCGGTGCATCGTGGCGATATTTAATCGCATTGCCGACTAAATTTTGAAAGAGCTGTACGAGCTGAGAAATATCCCCCATTACCGCTGGCAATTCGCTTACGGTAACAACTGCTTGAGTGTCGCGAATCGCCCCTTGCAGGTTGGCGATTGCTTGCTGGACTGCGTGATTGCAATCTATCAGTTGAAAAGATTTTTGACTGCGGCCAACTCGCGAGTATTCGAGCAAATCGTCAATTAAAGTTTGCATTCTCGTGCAGCCCTGAACGATATTGCTGATAAACTTACTAGCTTGGGTGTCGAGTTGGTCTTTGTAGCGTTTTTCTAAAAGTTGAGCGTAGCTGGCAATTGTTGCTAAAGGCGCTTGCAAATCGTGAGAAGCCACATAAGCAAATTGTTCGAGTTCCGCATTTGAACGCGCCAATTCTTGGTTAGATCTCAAGAGAGCAGATTCGGCGCGCTGGCGGTTAGATATCTCTTGTTGGAGGAGCATATTTTGCTCTTGCAGGGCTTGTTCAACGGCGCGGCGGTGGCTGATTTCTTGTTGCAGGATTTGGTTTTTTTCGTAAAGGGTTTTTTCAACGGCTAAGCGGCTGCTAATTTCTTCTTGAAGCAGCACATTTTGTTCTTTTAGCTGCTTTTGTAAATTCCGCAGGGTGAGGTGACTTTCGATGCGGGCGAGCACTTCTTCAAACTGAAACGGCTTGCTGATGTAGTCAACTCCTCCCACAGCAAAGGCGTTTACTTTGTCAAACACTTCATCTTTAGCGCTGATAAAAATTACCGGAATCTCGCGAGTTTTCGCTTCGGATTTCAGGTGCTGACACACTTCGTAGCCGTTCATTTCCGGCATCATGATGTCGAGCAAAATCAAATCCGGCGGATTAGAATTGCAGGCTCTCAGAGCCATTTGCCCGTTAATCACGCAGCGGGGCGCGTACCCCCGATGAATCAACATCGTAGACAACAGACGCAGGTTTTCTGGCGTATCGTCTACTACTAAAATGTTGCCTAACGCCGTCGCGGGTTGCTGATTGTTCATTGATTATTTTCCTGGTTTTTTCAGTCTACTTTTAATATTTTTAATTTGCCAATCCTCACGCCTGAAGATTGGGTCTGAAGCCTCCCCCTAAACGGGGGAAATCAAACAAAATGATTCATTGCTCCAATCCTCTTCTATCGACGGCTATGGGTAGCTGTCAACTGTCA
>JAUBOH010000266.1:0-9401 GCA_036700145.1 Microcoleus occultus BM001215366
GTCTCACTGTTAAAAACCAACTGTCGATTGTCAATTGTCAACTGTCAACTGCTATGCATCCGAGCTGCGCCTCTGGAATCTCCAGTCTAAAGTCGATCGAATTCCTACAAATTGCTAGCAATTAACTCGCGGTACTGGCTTTTTGGCTTAACTCCTTTGAGTTCAGTCACCAAAGCCTTGTCTTTGAAATACTGAATCGTCGGCGTACCGGTGACGCCAGCATTTTCAGCAATTTCTGGATCTTCTTCGATGTCGATTTCCACGTAGTGGATTTTGCCATCGAACTCATCTACTACTTTGCTCAAAATCGGCTTGAGGCTGTGGCAAGGCCCGCAAGTCGGAGCTCCATATTTGACCACAATCAGCCGATCGCTATCGTGGAACAACTTCCGCAAAGCATAACCTCCTTCGTGGCGCGTCTCTTTGATATCAAAGTTCTCGCTGGTGGCGCGCACTTTTGGAGTTTCCGGCGCTGTGGCGGGTTTGTGCGATTCCTCAGTTTGATGGAATTCCTGAGCCAAGCCGTTGAGCGACAGCCACCTTTCGGCGAGCATCGCCCCCATGCAGCCACTGCCGGCGGCGGTGATTGCTTGGCGAAACTCGTGGTCTTGCACGTCGCCGACGGCGTAAACTCCCTCGACGCTGGTTTCTACTGAACCGTGTTTGGTGGCGATATAGCCTACTTCGTCGAGTTCTAGCTGACCTTGGAACAGTTGAGTGTTGGGAGTGTGCCCGATCGCGTAAAACAATCCTTTCACCAGCAAATCGCTTTCGGCGCCTGTCTCAATATTTCTAAGTCTCACCCCGTCCATCTTGCCTCCTGGCTCTCCCAAAATATCCACGGTTTCAGTGTTCCAGTGGACGGTAATTTTGGGATTGCTCAGCACCCGGTCTTGCATGGCTTTGCTGGCGCGCATTTGGCCCCGTCGCACCAGCATATGTACGTGAGATCCGTATTTTGTCAGATAAATACTTTCTTCCGCTGCGGTGTCGCCCGCGCCAATTACAGCTAAATCTACTCCTTTAAAAATTGGGGTAGCGCCGTCGCAAATCGCACAGGCAGAAATCCCGTGACTCCAAAATACGTGCTCGCTCGGCAGCCCCAGCCGTTTCGCAGTCGCGCCTGTAGCGATTACTATGGTGTGGGTTTTAATTTCTCGGTCTTCCGATCGCACTGTAAACGGACGCTGGCTCAAATCTACGTAAATTACGTCTTCTGTGTATAATTGGGAACCCCAGCGCGCTGCTTGAGCTTTCATCCGATCCATCAGTTGCGGCCCGGTAATGCCTTCGGGGAAGCCCGGAAAGTTCTCTACTTCTGTGGTGGTCATCAGTTGACCGCCGGGGATGCCTCCCATTTGGTAGCCTTCAAAGACTACGGGTTTCAGGTTTGCTCTCCCGGCGTAGATGGCTGCGGTGTAGCCTGCAGGGCCTGAGCCGATAATCACTAGGTTTTCTACGGTTTCGTTGGTCATAGCTATTTAAGTGAACTCATAACGACTTCGTTTTATTTATTTTAGCAGAGATCGAGCATATCTATCTATTTTTCAGGGGATGAGGGCGATCGGGACAACTGACGCTACTTTGATAAGCAAAAACAATGATAAAAGTATTTTTGTTTTAAATGTTCAATCAATCTCCGAAAACCCCCAAAATTACCCCCCTTCACTATTGATTCCATTCTCATTTGCTTGACGAATTTGCGCCGTTTGAGCTATTATACGATTCTGATACTCAAGGGGTGCTATAACTAATTTTTAATTTTAAGCCTGAAATCCTTTAAAATCGTAAAATAAACAAACTCTACAAATGTCAATAATTTTTGTTATAGATAAAAAACAGATTTTAAATAGTTAAGAATTGTCAGAAAAAAATGAACCAATTTGACAAAATACGGGTAGTGTGATATGTAAGGGGCGATGGGCAAAAATGCGATCGAGATTTTTACTTTCTTCCCAGCAGAAGATTACCTACTTCTACTTCTTCTTCTTCGTGTTCTTCGCCTCGAAAGCGGTTGCTATCATAGGGGTTCCTCCGGCTCGAAAAGACTAACCGATCCACCGCACAGGCAGACGCCCGTGCCACAATTAACAGAGAATTTTGTACTTGTGTCTAAATGGATAAAATCAAGATATTGTTTGTGTGCAGTCAGAATAAGTGGAGGAGTTTGACGGCTGAGAAGATATGCGAGAAAGTTAGTGGCTACGATGTGCGATCGGCTGGAACCGAAAAAGGTGCAAGAATTAGAGTCACTGAGGGTCTTGTCGGTTGGGCGGATTGGATATTTGTGATGGAAAAGAAGCACGCCGATCGACTCCGCAGCAAATTTCCGGCAAGTCTCGCAGGCAAGAAGCTTATTTGCCTGCAAATCCTGGATAATTACAAGTATATGGAACCGGAGTTAGTCGAGCTTTTGGAGGCGAAACTGGGAGCGTATATGGAAATGCCAGTTAACGAGACCAATTTTATGCAGCGAGTTTTGGAACCGGAAGTTATGGATTCTTGGGAAGAGGCGATCGAATACGATTCGATGGACTTTACTGACGTTAATGCTGCTTTTGCAATGAGTGCTGCTGCTTTGGGGCCGGTTTTTGGAAACGTTTTGGATGCTGGGACGGGTACGGCAAGAATTCCGATCGCCCTTTGTGAATTGCGGCCTGAGTGGAAATTGACTTGCATTGATTTGTCGGCAAATATGCTGAAAGTCGGGGCGCTGAATGTGGAAAAAGCCGGTGTGCGATCGCAAATTAGTCTCGAACTGATCGACGCTAAGGCCATGCCTTATCCTGACAGCTATTTTGACATGGTGATTTCCAACAGCATTATCCACCATTTGCCCGCTCCGCTGCCATTTTTGCAGGAAGTCAAGCGGGTGTTGAAACCGAACGGAGCAATATTTTTGCGGGATTTGCTCCGGCCGGAAACACCGGAAATGAGGGATAATTTAGTCGAGATGTATGCGGGAGATTGCAACGAGCATCAGAAACAGTTATTCAGCGATTCGCTGCAAGCGGCATTTGCACTGGAGGAAGTTGAGGAGATGATCCGAAATGCCCGGTTGGGTGGGTTGAGGATTTATGAATCTTCGGACAGGCACTGGACGGCAGAACGTGCTTGGTGCGAGACTCTGTAGAAAGGGGCGATCTGCCGATCGAATTTCAAAGCACAATAGAAGCTGATCGCACCTCCAGCTATGCGTCTTACAGTTGCGCGATCTCTTTGTTGTTTAATTACTCGTTTTGGGCCTGAATAATTAGTATTATTGAACCGCTTTCGAGGCGAAGATCGCGAAGGAAGAAGTAGATAATCTTCTACAGGGAAGGAAGTAAGATGCTACCGCATATTAATTAAACAATGTGCGATCGAAGTTATGCCGAAAAAGCCTGTTCCGCGACCTGAAGATGAAGAGTCGCATTTGAAAAAGCTCAGGGAAGAACTGAGGATGAGTCAGGAAGATTTAGCGCCAGAGCTTGGCGTGTCGTCGCAAACAATCAGCCGTTGGGAGTTGGGGAAAAATGTGCCCACGTTCACTGTCAAGCAGATCAAAGCTTTGGAGAAATTGCTGGGTTCGATCGGCCGCTCGATCGGCGATTTACCAGATAATCTGCGATCGAAACTATTAAAGGAGCCCACGGATTTATTCGGGAATCACTTTTTCCAATCTAAAATCTAAAATTACTCGATCGCGCCCTGCGTCTTTAGCTTGATACAACGCGCGGTCTGCTGCCGCAATCAAATCTTTTTTTGAAGTTTCCGCTCGAGGAACCGTACTCGCTAGTCCCAAACTCAGTGTAACACAAGAACACACGGGCGATTTAATATTTTCAATTTCCAGTTTTTTCACCCAGACTCGAATTTGCTCTGCAATCGAGACAGCAGTTTCAGGTGTAGTGCGAGGCAAAATTACCGCAAATTCTTCACCTCCGTAACGAGCTACCAGCCTCTCTGGTGAAACTTCGCCTGCTGAGTAATTTACAGCCTCAACAATAGTTTTGGCTACCTGTTGCAAACAAGCATCTCCCGCCTGATGTCCGTAAGTATCGTTGTATTTCTTAAAAAAGTCAATATCGCATAAAATTAAAGATAGTTCTGCTGCTTCTTCTCCCAATTCCTGCCATTTTTTCTCTAAGTATTCGTTAAAACAGCGGCGGTTAGCAACCTGAGTTAAGCCATCTGAGTTAGCAAGGCGATACAATTCGGAATTCGCTGATTGTAATTTAGAATTAGCTGCTTCTAGCTCGGATTGTGTGACAGATAAATTGTAATAAAGTTCGCTAATATACCAAGTAGCTTGTTGGTGAATTTGGGACAAAGCTACCAACACTTGATGCACATCTAACAGTCGGTAAACTTGAGGTTCTAACTGCACAACAATCGGCTCGTAAAGCTGTTCCGGCGACCGCTGCACAGCTCGCTGAGCGGCCATGACAATTAAGGCTACTCCTGGTAAAATTAAAATATCGGTTTGAGCTATTTGATACAAAGCCATAATTGGTCTGCAAGCAAATATATCTACTCCGTAAGGGCGGCTCATGCGTTCCATAAATCGCCGGCGCGATATCATCCCTAAAAATTCCCCATTTACGGTCAAGATAACTCCCGGAAGCAGCGGGTGAGCTTGAAACAATCGAGCTACGTCTTTAGCTAGGGATGAAGTTTCAACCTGAAAATTGAATACAGCCAGATCCTGAAGAGTAGACTCTAAAGTTAAATTTTCGGGTGGTTTTTCCGGCGAGTTAGATGGCGCGATAATTTCAACAGACACAGCGCAGATCCGAATGAACAATACAGCAGCAACAAACCTAGTGTCAGCTATTAACCTATATTAACATTAATTTATTAGCAGTGGCTGTATTCTTGACTACACTGTTTATTTTATCGTATAAGCTGCGTTAGTTTCTGCAGTGGCTCAATTGCTTTGATTCATCCTCACTTAATTAGAGATTTCTTGAAGGATTACTTGATTTTTTACGGTGAGCTTTTTGTGTTCTAACAAACCCGGTTTCTGCACCGCTCCTCAACTCATTCGCGGCGCACGCCAACTCGATAAACCAAATGTTTAAACCGGGTAGAGGCTGTAACGAAGTTTTGCGTAAAAAAACGAGGTTTCTGCGCCAACCCTCAACTCAAAACCCAAAACCGCGAAGTGTGGCGAGGAACGAAGCAATCTCAAAATTCCCTCACCAACCCCAAGTTCCGATTCCTCCCTTAAATGGGCCGACAATATCTTTGGTAATCCAGCCTCCGTAAAAATCCCCTGGTTGAGCTTGCACTAATTCCCCGTCCACATAACAGGCATCCATCAGGCTCGGATAAAAAGCCACATAATCTTTTATAGCTGCAAAAACCCGATCGGGCTCGGGATAAAACCAAGCAGCATTTACTGCTTCCTTCGACCCTACCGTCACAGTGTAATAACCGCCTTGTCCCTTCCACTCGCACCAAGATCCCCGTAAAGTCTTGGACAAGTTATTCATTTGGATGTCCTCGGGAGAGATATAGTAGCTAGGAGGGTGACTTGTCTCCAATACCCGAAACGGGCGGCGCGTGTCGGCGATCGTCATTCCGTTAAAAATAATCTGTACGTGTTTGGTCGATTCCTCAAGGCGAGGAGGACGCGGGTAATCCCAAACAGACTCTTGACCGGGGCCTGGTTCTATTCGATCGAAGTTCACTTGCATAATCTCCCCTACAAAAAACAATTAGCGACTTAGCATTACAATTTAATGTACCGTTAATTTAGTCGCTGCTTCAGACAAAACTAGCTTTTCTCAACTCTGCGTAATATGAGCATTCGCGGTATAGATGTTTCCGACTATCAGCCCAATGTTAATTGGCAAACAGTTGCCAGTGGAGGCATTCTGTTCGGTTTTGTCAAATCTACCGAAGGTGCGACGTTGGTTTCCCAAACTTTCGCCCGCAATTGGGCGGCGATGAAAGCGGCGGGGATTCAACGCGGTGCTTACCACTTTTTTCGACCGGCAAGCAGCATTCAAGGACAAATAGATTTGTTCCTCAAAACTGTCAAACTCGAACCGGGAGATTTGCCGGCCGTCTTGGATTTGGAAACTACAGGCGGTTTGGGTGCGGGTGAATTGTGCGATCGAGCCGCAATTTGGCTAGAAGCAGTCGAAAAAGCCACCTTGATGCGACCGATTATCTACACCTACCCCGGTTTCTGGGACAACCTCGGGACACAGAGATTTGCCGATTATCCGCTGTGGATTGCTCACTACACCAGCGCCCAGGAACCTTGGGTTCCCGGCGGCTGGAAGACTTGGACTTTTTGGCAATACAGCGACACCGGTAGCGTGTCCGGCGTCTCGGGTAATGTAGACACAAATATCTTTGAAAGCGTCCGAGAAGGGGCCCAAAGTTATAAAGTTGCAGACATCCAGAAGCAATTAAGAAATAAAGGTTTTTATCAAGGCGCGATGGACGCTAAATTTGGAGCCACCACCACAGCGGCCCTCATCTCGTTTCAGAAATCTCAGGGTCTCAATCCAGACGGCATGGCAGGCCTCAAAACCTGGGCCGCTTTGATGAGAAAATCTCCCAAAGTAGTTGTCCCCCCTCCACCGCCGACACCAACTCCCACACCAATTCCCGCACCGACTCCCATATCAGCCGTGCGACTGACGGAAGTATTCTCGTCTTATCAAGCTAGCGCTACCCAAGATACTGCCTTGATTTGGCTGCAAAGTCAAGTTTCTACCTTTGTTTTAGGGGAATTTGCTCAAAAGTGGCGGACAACTGCCGTACCGGGCGATGCTAATTTGCGATTGATAGATGCCGGCAAATTTTATCGCGGTTTGGCGGAACAAGACCAAGCTTTAGATTGGCTGCAAAAACAAATTTCTCCGGCTGTTATTGCCGAGTTTGCACAAAAGTGGCGATCTCAATCTACTGTCCCAAATTCTCCGATTCGGCTGATAGATACCTGCAAGTTTTATCGGGCCTCACCCAACCAAAATCAGGCTTTAGATTGGCTGGAAGGGGAAATTTCGCCGGCAATTCTCTCGGAGTTTTTTCGCAGGTGGCAAAATGCGGGCCGTGACGGCAAGTAACAGAAATTCTGACTTATTGATGTCGGAGGGCCGGACACGGATACATGGATTAATGTTTGTGACTCGCTCCTACTGACGGATGACCAATGACGATCTTTGACGCCAAGAGAGTTATCTGATAAAGTTATAGCCAATATCAACGTTTTTTAATTTTATTCGCAAAAATCCAGGGCCGTGCCGAGTTTGTCTGCTTCGCCGTAAATAACGCCTGCACTCAAATCACCCGCGATCGAACATTTAAAACCTAGCGGGCAGCCTGTAACAATCATATCTATGGAAATCCCCTTTAACATCACCCTGTTGATGGTCATGACCGTCACCTGCGGTATCAGCGCTCAAGTTCTGGCCGCTTATCTAAAAGTTCCGGCGATCGTCTTTTTGCTGCTGTTCGGCATTTTAGCAGGGCCAGACTGTTTGGGTTTACTGCACCCCAACCTGCTGGGTAGCGGTTTAGAAGTGATGGTCTCCCTTTCGGTAGCATTAATTCTGTTTGAAGGCGGCTTGAATTTGGAATTGCGAGATTTAGGGCGCGTTTCTGGGAGCATCCGCAATTTAGTTACAGTAGGGACTTTAATTACGCTAATTGGCGGCGGAATGGCCGCACACTGGCTGGGGGAATTTCCCTGGCCGATCGCATTCTTGTATGCTTCTCTAGTAGTCGTCACAGGCCCGACAGTCATCGGCCCTTTGCTCAAACAAGTATCCGTTGACAAACAAGTCGCCGCCTTGCTAGAAGCAGAAGGCGTTTTAATCGATCCAGTCGGCGCAATTCTGGCGGTATTGGTACTGAATATTGTTTTAAACGGCAATGCAGACTTGCTGGTTTTGTTCGGAGACTTAATCGTGCGGCTGGGAGTCGGCACCGTCGTCGGAGTTGCGGGAGGTTGGTTGCTGGGATTCATTCTCAAGCGATCAAACTTTCTCTCAGAAGACCTCAAAAACCTAGTAGTTTTAGCGGGTTTATGGGGATTATTCGGCTTAGCAGAAGAACTCCGCAGCGAATCGGGACTAATGGCAACAGTTCTCTCCGGCATCGTTCTCAGAGCCGCTGCTGTGCCGGAAGAAAGGCTGCTGAGGAGGTTTAAAGGTCAACTTACAGTCCTTGCTATCTCCGTGCTGTTCGTGTTGCTGGCAGCCGATTTATCCCTCGCTAGTGTGGTCGCCCTCGGTTGGGGAAGTGTGTTTA
This sequence comes from Microcoleus occultus BM001215366, assembly GCA_036700145.1. Taxonomy (GTDB): domain Bacteria; phylum Cyanobacteriota; class Cyanobacteriia; order Cyanobacteriales; family Microcoleaceae; genus Microcoleus. The sequence goes on from JAUBOH010000266.1 coordinate 8,254, forward strand.
CAGTTTTAGCATTAATGTGGATAGTGCGACCGATCGACGTTTGGCTGTGTACTTGGAACAGCGGACTGAATTGGCGGCAGAAATTATTTGTTTGCTGGGTGGCGCCGAGGGGAATTGTCTCAGCTTCGATCGCATCTCTATTTGCCATTTTGCTCACCCAGCGGGGAATCAACGGCGGCGACTCAATTAAAGCCTTAGTTTTCCTGACAATTATTATGACAGTTTTCGTGCAAGGGCTGACGGCAGGATGGATGGCTCAACTGTTGGGAGTCACCTCAAAATCGGCAACCGGTGCTGTGATTGTCGGCTCAAATCCTTTGAGCAGATTAATTGCTCGCTTGTTTCAAGAACGCGGAGAATCTGTAGCAATTATCGACACCAACCCGGAAGCTTGCGAACAAGCAGAACGAGAGGGTTTGCGGGTGTTTTTGAGCAGTGCTCTGGATCACAGCGTTTTAGAATCAGCCGGACTTGATTCGATGGGAACTTTTTTGGCCATGACTAACAACGGCGAGGTAAACTTAGTATTAGCTCAGCGAGCGGCCGAAGAGTTTGCACCGCCCAAGGTTTTGGCAATGTTCCCCAAAGATCCGCAAGGGAGTACCGCTGCAAATAATACTAAAATCAATCAAGCCTTTGTATCCGATTTGTCGCTAAAAGATTGGAACGAATATTTGAGCGACAGTGAAGTAAAATTGGGGGAAACCGAGTTAAACAGTGAGGGATTACAATTTCAAATTGCTCACTTGCAAGCTTTGGTTCAAGCAGGAGAGTTGGCGCCGCTGCTGCTGGAAAGACAGGGATATTTACAAGTCGTGTCGGCGACAGAGATTTGGCAAGCGGGCGATCGAATTATTTATTTGCTGTACGATCCGACACCGAAATTGTTGAAAAGATTGTCTGGTTCGTCGCAGTCTCGTTTGACTTTGGAAAAGCATCCGGTAGTTGAAGAAGTGCCGATTCCTTCTCCGGTTTTAGAGAAGATTTTGGAGGTAGCTATAATCGAGAAGGAAGCAGAAGTTTTGCAGCCGCCAGTTTCGCGGTAGGAGCAGTATCCCCGATCGTACTCTGTAATCTGCTTGTCGCGATCGTCCTTACTCTGCCTCCCCAATTAAAGTAAATGCCGCCCAATTTCGCGGCTGGGGATG
>JAUBOH010000267.1:0-9395 GCA_036700145.1 Microcoleus occultus BM001215366
TGAACCGCGAAGACGCGAAGGACACGAAGGAAGAAGGAAGAAGGAAGAAGGAAGATTGTAAAATCGAGTCAACAATCAACAGTTAACTGTCAACTGTCAGCTTCCTTCGATATTTCCAAATGCGTTGCCCGATCGCAGGTGGCAACCAAAAAACATGATTTAGCGATCGCCCAACCGGAATTTCACCTAAAACCTCGGTTCGCCATGCCTGCCACATCAGCAGCAACCAGAGATTATTGCCGATATATCGATCGCGCATGGCAACTCCCAGTTGTCCCGATAACATCGCGTCGGCTAAATGCGGTTGCCAACATTTTTCCGATCGCAGTACATTCGGATTCAGCCGAGATCCGATCGCACTCCAAAACTCCCGGTAATACCAAACTTTCAGCGGTACTCCCATCCCGCGCTTTTCTCGCCAGACAATTTCTGGCGGCAACCAACGTTCGGCCGCTTTTTTGAGGATGTATTTTTCGCACGCACCTTGCAGTAGCAGCTCGCCTGGGAGTTGAAACGTCCACTCGGTGAGGTCGGGGTCGCAGAAGGGCGATCGCACCCACAAACCGCAAGCAAACCCCAATGCGTTTGCCTTCGGCTGGATGTTTTGCGCGCCTTTGAGCATCAGGGAAGCCCGCCGCAGTTTGGCTAGCAGGGATGGACAGGTGTCGGTTCCGATCGCATCTTCCAGGTAAATGCTTAAATCGTGCGATTGAATGCGATCGAGCATTTCGGGCGAAAAAATCTGTTTTTCATAGCCATAAAATCGCTGAAACGTCCGCAAATACTGCTGTTCAAAGGTTTCTTTTCCGGCTGGATGTTCTGCGCTGTAAACTCCGTTAGCAATCAAAGGTTTGTTCGTCCATCCGGCAAATAGCTGATCGCCGTTTTCGCCGTTGAATACCACTCGCACGTCTTGCGCCGCCGCTTGTTTGAGCAAAAACAGTGCAGCCGTTGTGCCGTCTCCGTAGGGTGAATCGAGGGCTTTGGCGGTTTGCCCGATCGCACCTAGGATTGCATCACCCGTCGCCGCCACTCGGATCAGCGGAATCCCGAAAAAGTCGGCAACCTGTTGCGCGTAGGGCAGTTCGGAATAAGCTTCGACACCGAAATCGAGGGCGTAGGCGCGGACTTTCAAGCCTGCTTTGACTAGCAGCGCTGTCACCAGGGAGGAATCGATGCCGCCTGATAGCAAAACGCCTACTGGTTCGTCGATCGGCAAATCTGCTACTTGTCGATCGATCGCCTGTTGCAACAATCCTTGCAATTGTGCGATCGCCTCGTCTTCACTCCGCAGCAATTGCGGCGCTTCTTGCCAAGCTGATTGCAGCGATCGCACTTTCGGCCGATCGTTAATATCGGCGATTTCCCAAACTATCTCGGTTCCGGCTGCTACGGATACAATTTGCTCGATCGGCGTTAACGGCGTTGGTACATAGGAAAAACAAGCATAACTGTGAAGGGCGATCGGGTTCACTTCAGGAACATCAATTAACGGTAGCAGCAATTGCACCTGCGTAGAAAACCAGATTGTGTCTTGCGATCGCATCCAGTAAAGCGGCACTCGCCCAAACGGATCGCGCCCCAACCGTAGCTGTCCGAATTCTACCTGCGCCCAAGCATCTCCCGGAAAATCCGTCGGCTGAAATCGCCCGCAAGCATTCAGAGTCACTGTGTCAGCCTTGAGAATTGATGCAGAGGCGATCGCCCATTCTGATAATTTGCCCGATCGGATGGAGTAATCGGGCACTAAACGGCTGAGCGTTTTTGTGAGATCGGCTTGTCCCCAGTAGCCGATGAAATGTGCAGGTTTTGCGATCGCGCCCATATCTATTTCACCACGAAAGGTTCACTGCCGATCGCGCGTCCATCCAGAGACATCCGCACCTCCCAGTTTCCCGGCGCAGCAGCCGATCCGAGGTCATAAAAACAGTTAGTATTCCAAACCGCAGTTTCGATCGTGCGAGTCTTATAGCTATTCTGATGAACAATTTGACCGCTGGGATTAGTCCAGTCACATTGCAGAGCCAAATGACTGCCGATCGGAGCATTTTTCAACGTCACCTGGTAGTAGATGCGGGGATTGATTTGACGGTTGACTTGACTCAGACTATCACCACCCTTTTTCGATAGCGCAATCCTGTCTTCTGTGGCGACAACTTGAGCATTTTGCTGCTGCCGATTTTGCCCGAATAGGACGCCAATTGCGATCGCCGAAATCACAACTGCTGTCGAGGCGATCGCAATCCAACGATTGCGCCGCTGCTGTTGTTCCAGGGCTTCGCGGCGGTGCATTTGGGCGATCGCATCTTCCAGAAGTTCATCAGGTAAATTCAAATCTCGTAAAATTTCTCTTACCTGATCCGGCGCCAATTCTGACTCGCGCTGCTGCGATAACTTGTCGATTTCAGCGATTACCTGCGCTAACTGAGCTTGAGTAAGTCGAGTTTCCATAGAGTTTTTTTCAGTAAAAATTAGATATATAAATCATATCTTTCTTCTCTTCCTCAGCGCCCTCTGCGCCCTCTGCGGTTAAATTACTCATATTATTCAATAAGCAGCACTCAAAGTCAATTCATAAAAATCATAACCTTGATGTCATAAAAATCATATTTATTAGGATTTATTTACATCGGAATTAATATTCCCCAAAATCAGGACACGGCTTTTGGAGTGTCCCTACGATCGATCGCGGTAGGGAAACGGCACTGCCGTATCCTCTATATTATTCCGGCTGCACCGGAATTGATATAAAATCCAGACTAGCAAATTCCTCTACCTTCTGAAAATCAATTAAACCCAACTTGCTTAAATCCAGTTTTTCCTGTTGGCGATTCAACCAAACGGCATTTAAACCCGCAGCTTTAGCACCGCAATAATCAGCCTTGAAACTATCGCCGATATGCAAAACATTTTCAGCAATGCAGTCGTACTTCTGCAAAGCAGCGGTAAAAATTTGAGAATCTGGTTTAGCCGCACCCACTTCAGTAGAAATTGTCACCGAGGTAAAATGTTCTGCTAAATTGAGTGCTTTTAATACTGGATAAAGTCGCGAATCAAAATTCGATACTACTGCTAATTCAATGCCTTGTTTTTGCCATCGATTTAATGCGGGTAATACATCGGGATAGACAAACCAAGGTTCGGCGGTGGCAAAATGAGTGTAGAGTTCGGCAAAGAATTTGGGGAAATCTGAGAATTGATGGAAAACGCCTGCTATTTGAAAAGCGTTGGCGCAAACTGCTAGCCACCATTCAAATTCTAGCTGGGGAATTTTTGCTAATTCTCTCCCAGGAAATGCCATCGGATTTGAGTCGGCAAAGCTTTGGAAAAATGCTGTATTTAACTCTTCGTTAGAAACAGTTATTCCCCAACTGCGGGCAAATTGTCCGTAGACTTCGCCGACGCTGCCGCGCACGTCAAATAGCGTACCGGCGGCATCTAAAAAAATTACTTTTGTCATTGGTTTGTAGTAAGGACTTTAGTCCTAACTTTCTAAGATTTGAGCTTTGAGGACTAAAGTCCTCACTACCAACTTTTTTAGAGTTGTAGGTTGGGTTTCGTTACTCAACCCAACCTACACTATCACTTTGTGGAACAGGCATCTTGCCTGTTTTTTAACTTTTTAACAAATCCTGAATCGGCTTGCTAATCCAATTGAAACCAACTTTTACTTGATGGTCAAATGTTGGCATCCGATAGAGATAAGCTAAGCGACGAGCAATATGTGCCAATTGTCCATCGAGTTTAATTCCTAAACCGGAGAGAGTCGCATTGTCAATTCCCAATGTCATCATTTCTCCTAGCGCCTGATAGCGGAAAGGTAGCAAAGGTCGATCGCTCAACGAGGCCCAAATATTCCATGCTGTATAATCAGCTTGCTGGAAGGCTGTTTGGGCTGTAGCCGGGACTTTTTGACCAGTTGCGTCGTGACATTCAGCTAAGTCTCCGAGGGCAAATATGTCTGGATGGTCGATAATTTGCAATGTGGGATTCGTGATTAATTGACCGCGCTGGTTTTGTTTGAGGGGGAGCGATCGCACTGCTTGACTAACTTGAGTTCCTACAGTCCACAAAACTATATCTACAGGCAGAACATCTAATTGTCCTTTGTATGTTAAGGATATTGTGTCCGCTTCGATCGCCTCTACTGCTGTTTCTAAGTCGATCCACACTTTCCGTTTTTCTAAAGCTTTGTTGGCGGCTTCGCGGTTGAACTCCGGCGATGTCCGCAGAATCATGTCGCCTTGTTCGACTAACCGCACGCGACCTTTGTCTCCGAGTCGATCGGCTAATTTGCAAGCTAATTCTACTCCCGAATAACCCGCGCCGACGATCGCCACCCGGATTTTATCGGTATTGCTGGCTTCGAGAAACCGCAGTCTTTCTTCCAAGCGGTAGGCGTCGTCTAAGGTGCGGAACGAGTAAGCGTATTCAACGGCGCCTTTGACCATATCTAGGGGGGTTTCGCCACCCAAAGCTAGGACTAGCCGATCGCACGGAATTTCTGGCCCGTCGTGTAATTGCACTCGTTTTGCTTCCACATCGATGCCGGAAACAGTTCCTTGACAAAAGCGCACGCCTGTGTTTTCCAGGAGTTCGGCAAACGGTGGGGCAATTTCCCAAGTTTGCAGTTCCCCTGTCAGGAGTTCGTACAGCAGGGGAACGAACAAAAATCGATCGCGCTTATCGACAAGGACGATTTCGGGTTTTTCGGCTTTGGAGAAGGGTAACTGACTCAGACGCAGGGCTGTGTAGAGTCCGCCGAAGCCTCCGCCGAGAATGCAAATCCGGGGTTGTTGTTGAGTCATGGTGTTTTGAGGGGCGATCGGTTCTTGGCAACTTATCTTATTGTAACGAAACGAGGCGGGTGCTACAAAGTCTCGCGATTAGCCGCGATCCAATTTCCTGAATGTTCAAAGAAGTAATTTTGTACTATATTAATTTATAACGAATTATTTCCAAAATAAAATTCACTTTTTATCAGACATCTACCCTAACACTTGCCCCGCACTCACAAGTGAAAAAAATATGCAAATTTTCTCCCAGTCTTCTAAATTCAATAAAGACGACAGCGATCGCGAAGATAGCTCATCCTTTTTGTTAAGCAGCGAAGCACGATATCAGACTTTAGTAGCAAATATTCCAGGTGCTGTCTACCGCTGTAGTTGCAACTTGGACGATCCAAGCGGTTTTGCCAAATGGACGATCGGGTTTCTGTCAGAAGCGATTCAAGAAATATCCGGCTATCCTTCCTCTGATTTTATTAACGAGCGAGTCCGGTCTTTTGCTAGCATTATCCATCCTGAAGATCGATCGAGAGTGGAAGAAACTGTCAGAAAAAGTATAGCAGCAAAATGGCCGTACATTCTGGAATACCGCATTGTTCGGGCTGACGGTAGCATTGGCTGGGTTTACGAAAAAGGTCAAGCGGTTGGCGGCGAGGTGGAGGAGAGACAAGGGGGTTTGTTGAGTGCTGTGGCCTCTTCGCCAATGTCTAATTCTGTGTCAGAAGCGGTATATCTCCACGGGGTGATTTTGGATATAACCGATCGCAAGCAAGCCGAGTCTGATTTGCGGAATACTCAAGACTTTCTAAAAGCGGTACTGCAAAATCTGCCGATTAGCGTCTTTATTAAAGATGCTGTGGAACAAAAATTTATTTATTGGAATACTGCTAGCGAAGAGTTGTTTGGCTATTCCAGCGATGAAGTGTTGGGAAACAATGCTGCTGACTTGTTGGAGGCAGAGCAGGCAAATTACTTGCAAGCACAAGATTTAGAAGTATTTGCAACGGGAAAAGGCGTAGATTTGCCAGAAGAAACCATCGAACTTCCGCGCCGGGGAAAGCGGATTTTACACACTAAAAAAGTTCCTTTGTTTGACGGTTATGGCGCGCCTAAATATATTCTGGGTATTGCTCAAGATATTACGGAAAGCAAAAAAACTGAAACAGAATTGTCGCGCTTGGCTATCGTGGCTCAAAAAACGCAAAATGGTGTGATTATTACTGATGCTCAAGGCTGCATTGAATGGGTGAATGAAGGATTTACTCGGATTAGCGGTTATGTGCTGGCAGAAATGCAGGGGAAAAAACCGGGTGATGTGTTGCAAGGCCCTCAAACAGACCCGCTAACTATTGCTCAACTGCGATCGGCTTTGGCTGCGGGAGAGCCGTTTAATCAGGAAATTTACAATTACACTAAGGATGGAAATGGTTATTGGGTAGCGCTTTCGATCGCCCCGATTTATCAAGAAACCGGGGAACTAGAAGGTTTTGTGGCGGTGCAAACTGATATTACGGATCGCAAGCAAGCAGAGGCAACAATCAGGGAAAGCGAGAGTTATTACCGCTGCATTGTCGAGACGGCTTCGGAGGGCGTTTGGATGTTTGACAGCCAAAGCATCACGACTTTTGCTAACTCTCGGATGGCCGAAATGCTGGGGTATACTGTAGAGGAAATGCTGGGGCGATCGCTATTTGAGTTTATCGACTATGAGGCTCGGGCAATAGCTGAAAGTTACGTGCAGCGCCGCCGGCAAGGCATCCGCGAACGCCACGATTTTAAGTTTACCCGCTCAGACGGTTCTCACTTGTGGGCGATCGTCTCGGCGACGCCGATGTTCGACGCTTTGGGCGAATTTGCGGGGGTGTTGCGGATGATTACCGATATTAGCGATCGCAAACTTGCCGAAGCAGAATTGCGCCAAACTCTGCAAGAGTTAGAGTTTGAAAAATTTGCCTTGGATCAATCGGCGATCGTTTCAACAACCAACCAATTCGGCATCATTAGTTACGTCAACGATCAATTTTGCGAAATCTTGAAATACGATCGAGAAGAATTGATTGGCAAAACCCACAAAATTGTCAATTCTGGTTATCACTCCCCAGAGTTTTTTCAGCAACTTTGGTCAACTATCTGCCAGGGTAATGTGTGGCGGGGAGAAATGAAAAATCAAGCTAGAGACGGCACATTTTTATGGTTGGATACTACCATTGTACCCTTCCTAAATTCTCGGGGAGAACCAAATCAATATGTAGCAATTAGAAAAGATATTACCGATCGCAAACACGCAGAAGAAGCGGTGCGGCTTTCCGAAAGTCAATTGAGGACTAAAAATCAAGAATTGGCGAAGGCCCTGCGGGACGTGCAGAAAACTCAAAGCATGATGGTTCAAAATGAAAAAATGGTAAGTTTGGGGCAATTAGTAGCTGGCGTCGCTCACGAAATCAACAATCCAGTCAGCTTTATCTACGGCAACGTCATGCACGCTGACGATTACTTTAAAGACTTGCTAAAAATGCTGCAACTTTACCAGCAGGAATACCCGCGCCCAGCAGCGGCAATTCAACAAGAGATAGATGATGTCGATTTGAATTTTCTGCTAAAAGATTTGCCGAAACTGTTAAATTCGATGAAAATGGGAGCAGAGCGAATTCGCCAGATCGTGCTGTCGCTGAAGAATTTTTCGCGATTGGACGAAGCCGAACAAAAACAGGTTGACATTCACGAAGGGATTGAAAGCACTTTGTTGATTTTGCAGCACAGGTTCAAAGAAACGGCTGGACATCCGAAAATTGTGCTGCTCAAAGAGTTCGGCAATTTGCCCCGCGTACAGTGTTATGCTGGACAGTTGAATCAGGTATTTATGAATATTATCGGCAATGCAATTGATGCTTTGGAAGAAGCAATGGAAACCGGACAGTGGGCCGAGGGAGAACTAGCGCCTATTCCTTATTGTCCTTCGCCTACTCTGCGGATTTGTACGGATGTTAAATACGAACAGGATGCTTTGATTCGGCATCCTTCTCATATTGTGATTCGGATCGCTGACAACGGGCCGGGGATTCCGATAGATGTTCACGAAAGGCTGTTCGATCCGTTTTTTACTACGAAAGAACCGGGTAAAGGTACTGGTTTGGGGCTGTCGATTAGCTATCAAATTGTTGTGGAAAAACACGGCGGACAGCTTCATTGCAATTCAGCACCAGGTGAAGGAACGGAATTTGCGATCGAGATTCCTATCGGCAGTAGTCAGTAGTCAGTTGTCATTAGTCATTAGTCATTAGTCATTAGTCATTAGTCAGTAGTCATTAGTCATTAGTCAGTAGTTATTAGTTATTGGTTATTGGTTATTAGTTAGTTCCAATTACCAATTACCAATGCCCCATGCCCAATGCCCAATGCCCCATGCCCCATGCCCCATTCCCAATTCCCCATTCCCATGAACTATAAAGTAATTTACGACGGCAATTGCAATCTCTGCGTCACCCTGGTACAGCTACTCGAAAACTTAGACCAAGGCGAGCGATTTGAGTATATTCCTATGCAAGATTTAGAAGAATTAAAGCGCTTTGGGATAACTTCTGCTGATTGCGAAATGGGCATGATTTTAATCGACTCTAACACCCCAGAACAGCGTTGGCAAGGTAGCGATGCCGCCGAGGAAATCGGGCGGATATTGCCCGCAGGTGAAGTGTTTGTGGCTGCTTACCGGGCTATGCCGGGGATGAAGTGGATGGGCGATCGCCTTTACGAACAAGTCCGCGACAACCGCTATACTTTATTTGGCAAGCGTTCTACCACTTACAAATCAGTGTATGCCGTTGGCTGTCGGGCGATCGACAATTGCGATAATAGCAAGGACTAAAGTCCTCACTACGAACCTGTTTGTAGTAAGGACTTTAGTCCTCAAAAAGATTTATTAAACAAATCAAAAATCTGCTGACAAAAGTGTTTGAGCTTTTGCGCCGACTCCGCAGCAGGTTCAGTTTGACCGAGAAAATTCCAATTTTCCACAGTCGAAAACTGCCACTGCTGACCACTATGATCGTAACCTGCGGCCTCGACTCCGATCGCCCGCCGAGATCCTTCCACCGGATCTTGGTAAAATCGGATTTGAATCAAAATGCTGCGGCTTTGCAACAAGCGGCTTCTACCGGGAAAATGAAAGCCAATGTCGATCGAATCAGGATCGACAAGTTCCCTAGTATCCTCATCATTCATCCAAGGTTTCAAATCAACTTTCGCATCCGGGAATTCCGACTTAAATAAATTAACAACCGCAGCAATTTTGCTCGCAAGTTCTATATTTCTAGCTTGTTCAGCAGCATTCACTGGCAAAACTCCTATCAAATACATTTATTACATGATTTAGCTAATAATGTAACTGTATATTGCCGAATATAAACCGTGAACAGCGGACTTTTTTAGAAATAATTAGACATTGACAAATTTTTAAATTTATGTTATGGACTCTTAGTCCGCGCAGGCGGACTTCGTTCGTGTAGACGCGGTTTCAACCGCCGAGGCCGTGTTTGATTGCCCCGGAGATCCCCCTAAATCCCCCTTAAAAAGGGGGACTTTGAGAATGCTCTTGTCCCCCCCTTATTAAGG
>JAUBOH010000268.1:0-9392 GCA_036700145.1 Microcoleus occultus BM001215366
TAATGACTAATGACTAATGACTAATGACTAATGACTAATGACTAATGACTAATATTTTGAATCGATGAAGTCTTATCTCGCCGCAGCAATTCAAATGACTAGCTTGCCTGACCTGCAAAAAAATTTGGTTCAGGCAGAGGAATTAATCGACCTGGCAGTGCGTCGGGGTGCGGAATTAGTTTCCTTACCAGAAAATTTCTCGTTTATGGGAGAAGAGGAGGACAAGATTGCTTGTTCAGAGGCGATCGGACTCGAAAGCGAAAAATTCCTCAAAACGATGGCAAGGCGCTTCCAGGTAACGATTCTGGGCGGCGGGTTTCCCGTGCCGACGGAGGGTGGGAAGGTATACAATACTTGCTTGCTAATAGACCAAAACGGCAGCGAAGTTGCCCGGTACAACAAAGTACATTTGTTCGATGTGAATGTCCCAGACGGGATTACTTACAGGGAATCGAGCACGGTGAAAGCTGGTGAAGATTTGCCGCCGGTTTATGTGTCGCCGGAGTTGGGGACGCTGGGACTTTCGGTGTGCTACGACGTGCGGTTCCCGGAAGTGTACAGGCATTTGTCCTACAAGGGGGCTGATGTTTTGTTCGTGCCGGCGGCTTTTACGGCTTACACTGGCAAGGATCACTGGAAGGTTTTGTTGCAAGCTAGGGCGATCGAGAATACTTGTTATGCGATCGCCCCGGCACAGACTGGACACCACTACGGCCGCCGTCAAACTCACGGTCACGCGATGATTATCGACCCTTGGGGTGTGGTTTTGGCGGATGCGGGGGAGGAACCGGGTGTGGCGATCGCAGAAATTAATCCCGATCGGCTAGAACAAGTCCGCCGCCAAATGCCGTCGCTGCAACACCGGATTTTTATTTGAAGGAATTTTGAGATTAATTGGTCTCAAAATTTCGCTTCTAGTCAGGGACAAGACCTGGATAATTTTAATTCGATCGAGGAATTGTGTACGTTCGTACACAAATTTTCTGTTGTCGTGAGTGCCGACAGGGCGCGCTCTTACGGGCCCGCACAACATAATATATTGTGTAAGGCAGGTTTAATGAGCGTGCGGTTCTCCTAAAAGAAGAATTGGCGACAGTACAATTGCACGAAATGCAATCTTTTTTGGAGAAATGAAACACACTCTTTCGGTTTTAGTTGAAGATGAAGCGGGTGTCCTCACCCGAATTGCTGGTTTGTTCGCCCGCCGGGGTTTTAATATTGAGAGTCTGGCTGTGGGCCCGGCGGAGCAAGTGGGAGTATCTCGGATTACGATGGTTGTACCGGGAGATGACCAGATTATCGAGCAGTTGACCAAGCAACTGTACAAGTTGATTAACGTGCTCAAAGTTCAGGATATAACGGAAATTCCCTGTGTGGAACGGGAGTTGATGTTGCTGAAAGTTAATGCAGCTAGCGGGACGCGATCGGAGATAATTGAGTTAGCTCAGATTTTTAGAGCGCGAGTGGTTGATATTGGTGATGATACGCTGACATTGGAAGTTGTGGGAGATCCGGGTAAGATGGTGGCGATCGTCCAGGTTCTGAATAGATTTGGGATTAAGGAAATTGCTCGGACTGGTAAAATTGCCATGACGCGGGAGTCGGGGGTAAATACTGAGTTTCTTAAGTCTTTGGAAGCGAAAGTTTAAGTTATTAGTCATTAGTCATTAGTCATTAGTCATTAGTCATCAGTCATTAGTCATCAGTCATTAGTCATCAGTCATCAGTCATTAGTCATCAGTCATTAGTCATCAGTCATTAGTCATTAGTCATTAGTCAGAAAGAATGTTTGAATTTTTGACTTTCGACTTCCCATTACTAATTACCAATCACTACTAACTAATCAACTTTTTGGACGATTTCATGGGTGACGAATGGGGTCGCTTATTCCCGGTTTATACGAAACTTCCCATTACTAATGAGTAATAACTAATAACTAATGACTAATGACTACTAACTAATGACTAATGACTAATGACTAATTACCATTCAGGTTGACTTTCTATCAAAAGTGTAGCGGCGGTGCTGTCTACCGCCTTCGAGAAAAAGTATCCCTGTCCGTATTCGCATTGCAGGGCTCTGAGCAAATTAAGCTGTTCGACGGTTTCGATTCCTTCAGCAATTACATCCATCCCTAAATGGCTGGCTAAAATTAAAATAGTCTGTACGATCGCTTCGTTTCCTTCATCTTCAGTCATGCGGCTGACAAAAGCTCGATCGATCTTTAAGGCATCAGTGGGAAAAGTGTGCAGGCGGCTCAAAGAAGAATAGCCAGTGCCGAAATCGTCAATATATAATTCAATTTCTAAACTTTTCAATTGGGCGAGGATAGCGGCGGCTGATTCCGCATTGTCCATGATGACACCTTCAGTAATTTCTAACTTTAAAGTGCGGGGGTCAAGCTGAGTTTCTTGTAAAATTTCGCGAAGGCGATCGATTAAATCCGGCTGTTTAAATTGTTGGTTAGAAAGGTTGACGCTGACAGTCAGCGGCGGATTTGTTGGGAATTTTTGGTGCCACTCGTGGATCTGACAGCAAGCCGATCGCATCATCCACCAACCAATAGGTACAATCAATCTAGTTTCTTCTGCGACTAAAATAAACTCGCCGGGAGAAACTAAACCCCGCAGCGGGTGATACCACCGCAGCAGCGCTTCAAAACCGCTGATTCTACCGCTCGTGAGAGAGACAATGGGCTGGTAGTAAAGCCGAAATTCCTGGGAGTCTAAAGCGCGCCGCAAATCGTTTTCCAGTTGCAAAAGGGCGACGGCGCGAGTGTGCATACTTAAGTCAAAAACTTCGTGGCGAGCTTTGCCCAATGCCTTAGCGTGATACATGGCAGCATCTGCATCTCGCAGCAGTTCTTCAGGTCGATCGTACAATATTTGGAATGGAACCAGGGGAACTGGAGAATCGGAAGATAGGCAAGATAAAGCAGTTTCCCGATCGGCATTTTCCAGATTTGGGGCGATCCTCTGCGAGGGCTTCGCCAACGACAGTTCGCTGATTTCCCTTGGAGGCTGCGGCAAACCAGAACAAACAATGCCAATGCTAGCACTGGTAAAAACTTGATATTCGTTGAGGTAAAAAGGCTCTGCCAGTTCCGCTTGCACTCGTTCAGCAATGTGGATCGCATCCTCGGTGTTTTTGATATTTTCCAGTAAAATAGCGAATTCGTCGCCGCCGAGACGGGCAACGGTATCTCCAGCGCGCAAACAGGTTTCCAGGCGCTGCGCGATCGCGATCAGCAAGCGATCGCCCACTAAATGCCCCAAACTGTCATTGACAACCTTAAAGCGGTCGAGATCGATAAACAGCACCGCAAACCAAACTTCGGGACGGCGTTTTGAAAGCTCGATCGCGTGTCCCAAGCGATCCATAAATAAAGCTCGGTTGGGCAAACCCGTCAGCGTATCGTGCAAAGCATCGTGTACTAACTTCTCTTCGGCGATTTTGCGGAGGGTGATATCTTCGACAGTGCCTTCGTAATAAAGCAAATTGCCGCCTGCGCCGCGAACAGCCCTGCCATTTTCGGAAACCCAGATGGTGCTTCCGTCCTGGCGGTAAACTTGGGACTCGAATTCAGACACAAAACCGTGTTTTTCGATCGCGCGCAAAAACTCGACGCGACGATTGGGATCGAGGTAGAGTTGGCGATCGATGTCGTGTATGTTTGCGATCAGTTCGGCGGCCGAGGAGTAGCCGTAAATTCTCGCCAAAGCAGGATTAGCGCTGAGGTAGCGCCCGTCAGGGGTCGTCTGGAAAATTCCCTCGATCGCGTTTTCAAAGATGCTGCGGTATTTCTCCTCGGCCTGTTGCAGCGCAAATTCTGCCTGCTTGCGATCGCTGATATCAGTCAGCGTACCGAGATAGCCGAGAACTTCCCCGCTAGTGGCAATTTCCGGCACTGCTTGCCAAAATATCCAGGTTGTGAGGTCGCCGTTGCAAAAGCGGTACTCTAGCTTACAAGGCAACTTGTCTTTGACAGCCCGATACCAGTGGCTCAAAACGCGATCGCGGTCTTCGGGATGCAAACTTTGAGCCCAACCTTCGCCCAGTGCCTTTGGCGCAGTCAATCCCGCCATCTCCAAAAATCGCTCGTTAACGTACAAGCAATCTCCAGTAGCGTCGGCGCGGAAAATCCCGACCGGCAGTATTTTTGCTAAGGTGTAATAGCGGTATTCGCTTTCTAGCAGCGCGCTAGCAGCTACTTTAGTCTCCGTGATGTCAAACATTGCGCCTTGAAGGATGACGGACTTGCTTGCTTCATCGCGAACTGCGATCGCTCGATCGCGAAACCAGACAACTCGGCCGTTGCGGGCGATCGCGCGGTACTCTGAAACCAGCGGCGCGTCGCCAAAAATATCTTCTCCGTCAGTGAATTTCTGTGTAGCGTTTTCAACTAACACGCGGTCGCGGTCTTCTGGGTGAACGAGTTTCAGCCACAAGTCGGGATCTGCCTTCCATTGGGCGACAGAATAACCGAGAAAAGTCTCAATTTGCGGGCTGATGTAAAGTTTGGCAGCGTTGCGGTTGAGGGGAGAAATGTAGGTGACAGCCGGCATTTGTTCTACAAGGGCGCAGTATTTCGCTTCTACGGTGCACAGTGCTGCTTCTAGGCGCTGCCGCTCTAATTCGGCGGCCGCCCGTCCGGCAAAGATGCTGAGAATTAGTCGGAATTTGTCAAGATGTACTTCTAGCAGGGGTCGATCGTCGAAAATACAAATAATGCCTAAAGGTTCGCCGTAAGAGTTTTTGAGCAAGGCTCCCAGGAAGCTGCGCGCACCTATAACAACCTGTCTGCGGTCTTCTGGAAAGGTTTCGTGGAGGCAGTCTGGACAGGAGTACATTCCCTGCTCGAACACCAGCGCTTCGGGAGTATGGGCGGTGTCGTACTCAAAGTTTGGCTGCTGCTGTCCGTGGCTCCAAAAACTGATAACTTGCAATCGATCAGGAGTAACATCGGCGCGTTCGATCGACTTAATCGATTTGGAAGCAACGGCGCTGCGAACTCCGAGTGCTGAGGCTAAGTGGCGGACTAAGGCATCAAAGAATTCTGCCCCTCCTGGCGAATCAGTGCCGGCGAGGATTTCGCCCAGCAAGTCTGCTTCTAATTTCCCGGAATCGTTGACTTTGTTCGGGTTGTCGGCATTGTCGAGGCGAGATTGATTTTCCCCCATCTCAGACTCTATGCTCAAACTTAGGGTTTTGCTGGTGGAAGGGCAGACAAGAGGCGAATAATTTACAGTTGAGCGCTGTTGCTGGGCGAAGAATACAGCACCGCCAATACCTAAAACTTTACCCAAGAATCTGTCAGATTGCCACAACAGATTTGAATTGGGGAAAATCAAAAAGTTTTTCCGAATTTTTAATCCTGTAGATAAATCGTCGTTTAATTCTGGCAACTGCTGTTGCTCTTTGGCCGGCGACAGATTGGGGGGCTTTCGCTGCAACTTAAGATAAATTGCGATTACAAAGGCTAAACTCGCCGATAATCCCAGAAGGTATGCAAGAATCTTAAAGTAAAGAAATAAATCTAGATCGAACATGGATTAGCACCGCTCGACAATTGTTGTAGTTATCAGAAGCCAATCTATTTAATAATAAGTATCGTCACAAATGAGTAACGCGTACCAGCTATGAAAGCAATCGTTTTTGAAACGCCCGGAAGCCCGTCCGTATTAACACTGCAAAATATCCCCGTTCCTACTATACAAACAGAAAGTGAAGTTTTGGTGCGGTTGCTGGCGGCTGGTATCAATCCGATAGATACTAAGTTGCGATCGCGCGGCACTTTCTACCCCCAGAAAACTCCTCACGTTTTGGGGTGCGACGGTGCTGGAGTCGTAGAGGCTGTCGGTGCTGCTGTGCAAAGTTTCCAAGTGGGAGACGAGGTTTTTTTCTGCAATGGGGGTTTGGGCGGGTCGATCGGTACTTATGCCGAGTTTGCCGTTGTAGACGAACGCTTTCTCGCCATCAAGCCTGCTGCTTTAAGTTTTGCGGAGGCGGCGGCTGCACCCTTAGTCTTAATTACAGCATGGGAATCGCTGTACGATCGAGGGCGCTTGCAAGCAGGCCAAAAAGTCTTGATTCAAGCCGGTGCTGGCGGTGTCGGTCACGTCGCGGTACAGTTGGCGAAGTTACAGGGTGCTGATGTCTGTACTACCGTCAGCTCCGAAACAAAAGCCGAATTTGTCAAGCAATTAGGCGCCGATGAAGTTATTTTATACAAAAATGCCGATGCGGTCGATCGAGTTTTGACTTGGACTCAGGGACAAGGAGTTGACTTGGCTTTCGATACAGTCGGGGGAGAAACTTTTTACCAAACTATTGGGGCTGTGAAGATTTATGGAGATTTGGTAACTATTTTGGAGCCCGATCCGGCTTTGGGCAATTTGAAAACAGCGAGAATGCGCAATCTGCGAATTAGTCTGGAATTAATGTTAACACCGATGCTGCAAGGTTTGGTAGAGGAACAGCAACAGCAGGCAAAAATTTTGCAGCAATGTGCTCGTTTGTGCGATCGAAACTTGCTCAAAATTCACGTCAGCCAAACCTTTCGCCTAGAACAAGCCCAAGCCGCCCACGAATTATTAGAAGCAGGTTCTGTTACCGGAAAAATCGTGCTGCTGATTTCTTAAATCTCAAATCTCAAATACAAACCGGGCGCGCACAATCGAATTGCCTGCGCGGACTAAATTTATTCAATCCGCGCAGGCGCGTGAGTGTTTATGTAGCCGCGGTTTCTAACCGCCTGGGCTAATTTACGGAATTGAGATCAAGTCGTATACTCGGCATTAATCTTCACGTAGTCGTAGCTCAAATCGCATCCCCAAGCTTTCGCAAAACCAGCGCCATTCCCGACACCAACCCGAATCAAAACCGTGTCGGATTTCAAATATTCGCCAGCCGCCGCCGCTTTCATGTAATTACTCGCAGCAGATTTATCGAACTCCTTCGGTTGACCGTTTTCCATCATCAAAAAATCCCCCAATTGAATCAGCAAATTCTCCTGTTCAAACGGAACGCCAGCCCGCCCCGCAGCCGCCGCAATTCTGCCCCAATTCGGATCGCGCCCGAAAATAGCAGCTTTCACCAAAGAAGAACCGACAATTGTTTTGGCAATTTTACTCGCTGAAACTTCATCGGGCGCGCCGCTAACTTGCACTTCCACCAAACAAGTTGCACCTTCACCATCGCGGGCGATCGCCTTTGCCAAATGCACGCAAACTTCTGTCAGCATCGCCTCTAATTTTTCAGCATCCGGGCCCATTTCCGTAATTGCGGGCGTGCGCGATTGACCGTTCGCCAAAGCAATTAGCGAATCGTTGGTACTGGTATCGCCGTCAACAGTAATTTGATTGAAACTTCTGTCAGCCGCGCGACTCAGCATTTCTTGCCACAAATGCGACGACACTGCTGCATCGCAAGTTACAAATGCTAGCATTGTTGCCATATTCGGATGTATCATTCCCGAACCTTTGCAAATGCCGCCGATGCGTACTGGTCGATCGCCAAACATGGTTTCTAGGGCGATCGTTTTCGGCACTAAATCAGTCGTACAAATCGCCTTAGCAGCCGCATCGGAACCAGTATCCGAAGCCTCAGCAACTAATTTCGGAATTCCCGCCCTCAGCGGTTCCATTTTAATCCGCTGTCCGATGACGCCAGTGGAGGCCAACAGAATTGATTCTGAGGGAATGTTCAGGGCTTCTCCTAGCAATTTCGCACTTTCGAGGGCATCAGCCAAACCGAGTTCGCCAGTAGCAGCATTAGCTTGTCCCGCATTGCACAAAATAGCTTTGGCGCTGGGTTTTGCTTGCAGTCGCTGGCGACAGTAGTCCACGCAAGCAGCCCGGACTGTGGATGTGGTGAAGACTCCCGCGGCGATCGCGTCTACTTCTGACAAAATTAAACTTAAATCCGGCAAGCCTGAAGGCTTCAAACCCGCTGTAATTCCCGATGCTCGATATCCTCTCGGTGCTGTAACTCCGCCGCCAATAACTTTCCAGTCCGACATGATGACCTCCCTAGTAGCCTTCTATTCTATTGAGAGGGGATTATATCATTTTAGATTTTAGATTTTAGATTGCGAACAACTGATTTTCTAAGGGTTCCTCGTTTTCTGGTTCCCCGGCTGCGGGTCGAAATGCAGTTAAGCGAGGCTGTGTCTCAATTTTTGTCTTTAAGCAACTCAATAAAATTAATCGCGACTTCCTATAACAGAGCTCGAACTCAAGAAGAAGTCGCGACGGTTTTGTAACTGGCATTATTAATTTCTAGGAAAGCAAACAACAAACTCGATTCAACTATCTCGCTGTTGAAAAACGAGTTATTGGCGATCGGCACTCGCTTGAGAACCAGCATCTAAACCAACTTCAGCAGCGGTGCGACTCAGCAGAGATTGCTGGCGATTCTTAACGAGGTGTTGGTGGCGCATCATCAGGCTGCGGGCTTGTTCTTGAGTAGACATAACTGGTTTCTCCAAATGTAGGTAATAGGTTTGCGGGCAATTGGGGAAATTGAGCTTGCCTTAGCTCATGGTGGCGTTGCTGCGATCGTAGCTGTCTTTGAGGCTCGGCTGTGCCTTGCCTTGAATGTGACCCCAGTAATGGGTATCTTCCATCCCGACTTCGGTGGCTGTGCGGTTGAGCATGGATTGCTGCCGATTCTTTACCAGGTGGTGGTGGCGCATCATCAGGGAGCGGGCTTGATTTTCGGTAGACATATGGGGTTCCTCCGTATTCCTTGATTAATTTTTGGCTGGTTTGCTCTTCCTATTTCTCACTATAACAGAGAATTCTGTATCTAAAGCTACCGAATTTAAATTGTAATATAACTTTACATATGGGTGGGACGATCGCCCTTCGCGACCAAAACACTCGTAACCAAAAGGGCGATCGATCTTTGGGGAATAGCCACCGCCCAAAACTTGCCATATAGAAAGCGATCGACCATCTGCATTAAAGAGCCTCGCATTTTTTGAGTTATTCCAAAGGGGCGATCGCTAATCTACGCTTACAAGCAAGGCGATCGCGCTATAATTGGCTAAATTTCCCGATCTTAAGCCAGAAAAGGCAGATGAATCTGCGCGATGAGCTGCTAATCTCAACGATGCTATAATAAATAGGAGTTACGCATGACCTCAATTAATATGTTTTTATAGGTAAATGAGATGAACGCTAAAGAATTACTCCTTAAGGAAGTAGAGAATATTCCAGAGTTTATATTAGAAGAAGTTTGGGATTTCCTGCAATTTCTCAAGTTCAAATACAATAAAGATAAGTTAGAAACCAGCCTGCTCAGTGAATCTTCTTTGGAAAAAGACTGGTTAAAGTTAGAAGAGGATGAAGCATGGCAGAATTTGTAAAAGGTGATGTGATAGTTGTTCC
>JAUBOH010000269.1:0-9379 GCA_036700145.1 Microcoleus occultus BM001215366
ACAACCAGCTCCGAAACCGGGGCAACGGCGGCGGGCAAAACTGACACACAGCTAGGTTGAAAGCGGCATCCGGCCTTCTGGATGCCGCTTTGTTTTGTCCCATTTTGGGACGTTTTGAAAAAGCCCTGGACTGAACCAGGGCAAAATATTCCTAATTTCCCCGTGGGTCGTGTCGGGACTATTCAATCATCTCTAAGATTGCCTCTACATCTGCCAAATCTGCCTTAGACTTTTTGCGTTTAGCTTTTAACTGATTGAGCAAGTCGGCCGCCTCTGGCAACTTGCTGGCAGGCGCTGAATTTTGTTTCAGGTCGGAGAACTGAGTTTCAATTTCCTCTCGTTCGGCGCGCTCTGTCGCGAGTTGCGATCGTACTTCTCTCACCTCTTTCCGAAGTTTATTGGTGACTACGGTGCTGGATTCTAGAAGTTTGGCTCGATCGGCTTTCACTTCCTCTAACTCAAGCCTGAGTGACTCATCGCCACCATGATCACTCAGGCTCTCAATTTTCCCAGCCGTTCCTCGATCACTGCGAACTTAGCCGCTAGTTTAGTGTCTAGCATTATGTCTAGCGTATTGTCTAGTATAGGCTCTATGTCTGAGATTGTGGGAGTTTGGGCGATCGGTTGCGGTTGTGTCTGCGTGGTAGGGTTAGCTGCTGCTTGTTCCAGCGTCCGCACTACCCAAGCATTGACGCTTAATCCCTCTGCTGCTGCTACTTCCTTAATGGTGTCAAGCAATTCCCGCTTGCCATCCAATCTCAAATTAAGCTGTACTCTGTCTGTCATGTCTAGTACCTGTCTAGGGCTTGCTAGACATATAGTAGCATTCTGTCTAGTGTCTGTCTAGTGGTAGCTAGATATTAATTGTCTAGTGTTTGTCTAGCGTCTTGTCTAGCAGTCGCTCCCAACTATCTTTATTCTCAATAAACCCCTAGTCAGCATCAATAAGATGACTGTTTAAGTTCTCAGGGGACTGGATTAACCGCATAGAAGGGAATTCAGGCTGTAGGTCGTTTAAACGTGGTTTCCCGCCGTAAGAAAGCATAGATAAAGCGCTCACGGCTCCCCTGACTTGGGCGTCACTGACTTCTAAATATTTCTGCAACTCTGTCAGGGTGCGGTGGCCGCTGACTTGTTGAATTACCCGCAGCGGGATGCCTGCGTTGCTCATCTGAGTCAGAGCCGTGCGCCGAAAGCTGTGAGTGCTAGCTCCCTCAATGCCAACGCGCTTGCAAGCTTCTCTGAGAATAACAGCGGCCGAGTCGCTGGTGATGTGTCGCCAATGGTGTCCTCTGTGGCGACTTGGGAATAAGTAAGTCTGGCCGGCGTGGGGTTGCCAGAGGCTCAAGAGCGATCGCAAGTCTTCAATCACCGGGATGGTGCGGGTTGCTAGTTTGCCCTTGGTTGCCGCTTTCCTGATGTTCACAGAGGGTCTAACCCTACCAGCCGAGGTATAGACATCCTCTGACAGCATCGAACAAGCTTCAGCAATGCGAGCAGCCGTGTAGAGGCAAACTCCAAACAAGGCTCGATCTCGATCCGATTGCAGTCCCTCGGCAAACAGCAGCTCTATCTCAGGATGCGACAAAATCGCCGCTTGCCCGTGTCTGTCTATTTTCACCGCCATATTCCTAACTCCTTGCAGCAATTAAACATCAAGTTGGAGCTTCCCATCTCATGTACTCAGGGAAAGCTAGCGCTTCGTCCCATTCCCCGCACTTTGTTTGATACAGAATGCGGTAGCGCGTCCCTTCTTCACACCATCCGACTACTTTGGCCACTACCCATTGACCCCAGCGGCTAACCCAGCCTGTCTGGCTTGCGATCGGAGGTGTTGGATCGGATTGGATCGGAGTTTCTGTCTCCATGTCGGGGATGGTTCCACCTACCCCTAAATTTGTATCAAAAACAGGGGGAGGTGGAACCGCCTCAAGTGCTTGCACGGCAAGAAGTTCAGCTTCTTTTAGCTCGGCGATTTTTTTTGCTTGTTTTTTGGCTGTCATAGCAGCCAATTCATCCCAATCTTTAGGGGTGCTTAGCTCATCATCGAACGAGTATTTCCAGTGCAGCACACCGTTCCGTTTCGTTCTGCGGCCAATAAGTTTGAACCCGGTTAGACTCAGCAAGCGATTCAACCACTGCATCGGCTTCATCTTGCCTGGATGTCCGAGAAGGTTGGCGATCGCTTTCTTTTTGCAGCGCTCGTAAAGCTGGACAACTTCAAAGTCATCGCCGCTCCAATCTTTGCTGGAATCTAAAAATTTCTCTAGACCCAGGGCTTGAAGCGCTCTAATTTTTAGGTAGCGGTTGGAGAAGTCACCCAAAAATTCTCGCTTGCCAGCCAACAATCTAGACCGCTGCAAATATTCGGCGTCCTCTGGATTCTCAAACTGCCAGGCCGCGTCAAGCTGTGACAAAAGCGATCGCTCATCAAATCGGACGCGGCGCACAAACTGCCAGCTCCACAGTTCAGAATCTTCGATTCCCGGTAGCCGCGCTTTCAGCAAAGCTTTGATGCTCTGACACCGTTCCGGCCATGCAGCACTATAGTTCCGCTTAATTTCCAGAGCTTCGGATAGGCTGATGTCGGGGGCGTTGAATATCTCCTGAGATTCCTTGTCTTTGCACTCTTCCTTTGCCACGGCGTGCCCGTCGTCGCTGCACTCGGCCGCTGACACTTGCTGCACGGAGTAGCCGCCGAGCTCGAAAGCTTTGAGCAAATAGTCCCGTAGGTTTGCGCGTTCTAGCTCCGCCTTGGCTTGGAGCTTTGCCCACAGAATTGTGTGTGGGGTAACGATTTGAGCCGCTAAATCTTCCCTGATTTTTTGCAACTGGGATTCATCTTCTACAAGCAAGCGGGCTTCTGTGTCTCCAAACTCTGCAAGAGCCTTAATAATTTCCGCTTCAAACATTCCCCCGCCGCTACGACTTGCTAGCCCGCGCTCTGGGCAAAGAACAATGATTCTCTCAGGGTGACGAACCCGGCGGCTAATCTGCACAGCTTCATCAACTCCGAGTACCCCCACAAACCAGCAGAAAACATCAGAGAAATAATCTCGAATGCTAATATCAATCCCGCTTTCAGCCGTCGGGCTGAAAATTAACCACGCTGGCTTGTATTTTTGGATGTAAGCGTCTGGGTCTTTGAGGAATTCTTTCGCCCGACCCTCTGTCACAGTTTTTGAGGTCAGCAGCAGTCCCGGGCCGTGTGATTCGTGCAGTCTTTGAGCTAGAGCCTCAGCATCCCGCAGAGAGTCGGTGGCGACCGCAGGGCAAGGACTTTTGATAATTTCAGCGCTCAGCCACTTTTTCGACTTCTTCCCCGTGTTCACAAAGAATATGGGGGGAGTGTTGCCTGTGAAGACATTCTCAATTTTGACTGAGCGCTTGCCAGAAATCTTGGCGATGTAGTCCACAACGATGTCGGACTGGTTGCCATCACTCAGAATGATGCGATCGGCCAGCTTGCAAATTATTTCTAGCCGCTCAAGAATTTCTAGCCGTTTGCCAAAAAGTGTAGAAGAGGTTAGCGCGTGTTTGATTGCTGACACCGATTCATCAAAGATGACAGTCATCCCTCGGACGTGCTGCACAGCATACTCAAACATCTCGATTGGAAGTTTGAGCAAAGAATCAACACAGAGGCTTAAGCGGCCGTCGGGGTCTTTGGTGAAGAGATAGCCTTTGTGTTCATCCCAGTGATTGCTACCCCATTTTTCGCACTGCTGCAAAAGCAAGCTGTTGCGGTATCCGAGGTTTATCTGTAACCCGCGCGCGTCGCTGGCAACTTTATTTTTAATAAATTCAGTCTTACCAGTCCCCAGCCCTGACTTGATTGCGGTGACTGTGCCGGACTCGGGCGCGGGCGCATCAAACCATTCTGAGTTGATTGTGCGATCGGGAGTGAACCCCCGAAGTCTCAGCCATTTTTGCAGCTTCCAATCTTCTGAGGTTTCTTGGCAAGCTTCAGCGATAACCGCGTCGATGTCGCCACCAGCAACTGAAAAATCGTCAACGCCTTTAGCCGGGCCGGGCAATTTGCCGATTTTGGCGATCGCACTTTTGAACAATTTGCTGAGAGTGCTGGCCGCTTTGAATTCTTGACTCTGGGAGTAATCCCCGACGCGGTAATCAAAAATGATTGTGATTTGACGTTCCACTGTGTCAAGCGGTTGAAGTGCTGCGTGCAGTTCTCGCGCTGCTGCTTTTTGGTATTGTGTGCCGTCGGGCTTAGTTACCCAGTCCCCGCGTTCTGTAACTCTGTAACCCGTGTGAATTCCCGGCAGTCCGATCGCTGCATACCCGCGACTAATTAGCGCCGCTGCCTTCTTTTCACCTTCAGTGATGACGATCGGGCAATTAGTAATTTTTACCCATTCCCAAAATCCGATCGCTTCCCCGTTCAGTCCGACAACCGGGAATTCCGGCATCGACAAGCCAGATTTATGTGACACTAATTCCCAAACGGCAACAGTGACAGAAGGAAAAAATATTTCTAGGGGCTTCCCTTGTGGCTGGAAATATTTACGGGGGCGTCCTTTTTTGTCAAAGGCGATCGGCGACCCGTCCAACTGTCGGAAGCGGCCGTTAGCTATCCAACCGCCCGCATCCTCGCACTTTGTATAATTCCTTTTTGCTTGAGCGCTACCGCCGCTGCTGTTGGTTGTGGGGTCGGTGTCCCGGTACAGCAGGTCGTAGACAGCCCTACCGCTCGCAGGTTCAAAGTCGAGGCGGTAGATTCCGGGGTCAATCCCAGATTTGACTACACAATCTTGATAGGCAAGTTGTGCGGTAGAGTCTTGACCAAGCGGGTAAATATTGTATAAACTAGAATCTGTTTGGGTCATTGTAAGAATGTGGCCCAAACATCCTTTTTTAAAATCTTTCTATAGAATTATCTAAAAATCAAATAACTCTATAAACTGACAGTACGTATTATGTGGGGTCTGGAATCTGTAAGGATGTTGGGCCCTTTTTCTTGCGTATTATGTGGGTTCCAGACCCAATGGACATTGAAATAAGGCTAAAGCAAAAAATGCCCCTAAAACAAACTTTGGCAGGGATTTGAAGTTTTGTTAAGATTCTGAGTGAGCGGGGCAATAAACAGAGCTTTTTGACCCCGTTAGCTTAACGCCGTTGTTCCACCCGTAACTTCCACCCTTTCGAGCCATTGTTGCCTCTTTCTCGCAGAGGTTAGCCGTTGCCAACATAAAAATCTCGAACTGAGCTTTTACGGCTTTGCTCTTGAAATTTAGAAATGCCACGCTCGTCAAAAAGTTCAAACAGACAGCCCCCCGATCCGCCCCCGACTTTTCGCCCCGCCCCTGCTTTTTGGTGAAACGCGCTACTTCTTTCGACACCTGTCCCCCTGCTAGAACCTCTCGGATTGCCTTAGCGGCCGTTTTAAAAGCTTTGTCCGTAGCTCGGCCAGACATCTCAACGTAACCAAAGGACTTTTCGATCGGTCGGTTTGCGTTTTCCATGACCGCAGCTTTGAATAGGAAGAGAGCGGTAATTTTCGCAGTCGCATCCTCCCTCCCCAGCTCCCTCAGTTCGCCAGCTATCCGAGGTGCTAGCAACTGGCAGAGAACCCACAAAGCCTCGAAGTACGAAACCTTCAGGTGTACCCAGTCGTAAAAGTCCCGCGAGATAGTCTTCTTTTTCATTTCAGCGAAAATGAAATCGTCAAGCCCCCAGAGGCGAGCTTGCCAGCAAAGGGCGATGCAATGCTGAGCGAGACGCCAACTGAGAAAAGCACTGAGTTGGTCGGCAGTGCGAAGTTTGGGAAGCAAGCAGTGCTGGCACGGATACTGAGCGACATAGAGAACAGCCTGCTGAGTCGGCGTGAGGTGGTCGGGGATTTCTAGCATAAGGGTTTCGTTCTTGTTCCAAACGTCACCAAAGGTTGCAACCTTTGGTTTTTGCGATCGCGTTTAAATTTGCTGAGAGTTGGCTAGGTCTACTAAGTATCAAACAAGGATAAACCTTGGTTTTAAAATCAAGGACTTTTGCCCTAGCTGAGGTGTTCGCTGCGATCTCGGAACACTTAAATGTTCCGCGACAACGTGCAACGCTTACAACCCTTATTCTGTGCGAGTCGTCGAGTGCTTTTACCTTTAAACCCGACGAGTGAGTTTTCGCACAGAAACATTACGTGAACGGCACGTAACTCACCCGCTTTTTACCTACTCTCCGACTAAGCGTTTATACTCAGCCTCAGCAGCCTTGTATTTCGCACTGCCACCTTTGTTAACCCCCCACATCTCAAAGATGATTTTCGCCTTACCGTAGCCCTTAGCTTGTAATTGCAGAATCCGTTCTAAGCGTTCTGAATCATCGTTCTTAGCTAGCTGCTCGGAACGTTCCTCACTCCAGCCATCATCGTCACCATGAGTTAGTGCTAGGGCGCGTTCTAGGTGTTCAACGTCTTTTGAACCCGCGTTCAGGATTGACTCAGCTTCCATCCGGCGCTGCTGTTCGGAGATATAGGCGCTGGTAGCCAATTCATCCTCAGTGTCAGCCACTAAAACCGCTTCCTTCATTGCCTCAAAGTCTTCAGCCTGACTGAGCTTGAGGGCAACTCTGCGGGCTTCAAAGCAGCAAGTAAAACCCCCTATCAAGGCTAAGCCTGTAGTCATGTTGTGCAAGGGGATTTTCCGGCTGAGGATGAACGGCGGTGCTAACCAGAGAATGAAACCAGAACAGGTCAAGGCCGAGACTTTTAGGAGCGACATAGCATCACCCCCAAACCAACTACAGAAGCCGCTAACCCCAAAACCAATACTCCCTGCAAGGTGATGGTGTTGATTTTTAGCCTTGCCACCAACCAATCATCAAGCACCCAACTAAGCATCCACAGCAAAGCGAAAATCACGTATACAGCTCTGACTAAAGCTAGAGCTTGCGGATGCAGCGACGCTATCCAGCAGAGGAAACTGGAAGCAATCGCAAGCACCAAAAAGTCATTGATAATTGCGATCGCCTTTGTCATCGTTTCGCCCCTTGTAATTTCGCTCTGATTTCACCAATACGGGTATCGGCATTACTCGCAGCTTGGTCAAGACTCATCCCCAAACGAGCATAGGCGGGGCGTTGTGAGTGCAAGTGCTTACCGAGTCTGCCATCGGCGCGCTTTTTTACCAGTTCGTTATCGGCAACAACACCCTCATACTTGCGGTGGTGTTTGTGGACTTTGGCATCGGCTTCTTCAATTTTTCCTAACGCTTCATAAGCCCGTTTGGCTTGTCTAGCACCGTCCGTCTTTTCCTTGGCTAAGCCTTTCATGGCATCGGCTTCTTCCTCTGTGAAGTAGCGCGGTGCTGGCACAACAGGGACACTGCGGATGCTGGAAAAGTTACCGGGGTTTTGTGGGCTGATAACACTTGCGTCAGTGGCTGCCAGCACTTTTGATTTGTCTATTGAGTGACTGCCATCGTGGACTAAACCGCCACCTGTAGATGATTCGGCGGACTGAGTGCCACCGAATAGTTGCTTCATTAATCCCATTATTTTGATGCTCCAATTTGAATGTTGATGCGGACTGGGGAGGGAAATAAATTCAGTGGGTTGATATTCCGCCACATGGACATTGCCAGCACAAACACCCCCGCCGATGCGAGCATGAGGGCAATCAGTTGGGAAAGGTCAACCCATTCTAAAAAGTTGGTAGCAGTCCAGGTATTCACTGTGTCAAGCGGTTCGACCTTGCTGTCTAGTGCATTGTCTAGTGGTATGTAGACAGTGTTTACAGCTATGTCTACAGCATCGTCATTGATATAGACAATACGATTGACTTCTAGCAGCGCTTCCCACGTAGCAGTTTTAGAAAGCTTCCCAAAATCCTTGGCGTCTTCGTTGGTGAGGCCGTATTCAAAAGCGATCGCCTTGAGTTTGTCAATGCGACGGCGGTTCACTATGGGTTCAGTCATGGCAAAACCACGCAAACTCAATAATGAAGAGTTGCGATCGTCCTTCGAGCTCTTGCAAGAACGATTGATTTTCAGACATGATAAGTTGCTCCTTGCCGGGTCATTTCCGGCGGTAGGGGAAGTCGTCTCAAGGCTGAGCTGGTTACTCAACTCTGAGGCGCGTTTTATTTATGTTGGGGTTTTGGCGGTTTCGTTGGCTCTCCAGAGGATGCTGGGCCGCTTTACTGAACTGGAGAGTTTTGGAAGCTGTCAAATCCTATTTCAAGATAGTAGCACTCTTTTTGTACTCGGTAGCACTCCACAAGATAAAATTAAGGCACTGAAGCACAAAGAGTACAATGAGTATGACCAATAGCCAGTTAAAACCATTAATGCCATCCAAGCTTCCCAGGATTGCTGTCTATCTGCCTCCCGAAATAAAGTTGGGGCTAGAGGTAGGAGCCAAAAATAACCGCAGAACTGTATCTAACATGGCTGCCTGGATTATTGAGCAATGGGTGATGGAAGCCAAGAAACGCGGCGAAACGTCAGAATCCAGGGATGAGGCGGAAGCATCGTGACCGAACCAATCAAAGCCGTAAACGCCACCATCCAACTCAGCGACGCCCTCACCCTTGACGGGTACATGATGCCAGATGGAGAATTTCGAGCCGGCATTGCCGGGGCATCAATATTGTTAGGCCACGGAAAAGACTGGTTTAACAGGTTGGCGTCAAAGGCTCCAAACAAGCTAAAAGCCTTACAGGATGGAGGTTTTACAGGTCGGCTTCAGCCTGTAGTAATTTCCCGAGAGTCAGGAGCCAGAGGGGCATCGCGGGCGCAAACTATCAACCTCAAAGACCTGACCACGCTGATAACGGTTGAGGCGCTTGCGGGCAACAAACGAGCGATCGCCCTTCAAGCAGCCTTCACCCTAGAAGGACTGGACTCTCGCTTTAGAGATGCTTTTGGAGTACAGCAGCGGACGCCAGAAGAAAAGCGGCGGTTCTTTGCCCTGACCTATGAGGAGTTCCTTGAAGCTTTAGCCGAAAACCGGGCTGAGCTAGAAGAGTTGCGATTACCAGGCGATGACTTGTACTACCCAGAAGAAACGGACGTGAAATGAATTCAAGCGATCGGCTAGACCGAATAGAAGCAATTCTCGCCGCCACCGCCGTTCAGCAACAGGCTAACTCCGAGGCGATCGGGCGGCTGGAAGTTCAAACTCTTGCCAACACCACCGCGATCGACAGGTTGACAGATCGGATAGACCGTCTATCAGACCGGATAGACCGCATGATTCCAGCAATCGGGAGCCATCAAGAAGCGCTGAGGCTCCTTGCCCAGCAGCAAAACGACTGGCGGGAACAAATGCGAATCATCCAGACAGAAATCCGCGACATCTGGCAGTACCTCAACAACCAGCTCCGAAACCGGGGCAACGGCGGCGGGCAAAACTGACACACAGCTAG
>JAUBOH010000270.1:0-9375 GCA_036700145.1 Microcoleus occultus BM001215366
TCATCGAACTTTTAGAATTTCCTGAAAACATTTATAAAAGTCGCGTGGTGATTACTTTTTTGGCTGCGCCATCCATTCCTCGAACGCCTATATTTATCCAGTTTGGAATGTTTGCTGGTACTCAACAATCCACCGCAGACGATTTCGAGATTGCCCAGTTTCAAGGGGATACAGACGATGAATTAGATTGGTCATAGCTGCTGATGAAATATGTCATTTAAAAGAGGAAAGCCAATGGTGACGAACCTAAATGTGGATACGGCACTGCTGCAAGAGGCGATCGAACTGGAGCGAGAAATTGCGATCGAAACCCTAGTTTAAATCGCCTTGCGCGAATATATTCAACGTCGCAAACAGTCGAACCATCTCGACCTGAGCTTTGGAGAATCTCAAGCGTGCATTTCGTGAAAAATATCAACTGCATGAACTGGGTTTAAATCCTGATGAAATTTGGGGGGATATTCGCGATCGAACTTTTGTAGGACGTGAGGTCATTTTTGAATGACGCTGCGTTATTTACTCGATCTAAAAGTTACGACGCATCCAGCAAAAGAAACCGGGTTTTTTACCGAATTTGTGGACTACAACGCGTCTTTTTGTAAAAAAACCCGGTTTCTGACCACCCGTGAGTAAGTCCTCTTTATCGAGAATTCTTGAACAGCGCCCCTACCATCTAAAGCTGTTCCTTGTCCTCAATTAAGTCGCCCAGATATAACTCGATAAACTTGGATGCAGCCGGAGGCTCAATTTCTTGAAGAGTCTTCACAATCTCCCTCACCGTTTCTGCTGTCGGATCTCTAATTTCGTGTACCCAACGGTAAACGCTGCCTCGTTCAATTCCCAGGGCTACTGCGAGTTTATTCTGGCTAATGCCGTAAATTTCCAACACTTGTCTGAGAGCTTTGCCTGCTTTTCCCATCGTACCTGTGCGTGCAGCCTGTCCGTCTAGACAATAGTGTCAGAGGCTCTTGACTAAGTAAATGTGTACCTAATGGGTTACGTGTTGTACAATGAGTGTGATCCATTAGGATTACGTCGTCTTGAAATCGAACACAGGTAACACCAATGCCGAAAAACTTTTTAACCGACACCAGCCAAACCTCTACTATTCCTGTCTCCCCCGATGCTGTTGCTTCCCACGGGCCCAGTCAAGAACCAGTCAAAATACTGGTAATTGGTTCTCGCCGAGGAGTCCTCAACATCATTTACAGCCTGTTTCACCGTGGTTTTGCCCAAGTACACGAGTGGAGTCCTTTGTTACCTCGGCCGCAGCCAGGTGAAGTCATGAGCATTTTAATCCGACAAATTTCTACTAAGTAGATTCAAAAAAAGGGGCAAAACTCGCGTCGCCCCTCATCTATCTATTTAATCAACTACAAAATTACACTTCCACAGCAATCTTTTGTTCCGAAGCCTCCGGTGAATTCGCTTCACTTGGCGGCACAACTTGCCAGAATTTCGGCAAATATTCGGCCCAATTTGCTAAGATTTTCTCGGCTTTTTTGCTGTTAGTCCGATCGCGCTGAGCTTCGATCAACTCCTTCAATTGCGCCTCCCCAGCGGCCGTACAAACGCGCTGCATCTTGACAATCTCCCCGTTGACGTATTCGGGGAAAGTCCCATCTTCATCGAGGAAATAACCCAAGCCGCCAGTCATTCCAGCGCCGACGTTGCGGCCGACTTTTCCTAACACGACGATAACGCCGCCAGTCATGTACTCGCAGCAGTGATCGCCGGCACCCTCAATGACTGCTTTCGCCATCGAGTTACGCACCGCAAACCGTTCGCCAGCTTTACCCGCAGCCAACAGAGTTCCCCCTGTCGCACCGTACAAACAGGTGTTACCGACGATCGCATTTTCCGCAGCATCGTAAGTCGCATCAATCGGCGGTTTGATCGCAATTTCACCACCGTGCATTCCCTTACCAACGTAGTCGTTAGCTTGACCATCCAGTACCAAAGTCATTCCCGGTAAATTGAATGCGCCGAAGCTTTGACCCGCAGTACCAGTACAGTTGAGGGTGATTTGTCCGCTAAAACCGGTGTTACCGTATTGCTTCGCGATCGCACCGCTGATTCTGGCGCCTACAGTGCGATCGGTATTCACCAATTTTACACTCTTGCTAACACTGGTTTGATTGGCGATCGCACTTTGAATCTGGGCATCCGCCAACAAATCGTCGTCTAACACAGGCCCGTTGGTGTGTACGTCGCCGTGGATCAAGAAAGAGCGATCGGTCTTAGTATCGGGTAACTTGGTCAAACAATCCAAATTAATCGCTTGAGTTTTCGTCAACTTCACCCCAGCGCGCATTGTCAGCAAATCACCGCGACCGATGATATCGGCGATCGACTTGTAACCCAATTTTGCCAACAAACTCTGTACTTCCTGCGCCACAAAGTAGAAGAAATTGACCACGTGCTCCGGCGTACCGGGGAAACGCTTCCGCAACTCTTCCTTCTGAGTCGTCACGCCGACGGGACAAGTATTCATGTGGCAAACGCGGGCCATAATGCAGCCTTCAGCAATCATTGCCACGGTTCCAAACCCATACTCTTCCGCGCCCATCAAAGCGCCTACAATAACGTCCCAGCCGCTTTTGAAGCCACCGTCAACGCGGAGTAAAACCCGATCGCGCAAATTATTCTCCATCAGCACCCGGTGAACTTCAGTCAATCCGAGTTCCCACGGAGAACCTGCGTGCTTAATCGAGCTCAGTGGAGACGCGCCGGTGCCGCCATCGTGGCCGGAAATTTGAATCACATCAGCATTGGCTTTCGCAACGCCGGCGGCGACAGTACCGATGCCGACTTCCGAAACCAACTTGACGGAAACTCCCGCTTTTGGATTGATTTGATGCAAGTCAAAAATCAACTGTGCCAAATCCTCGATCGAATAAATATCGTGGTGAGGAGGTGGCGAAATCAATGTCACACCCGGTTTCGATCGGCGCAAATAAGCAATGTACTCGCTCACTTTCGGCCCTGGTAATTGACCGCCTTCTCCTGGTTTCGCACCTTGTGCGATTTTGATTTCGATCTGTTTGGCGTTCATCAGGTACTCTGGAGTCACGCCGAAACGCCCTGAAGCTACCTGTTTGATGGCACTCGATGCGGTATCGCCGTTCTGCAAACCTTTCAAGTGAGGTAGCGTTTGTGAGAAACCAGCCTCGCTCACATCCTTTAGCACATTGTATCGCACCGGGTCTTCGCCGCCTTCGCCGGAGTTGGATTTGCCGCCAATGCGGTTCATCGCGATCGCGAGAGTTTCGTGGGCTTCGGGGGACAAAGCACCGAGGGACATTCCGCCGGTGGCGAAGCGACGGGCAATATCTGCTACAGATTCTACTTCTTCGATGGGAATCGAAGGGCGATCGCTCGCGAAGTCTAGTAAATCCCGCAAAGCAGTCACCGGGCGAGTTTCAAGCTGTTTCTTGTAAACTTCGTAGTGATCGTAGGCAGTTTCTGCATTTTTGTCACCAATTGGTGTCATTTTTGCTTGGGCCCCGTTACCGTTACCGTTAGTTTGAAGCTTAAAAGTAGTCACAGCCTTGTGTAAAGCCTTCGCCATTTCCGGGCTGTTCATGTGATATTCGCCACCGCGCCGATATTGCACGAAGCCGAAGTTTTCCAGCTTTTTCAGAACCAATTCTGGGAAAGCCTGACTGTGGAAAGACATTACCTCGTTAGCCAGTTCCGCGACACTCAAACCGCCGATTCGAGAAACAGTGCCTTTGAAGCCCAAATCTAGCAAATCACCGCCAATGCCGATCGCCTCAAAGATTTGCCCTCCTTGATAGCTAGACAACAGCGAAATTCCCATTTTCGACATAATCTTCAGCAAGCCGTTTTCTACCGCTTTGCGGTATTGAGCTTGAGCCGCCGTCACGGTAATATTGGGAACTTTGCCGTGCTTCATCAAGTTTTGAGTCTTGCTGTCAGCCCACCAACCGCGCACGCTTTCCAAGGCGAGGTAAGGGCACACAGCCACCGCACCGTAACCGATCAAACAAGCAAAGTGGTGAGTGCTCCAACATTGGGCGGTATCCACAACTAGCGAAGTTTGCATCCGCAGCCCGACGCTAATTAAGTGGTGGTGAACCGCACCAACTGCGAGAAAAGGTGGAATGTAAGTGGATTCTGTACTCAAACCAACAGCGGAAGATTCGCCTGCTTGCTTCGATACTCGATCGCTCAAAATCAGAATTCTCGCGCCCTCGCGCACCGATCGAGCCGCCTCTTGACAAAGTTGCTCGACTGCGGTTTGCAAACCAGCAGGCCCGGCAGAAATTTTGTAAAGCGTTGACAATTCGGTAGCTGGGAAAGACTTTTGGTCTTTCAAGAAAGACAGTTCAGCGTCGTTAAGTACCGGGGAATCAATTTTTAGCCGCTTAGCATTTTCTGGTACTGATTGCAGTAAATTGCCCCGCAGGCCCACATTCATCGTCAGCGACATCACCATCCCCTCGCGCAGGGGGTCGATCGGCGGATTTGTGACTTGAGCGAACCGCTGTTTGAAATAGTTGTACAGCAACTGAGGCTTTTCTGACAACACAGCCAAGGGAACGTCATCGCCCATGCAGAAAGTCGGTTCTTTCCCGGAGCTCGCCATCTCGACGATCACCATGTCCAAATCTTCGGCGGTGTAGCCAAAAGCAGTTTGGGTTGCTAACAGCGTTTGCGAGTCGAGGGTTGCTGTTTCGGCAAAAGGCTGCGGCTGCAAGGTTTCGCGGTTTTGTTGCAGCCATTCGCCGTAGGGGTGCCGCTTAGCAATCCGCTGCTTTAGTTGCCAATTTTTGAGAATTTCTTGAGTTTGCAGGTCAACTGCAATCATTTGTCCTGGCCCCAAACGGCCTTTTTCGACAATATCTGCTTCGGGAATATCGACAACACCGGCTTCGGAAGCCACAATTACCAAACCGTCTTTAGTAATGCAGTAGCGGGCCGGCCGCAAACCGTTGCGATCGAGAGTAGCACCTACTTGTTTACCGTCGCTGAACACCAGCAAGGCGGGGCCGTCCCAAGGTTCTTGAATGCCGCTGTAATATTCGTAGAAATCGACAATTTCGGGATAGTCAGCCAAATCCGGCTGATTTTTGTAAGCTTCGGGTACTAGAATTGTCAGGGATTCTAGAGGGGTGCGGCCGGAGTGCACCAGCAGTTCCATCACGTTGTCCAAGTTTGCCGAATCGCTGCTTTCGGAATTGACAATTGGGTTGAAGGTGTTGAGATCGGCTTCACTCCAATTCGGGTGAGCTAAATTCGCTTGCCGCGCCCTCATCCAGGTAATATTGCCCAACAGCGTGTTGATTTCGCCGTTGTGTCCCAGCAAGCGCATCGGTTGAGCCA
Organism: Microcoleus occultus BM001215366; assembly: GCA_036700145.1. Lineage (GTDB taxonomy): Bacteria > Cyanobacteriota > Cyanobacteriia > Cyanobacteriales > Microcoleaceae > Microcoleus. Next base: position 5,350 of record JAUBOH010000270.1, read on the forward strand.
AGTGCCAGCGGGGCATGGTGTTGGTGCTGAAGCGTCGGTGATAGACAGCAAAGGCGCTTTTGTAAGCGGGATTTTTCAGGTCTTGGTAAAATTCTGCCAGTACGGCCGATCGCACCATGCCTTTGTAGACGATCGTGCGGCAGGAAAAAGAGCAACTATAAAAGTCTTGGCGAGTGAAGTCGGGGCGATCGGATAATGTATGTCCGATCGTGCGGCGGGCCAGAAATAACTGTCGATCGAGTTCATCGCCGGCTAAGTCCGGTGAACTGACAATTACTTGTTCGATTTGAGGTTGATTTTCGCGCGCTTGCGGGCCCAAAACCGACGGTACAACGGGAACTTTGCGCCATCCCAAAAGTGTCAGCCCGCGATCGGCGATAACTTGCTCAACCACTTGCCGCGCTACATTCGCTTGACTTTCATCTTGAGACAGAAACAGCATTCCCACGCCGCAGTTTTCCTGGGCTGGAGGCACAATTCCCTGTTCGGCAAACCAAGAGTGCAACAATTCCCAAGGAATTGCGGTCATCAAACCAGCACCGTCGCCGGAATCAGAGTCGGCGCTGCAACCGCCGCGGTGTTCCAGACAAGTTAAAGCTGGGAGGGCTTTCTCAATAATCGAGTGGGTAGCTTCGCCGCTTTGGTTGGCAATGAAGCCCACACCGCAGGCATCTCTTTCTTCGATCAGCCAGCTTTGACCGGCATAGGGAATTCCTCGCTGAGTCTGATGCACGTTTCTGTTTCTATCGCTCGTGTTACCCATGTTGATTGAATACTATTTCGGTGATTGTGTGGTTGATTCGTTATAGCTTGAAAATAGTGCTACGCAGCGGCAGTGCCGGGTAAACCTTCAAGCAGCCGATTGCAAGCAGATTTGATAAAACTTTACATTGATGCTGCCAGCACATAGCTCCCAAACCCTGTTTGCAGATGCTTAATTATCTCGATCGAATCGCTTCGGAGATGTCTCATAGAATACGGTGCTGTGAGAAAGCAGTTATTTTTGAGAAAATCTTCGCCTCGCAACTGGATAAATTGCAGGCGATCGAATTTTCCCTTGTTTCTTATTCCTGAATCCGCTCGCTCTGCCTGGCGGGGCGAACACAGGTAGATATAGACTTTAGCGTAATTGTGCTAACCCAGTTACAAAAGCCACCAGCCCGCGAGAATGGGTAGGTGCTGTGTAGCATCGCGGTCGATCGCCCGCGAAACTCAGTCTTCTGATTATGCAGCCAACTAAGAGGCTGTAAACATCCAGTTTATCAAGAAAATTCAAGATTTTGAGCCCTGTGTTGATAGCGAGGGCCGACGCTACTAGAGGTTTGAGCCATGAATTATGACATAGTGAGGGCGGGTTTAGCACCGAAACACTGCCTAAGACAGACAAGTTTTGCACAAAACTCGCCCCGCGCAGTTATTAGGTTGTGATTCGTGAAACGTAAATTGTCCGATCGCGCTTCGATATCGTCAGTCTCAATTTCGCCCGTACTGGCGATCGTCCTTTCCTCAGTCTGGAATCTGGCCGCAAGAGCACAAGAGTCGGAGATGGCTGGGCTGATTCATGCTTCGAGAGCCCGCCAGGGAATGAATTCCCTGGCTGATAGCAAAAGTCGGTTAAAACCGACTGAGATATTGACCGATAGTCCTCTTCAGAGGACTTCAGCTATGAGACAGGGGTTTCAACCCCTGTCGGACTATAACTTTTTGACTCAATCCCTGCCGCCCTCTTCCACAATCAAACAAGGCCGCCAAGTCTCTCTCAACGGGCGCATCATTCCCCTAGCTTGGACTCAACAGCCAACAAACAGCAATTCTGCGAACATCCGAACTTGGATTGCCGACATTGGCTTAATGCAATCTGCCGGAGTGGATTTGCTCAACACCGCCGACAGTACCAAACAGCCCGTACAGTGGTTTTCTGTATCTTTAACCGAGACTCAAAGTATAGCAACGCGATCGACAGGCCCGTATCGTTACTTAGATGTTACAGATTTTGCCAGACTTGCGGGCTGGCAGATATCTGCCGAGGGAAATACTTTGAGAATCACATCTGGCGCCGCAAGTGTTACCGGAATTCGGCAAGCCGAGAGAGAATGGGGCGATCGAATTGTTGTGGATCTCGATCGCAGCGCCCCGTGGCAAGTTAACATTGTCGATACACCGAGCCCGTCCCCGACACCCACGCCGCGAGACACACCGGACGACCCCACAAAACCCGCTCTCCCGCTGCAAATAACCCCCGCAGCGCCAAACCTCGAAACACCAGACGACCCGACTAAACCGACTCTGCCGCTGCAAATAACCCCATTACAGGCGATCGCCGGTCAAGAATGGTCGATCGTCCTTGATGCCAAAATTCCCCCTGCGTTAATTCAGCGCACGTTTCCAACCAGCCAACAATTACTGTCACTAAAAATCGAACCTGCGGGGAATCAAACGAGAGTCAAAGTTACCATACCTTTAGGTTGGCGACCGCAAGTTTTCAGCCTGGGAAATCCCAATCGATTAGTAATCGACATTCGGCCAGATTCCCTAGTAGAAAAAGACATTGTTTGGGCGCGGGGAGTCCGGTGGCGGCAGCAGTATCAAAATATAGGAACTGCGCGTTTTCCAGTATTTTCCTTAGAAGTCAATCCGCGTCAAGCTGGTGTGAAAATTCGACCAGTTTTGAGTAATCCGCCGACAGATAAAGGCACTGCACCGCTATTGCAAACAGCCGAACTTTCGGGAACGGCGGCTGCAATTAATGCAGGTTTTTTCAATCGAATTAATCGGTTAGCATTAGGGGCAATTCGGCGGGACAATAAATGGCTTTCCGGGCCCATTTTGAACCGGGGGGCGATCGGCTGGAACGATCGAGGCGAATTTGTCATCAATCGTTTGACTTTGCAAGAAACTTTGATAACTCCGACAAATCAACGTTTACCGATTTCTCAGCTAAATAGTGCCTACGTGGAAGCGGGAATCGGCCGCTACAATCCAGATTGGGGAACAACTTATACTCCGTTTTCCGACAATGAAATAGTTGTGACAGTTGCGGGCGATTCCCTACGGGATAGCTTCGCTTCACGAGTTGTCAGCCAATCTCCCGGAGGTGCGGCCGGGAAAACGGCTTTTCCACTTCCAGCCAACGGTTATATTTTGGCTTTGCGTTCCGATTTGTCGATCGCCCCTCAATTCACCCCCGGCACTTTATTGCGTTTGGAAACTAACACAATTCCGGCTGATTTTAACCGTTTTCCTTATATTCTCGGCGGCGGGCCGGTGTTAGTCCAAAACAGTCGAGTGGTTTTGGATGCGAAGGCGGAAGGGTTTAGCGATGCGTATGTTAGACAGACAGCAATTAGAAGTGCGATCGGGCGAACTGCTGCGGGGAATTTGCTGATTGTAGCGGTGCACAATCGCGCGGGGGGGGCCGGCCCAAATTTCGCAGAACTCGCGCAGATATTGCAGCAAATGGGTGCTGTGGAGGCTTTAAATTTGGATGGGGGAAGTTCGACGAGTTTGTATTTGGGAGGTAGTTTGCTCGATCGACCTCCGTCAACGGCGGCGAGAGTTCATAATGCGATCGGTATTTTCATTCAACCATAAACCGTCACCTTAAACTGTAGGGTGCGGAGCGCGTGCGTTATCTGCTCAACAATCGAAAATCTCCGCACTGACGCACCTTACAAGACTCAAGAAATTTCCCGCCGCAAAAGCTATAATCGAAAGCATCATCGGCCTACCCCCTCACACACGCAGCAGATGCAAAAAGCCAATTGACACTGTAAGTACGCCGCAGTAAAATTATACGATTAGCGATCGGGTGAATCATGTGACTCCGACTTTTTCCACTACTAATTCACGCCTATTCTACGTTAATCCCTAAAACTCCGAGTGACAATAACATAAACTTTATTATTTACTGTAGGGGCGAAGCATTCGGCGAAAAATATGAGCTTCAAAACCGACAATATACAGCACTTCCGGATGTTATGAGGTACAGTAGCAGCAATTAGTAAACCAGTTTTTGAGATGTTGAGG
>JAUBOH010000271.1:0-9374 GCA_036700145.1 Microcoleus occultus BM001215366
AGGATATATTCATGAGTTCCTGAATGTCAATACCGATGTGGCGGTTGCTATATATGTTTGTCACAGCGGATGTGATATCATAAAAAGTCTGTTGTGTCAATAGCCGAGATCCTGCGATGTTAAAACAGCAGCAGCAGCCGATTGTGGGCCTATGAAGGCCATCAGGGGTTATCCTTAGTGATCGGGCTAGTTTCCGACAGGTTTGGATATGTTCTCAGCAACTATATTTCATAATCCCCAAAATTTAATGCTATTACTCGAGCGCAGCGCGATCGACCGATTAAAGCCGGTATTGGCCCAAGCAACCGGAATGCCTGTAATTGCATCGGAAAATACGGCAACAATTGCACTGGTATTGGTAGCTCTGGGAATTCTGGGTTGGGGATTTTATCGCGCCAGAGGGTTCGGCAAACTGGGAATTTTGGCTTGGCTGCAGTCAGTGGCGCTGATGAGTCCCTGGCTGCTGTTCTTTGGTTTGTTAGCCGCCGGGATTTACCTCAATCTAGTTGCGGTATTGTTGCTGCTCGTGGCATCCACGGGATTGTACATTTATCTGGGCAGGCAATTGCGGAAGGCTGGGTCAGATGCAGTGCCGAGCTCGCGAATTGATGCGGCTTCGGCAAAGTCTCAAAGGGATGGTTTCTCCACCCCCGACTCGCAGCGGCCACCAGCCAAAGAAATCGTTAAGATCGTCACATCGCCTGCAACTAATGAATTAGAAATAATTCCCGTTCCAGTTGAAGACCTCAAGGCAATTAAAGGCATCTTTGGCATCGATACTTACTTTGCTACAGAAACGATTCCCTATCAAGATGGGGTAATCTTGAAAGGCAATCTCCGGGGAGACCCCGAACAAGTACACTCGCGTTTGACGGCAAGTTTGCAAGAAAGATTAAACGATCGCTACCGCCTGTTTTTAGTAGAAAATCAGGACGACAAGCCGGTAGTTATTATCTTACCCAGCACAAACGACCCGCAGCCAACTACCGTATCTCAAAAAATCCTAGCAGTCGTGCTGCTGTTGGCAACAATTGCTACCAGCTTGGAAACAGCGGGTTTGCTTCTGGGTTTCGATTTCTTTAACTCGCCTGCTAGATATCTAGAAGTTATGCCAATGGCGGCGGGAATTTGGGCGGTTTTAGGATCTGGCGAAATTGCTCGCAGAGTGGTGGCAAATCGGTACAAGGTTCCCTTGAGTTGGCCGTTTTTTATACCAACTTGGCAGATAGGTTCTTTTGGGTCGATCGACCGTTTTGAGTCGCTGCTGCCCAATCGTAAAGTTTTGTTTGACATCGCTTTTGCCGGGCCAGCGGCTGGGGGAACAGTTGCTCTGCTAATGCTGGTAACGGGTTTGCTCTTGTCTCACCCCGGCAGTTTGTTTCAAATTCCGGCAGAATTTTTCAAGGGCTCGGTTTTGGTGGGAATTTTGGCAAAACTGGTTTTGGGTTCGGCTTTGCAGCAGCAGATTGTTGACGTTCACCCGCTGGTAGTTATCGGTTGGTTGGGCTTGGTAATAACGGCGATTAATTTGATGCCGGCGGGACAGTTGGATGGGGGTAGAATCGTGCAAGCAATCTACGGCAGGAAAATTGCCAGCCGCGCTACTTTGGCGACGTTTGTGGTGCTGGCGATCGCTTCTTTAGTCAATCAGGCGGCTTTGTATTGGGCGATCGTGATTCTGATTTTACAGCGGAATCTGGAGCGGCCGAGCCTCAACGAGCTGACTGAGCCTGACGACGCTCGGGCGGCTTTGGGTTTGCTAGCTTTGTTCTTGATGATTGTGGCGCTGTTGCCGCTGACTCCGGCAATGGCTGGCCGTCTCTTAATCGGGAACTAACAGCAGCGGCGCGGCTTTCATGTAATCGGCTCTCTGGTTGCGGTAAATTAGTAAAATCTAGGAATTGGCCGATCGAACTGGGGAACTTCCGGGCGATCGCGTTCCTAACTACTAATTTCCAATTAAGCTCCCCGCCCCCGGGCCATTTATCTATTACCAAAGTTGATTTCTGTACAACCCAAAATTTGTTTAAACTCGATCGATAAAGTAAAAATCATCTATCTGAGCATCTAGGATAAAGTCATGGCTAATCAACTTCCTCCTGTATTGGTAACTTTTGATGCAGATGTTTTGATGGCTGGCAGAACCCAAGTGTGGCAAGAATATACCAAGGTGGGAACTTGCTATATCCCGGAAGTAGTGTACGACGAAATAGATCGTCTCACCGACCAAGCGGTAGAACAGGCCGTCGAGCAAGTCGCTAGGGAGTTTATGCGCTTTTTTGCCGAAAGCGGCTGGATTGCAACGGACGCTCAAGAAACGCACCGCGCTCTGGAACCTTCGATCAAAAATCAAAGCAAGCCAGCAATGCTAGTGGTGGCAACTGCTCAGTGCGTTTACGGTTTGGCTACCGAACACCCCGACGCATTGGTGATTTTTGTGTCCAACAGCCAGCCTCTGCTGAAGCGGCTGGCTTCTGTGGGGGCTGCGAATCTCTGCGGGATTACCGGGGCGATGCTGTTAAATTGGGCGAGGAAAGGGGAACGCCCGCCGGCGGCGACTCAGCAATTGCAAAGTTTGATGCGTACCCTCGCCGAACGCCAATCGACTCAGCGCTCTAACAGCAGAATTCAGAATGCTGCTGTTGGCAAAACCGGGACTTCTGCTAGCAATTTAACGGGGACGCGCGCCACTTCTGAGTTGAAGTCGCCCAGCAGTTTTACTAAAACTAATCAAACCGGTTTGACAGGGAGCAGCAGTGCGAAGAAGCGCCCCAAAACACCGCCCCGCAGTCGTGAGGAGCCGAGAGATTACGAGCCGGCTGTGTATCGCATGAAACATATTACGCCTCCGAAAAAAAGGGGCGGCGGTTTTGTGTCTAGTGCGTTCAATTTTTTGGGAGCGTTATTTTTCTTGACGGTAGCCGTGGGTATTTTGTGGCGAGTGTTCGATGTTAGGGGTTTTAGAAAGACTTTTGTGCCGGCTCTACCGCAGCCTGTGCAACAATTTGTTAAGTCGATCGACCCTAAATGATCTGTTGATCTGAAAATTTCGCCTTCTACCTTCAATCAGGACTGTAACCCTCGACAGCAAGCAGCAAAAGTCTGTGATAGCGTTAATCTGAAATTGCCCACCAAGTTGAGTGCAAACTATTCGCAGATTGGGAGCATATAAAAATGAGCGAGAAAACATTAGCGGAATTAGATTTTACATCTTTGCGATCGCGCAAATTTTTTCCTTCTCCTGTTGCTTGGGAAGACCAAGTGCTATATTTTTTAATGCTCGATCGTTTTTCTGACGGCAAAGAAAACGGTTACAAAGACGCTCGGGGAAAACTCGTCACTAGCGGGACAACTCCGATGTTTACCCCCTCAGATAGCGGCAATGCTATTAAAACCCCAGAGGAGGCGCAGCAGTGGCGGGAAGCCGGCGTAAAATGGCTGGGAGGGAGTCTTAAAGGACTTTCAACTAAAATTGGCTATTTGAAACGCTTGGGGGTGACAGCGCTATGGGTAAGCCCGATTTTTAAACAAGTTGCTTTTCAAGAAAGCTATCACGGTTACGGCATTCAAAATTTTCTCGATGTCGATCCTCATTTCGGCACTCGCGAAGATTTGAAAGAACTGGTGGAAACGGCGCACCAAAATGGCATCTACGTGATTCTGGATATTATTCTAAACCATGTTGGAGATGTATTCACTTACGATGCTGAAAATCCTTTTTGGCCCGGGCCGTATCCGGTGAAAGGATTTAACGACAAAGAAGGCAAACCGACTATTCCTTTCGGGCCTATCGATTTAGTAAAATATCCCGAAGCTTTCCCTAACGGAGCAATTTGGCCAGCAGAATTTCAAGATACATCCAATTATACCAAAAAAGGTTATATCCGAAATTGGGATAATTACCCTGAGTATGTGGAAGGAGATTTTTTTAGTTTGAAAGATATCCATACAGGTGAAGGAAGCACAGATTTTTACCAGCCTTCTGGGGCGCTGGAAAATCTTTGCGAAGCTTACAAGTTTTGGATGGCTTATGCCGATATCGATGGATTTCGTGTTGATACCGTCAAGCACGTGGATTTGGGTGCAAATCGTTTATTTGCTGAAGTTATCCACGAGTTTGCTCAGTTAATAGGGAAGGAAAATTTTTACTTGATCGGCGAGATTACCGGAGGGCGCAAACAAGCGTTTTCTACTTTAGAGCTGACTGGTTTAAATGCGGCTTTAGGAATTAGCGAAATCCCCGATCGCCTCGCCTATATGGTAAAAGGGTATCGCGACCCCAGTGTTTATTTTTCTTTGTTTCGCAATTCTCTGCTGGTTCAAAAAGAGTCTCACGTTTGGTTTAAAAATAAAGTGGTCACGATGTTTGATGACCACGACATGGTGGAAAAAGGAAACAATAAGTCGCGTTTTTGTGCGACAGAAAATGGGGAAAAGGTAGTATTAAATGCTTTAGCTCTGAATGCGATGACTTTGGGCATTCCTTGCATTTATTACGGTACAGAACAGTGTTTTAATGGGGCGGGAGATAGCGATCGCTACATCAGAGAGACCATGTTTGGCGGCAAATTTGGCTCTTTTCAAAGTCGAGAAAGGCATTTTTTTAATGAAGACAATCCGGTTTATCGAGAATTAGCAAAAATTCTTGAGATCCGGGAACAAAAAATTACTTTGCGGCGGGGACGCCAATATTTGCGGCCTATTTCGGGTAATGGTGAAGATTTTGGTTTGCCGCGAATGTTGGGGAACGAGATTCGATCAGTTGTTCCTTGGTCGCGTTTGTTGGACAAAGATGAGATGGTTTTGGCGATTAATACCTCGGGCGATCGCACGCTGACAGTTTGGGTAAATATCGACTACAATTTACACCAAGTCGGCGACTTTTTTAAATGTATTTACTCGACCGATAAAGCACAGGTTGATAGTAAAGTGCAGGTTGAGGAGAGAAAGGTAAAATGTATTTCGCTGACTGTACCGGCGGCTGGGTTTGTAATTTACGAGCAGGTGAAAGTTAAAGGCTAGGACATTTCTCATTAGCTGATTTTTATCGTTTCCCGGTTAGACCGGGAAATGAATATTTAGATCCTTTGCCTCGCGCTCGATCGCCATGTGATACAACATTATACAGCGTATTCCCGATTCATAAAGTGTAGTAGGGACACGGCAATGCCGTGTCCCTACGGGGATTTATCGATCCGGGGTGTACTTCACAAACGTGGAATATGCTGTATTATGTCCGGCCAAGTAATTATTATAAAGTTGGCAGTGAGGACTTGAGTCCTCATAAAAAACATCAGGACTTGCATTCCGATGCTGCAAACTAATTTTATTGCGGTTGTTCGAGCGGCAGTAATATTAAGTAAGATTTAACCATTTGCCACCTAATTTAACAATGCTGAACCGGAACGAAATAATTAGTGGATTAGCACTTGCTTTGGCCGCTTTTACTTATGCTTTTGTTTTGTTTAATATTCTTCCGTTTAAGAACTATAATTATGAGATGCCAATGCGAGCAATAGCAATGGCGATCGTTCTGACTGTAGCCATGAATTGGCTGCTATCTGCATCGTTGCTAACTGGGTGGAGTTGGGTGGCTGCATTATTTGGTTGTCAGGTAGTGCTCGTATCTTTTTGTAGCTTCTTGTTTCAGGGAGATGGGCTGTTCCTGGCAGCTTTTTTGTGGGCCGGAATTATGATAGTAGGAGTTACGAGCGTTTATACCAATTTTTCGCAACAAAAAATACTGCTAATTGTGGGTTTGTGTACGGTATTTTTCATAGCTTCAATGTACTTATCTTTGATTTGCGGCTATATGCTGAAAGGCAAAAATCCATTTCATGGTTCTTCAAAGCAGATGCAGCCGCTGTTGAATCAAAGGGTTGAAATTCGCACCGACAATCCCAAACAATTGTATTTGAATGGCAAAACTGGCAAACTCACGCATATTAACCGTTATGAGGTGACAGTGCGACTAGACTCTGGAGGAGACGAGACATTGATGTGGCCCTATGTCGATGTTTGGTGGCAAGATGTGAAGGCTGCTAGCGAACAAAAATCGCAGTAATTTAAATTATAAAATATCTAAACATATAAAACTTTCTCCCTTTCTCTTCTCTCTGTATCAAAAGGGGTTCATTCACTCTTTAAAGCCGGTTGAGTTCCTTCTACCGGTCGGACAATTGCTGGTTTATTGGTAGATTTTGCTTGAAAAAGTGCCTTGAGTGCCGCGTCGAGATTTTCGGCCATGACAATGCGGTTTTCGTAGGCGACAATCACTCTGACTAAGGTTGGTAAACTATTGCGATCTGCCTCTAAGTAAAGAGGTTCAACGTACAGCAACGATTGTTCGATCGGAATTACTAATAAATTGCCTTGAATTGCTTTTGAACCTTGGCGATTCCACAGAGATATTTGTTCGGAAATAATCGGGTCTTGGTTAATTAAAGCTTCAATTTGTTCTGGGCCGTAAACTAATCGCTGTTTGGGGAATTGGTACAGCAGCAATTTGCCGTAATTGCTGTCGTCCGATCGCCCTGCAATCCAAGCAATTAAATTGTTGCGACTTACTGGTGTAAACGGCAATAGCAAAATAAATTCTTCTGCTGTTTCCGTTGGCAGTTTCGTAATCAAATAGTACGGTGCTACAGGCTGCTGTTCGCTGCCGTAAATTTCGTTGGGAACTCGCCACAAATCCTCCCGATTGTAAAATACTTGCGGGTCTTCCATGTGATAAGTTAGCAAGCGTTCGGATTGAACGCTCAACAAATCTACGGGATACCTGATATGTTTGCGGAGGGCCGGAGGCATTTTGTCAAGGGGTTTGAAGAGTCCGGGAAAGATAGCCATCCAACTGTTGATAATCGGGTCGGAGGGATTGGCAACGTAGAAGTCAACAGACCCGTTGTAGGCGTCAATGACTACTTTTACGGAGTTGCGGATGTAGTTAAAGTCATGATTTCCCGGGTCGGAATACGGATAGCGATCGCTGGCTGTATAGGCATCGATAATCCAGTACAGATAGTTGGGAGATTTATCAGTTGCTGAGGGTGAAGGTTTAATCTCATTGCCAATTTCATCTGTTACTTTTTCTATATCATCTTTGCTAAGATTGGCGTTTGCTACTACTAAATAGGGGTCGGAATCGTAGCGCAAAAAAGGAGCGATCGCCCGGACTCTTTTGTTGATATTGCGGCGGTACAGCAGCTTAGTTTCTGGTGTAAAATTGCGGGTTAGCGCCATTTGCCAATTTCTGAGATAGTTAGCAAAAAGCAAGCGGCGCCAGATAGAACCGATCGCAATTCCGCCCCTACCGCTGTAAGTATTGTAAACATTGTCTTCGCCGCTGGGATAGTCGAATTCTTTGACTTTTGTCTGTGTCATCGCGTTTGTATCGGTGACTTCGCCGTAGTAAATGCGCGGGTAGCCGATCGGGATACTGGCCCGAATGCGATCGCTAGTTACTTCCAAAGCAGTCTCTCCTGTCTGGGCTGCAACTCCAATATCTTTGACAAAATAATCGGGTAAACCCCCGACACCGACTGTATTTACGGGAGAAAGAGTAAAGCCGTAACCGTGAGTGTAAACCAGGTGTTCGTTTACCCAAGTTTGAGCTTCTGGCGCAACTGCTGTGTAGTCTAATTCCCGCGCAGCCAAAATCACTTGTTGGCTTTGGGCCTCTCCCTTTTTTGCTGTGGAGTTTTTGATTGTGTAGCGATCGATATCGGCATCAGGAAATGTATAATAGGGTCTGATTTGCTGTAACTGTCGGTTGGTTTGCAGCAGCGGTCGTTTGTCCCAGAGGCGGATGTTGCTGATAGTAAGTTGATTTTTTTCCAAGTCGGCATAGGTAAGTTTCCCGGCTGGATCGAAAGTTTTTATTTCGATTCTTTTGAGGTCAAAGGCTTCTTGAGTAAAGGCAATGCTGCGCTGGATGTACGGCTGTTCTCGGGCTAGTTCGTTGGGTTTGACTATGAGTTGCTGCACAATTTTTGGCAGCATCAAACCTCCGAAAAAACTTAAACTCAGCCACGCTAAAATAATCTTTTTGATGAGTTGATTTTTGATTTTTAACTGGCAAACCTGGTACAGCATCAAAAGTGCGATCGCGATCGCCAAAATACTCAAAAATCCATAAACGGGCAGCCGCACTGTCACGTCAGCATAATTAGCCCCGTAGGTAACGTCTCCGCGCGAGTACAGCAATGCGTAGCGCCCCAGCCAGTACCGGAATGCGGCGGCTAGCATGAAACCTGCACCTAAGCCGTACAAGTGCCTCTGTTGCGATCGCGAAAACCCCAAAAATATCCCTTGACTCAGGCTATTTCCCGATAATAAATAGGTTAAAGCGCAAGATACTAAACCGTACAAAAATACAACTGTTAGCCAGAAGCCTAGCAACTCTAAAATCGGGAAAATAAATACATAAAAGCTAATATTTTGGTTGAACAGAGGGTCGGTTGTGTTAAAATTAGTGGGGTGGAAATATTGTAAAACATTTGTCCAGCAACTGACGGCAATTAACCCGATCGCCAAACTGAGAACAAGGGCGATCGCCTGCAGCCAAAAATCCGGCTTAATTGCCACAGCTAACACTGTCCCCAGCAGCAAGCCCAACTGCCACCAGCGATAAAATAGCTGCACCGCCCCATGCTGGATTGACTCAATTCCAAACTGCACGGGCGGTGCAGGCAAATTCCCACCAATCTCGGTATAGGTGAGGCTGTTTGCAGCTAACAGCCCGCAGTGAATTACTGTCAAAGTTGCGATCGAACTCAATCCGAATACCGCCAACAGCAGCCACGAAAAGGTAATTTGAGATTTAGCAGCAGCTAATGGGTAATTCTTCCCCGTTTTGTTTGCCCTCGGTGAAGCGAATAGCGCCTCCGCAACCGCTGATTTTATGTTTTCTGCCGGATGTTGCAGGCGGCGTGCTAAAGCCAAATTTGCCAGCAAAAAAACAGCAGAAATAGCAGTGGGAATTACCCCTAGCAACCCTTGAGTTTTCAGCTTTAACACAAAAACCTGAATATATCCAACTTCCTGAAACCAGAGAATTTCTGCCGCAACGCGGGAGGCTAACTCCACAACCAGCCATAGCCCCGCTAACAGTAAAATTACTTGATAACTTCGCCTGTTCAAAATCATAATATTAAACTTCTCGCAACTATCAATATCTGCCGAAGTTCATCTGCGTGCATCTGCGGTTAAAAATTCCCTCTTTTGTCCTAACTAATTTGGCGTTTGCTATAATTCTACGTTACTGTCAATAACTGCTCCGCCCTAAAAAAGAAGGATTACCTATTGACTTTAGTGGACTTTTCATGTTATTATTTAAATAATGGGAGTGGTGGCAAAAATATTATTTTTGCCACCAC